>CACXMH010000048.1 GCA_902768715.1 Fibrobacter succinogenes | reverse complement strand
GGAATGCGGTGGCCCCACCAGAGCTGACGGCTGATGCACCAGTCGCGCTTTTCGGCGAGCCAGTCCAGATACTTGTTGGCGTAACGTTCGGGGATAATCTTGATCTCGCCCGATTTCACGGCGTTCATCGCGTTTTCGGCGAGCACGTCCATCTTCACGAACCACTGGTCGCTGAGGTACGGTTCGATAACGGTCTTACTGCGGTCGGAGTGGCCCACGTCCATTTCGTGGTCTTCCACCTTGATCAAAAGTCCGAGTTCTTCGAGACCTGCCACCACGGCGTCCCGGGCGGCCTGGCCCTTCAGGCCCTGGAACTTGCCGGCGTTCTCGTTCAGGCTGCCGTCATCGTTCATGATGTTAATCATCGGGAGCTTGTGGCGCAGGCCCGTCGCATAGTCGTTCGGGTCATGAGCCGGAGTCACCTTCACGGAACCCGTACCGAAGTCCTTGTCCACGAGGATTGCGTCGGCAATTACCGGGATTTCGCGGTCAACGAAGGGCACCTTGAGCATCTTGCCGATGAACTGCGCGTAGCGTTCGTCGTTCGGGTGCACGGCGAGGGCGGTATCGCCCATGATGGTTTCCGGACGGGTCGTCGAAACGGGGATAAATCCCGAACCGTCGGCCAAGGGGTACTTGAACGTCCAGAAGTGGCCCTTCACGTGTTCGTAGTAGATTTCGTCGTCGGCAACGGCAGTCTGGAGCTTAGTATCCCAGTTCACCAGGCGCTTGCCGCGGTAAATCAGGCCCTTCTTGAACAGGTTGAAGAAGGCGTGACGCACGGCCTTTGCGCAAACCGGGTCCAGCGTGAAACGCTGGCGGCTCCAGTCGCAGCTGACGCCCAAGCTCTTGAGCTGCTTCGTGATACGGGCTTCGTATTCGTCCTTCCACTTCCAAATGCGTTCCACCAGGGCGTCGCGGCCAATGTCGTGGCGGGTCTTGTGTTCGTCCTGGAAAAGGCGCTTTTCGACGACTGCCTGCGTGGCGATACCCGCGTGGTCCGTACCCGGAATCCACAGCGTGTCGCGGCCCGTCTTGCGGCGGTAGCGTACCAAAATGTCCTGGAGCGTATCGTTGAGCGCATGTCCCAGATGGAGTGCGCCGGTAACGTTCGGGGGCGGAATCACGACCGAGAACGGTTCGCCCTTTCCGCTGGGTGCAAAACTGTTATTCTCAGCCCAGGTCTTATGCCATCGGGCTTCCACATCTTTAGAATTGTAACGAGTTTCCATAAAATACCTTCGGCTCAGTTATATCCGTGAGCAAGCTCCCGGCTACAACGTTCGCCTCGTTTATTTTTCCATAGTGGGCACAAAGATAGCTAATAGTTGATAGTTACTAGTTACTAGTTACTAGAAATGCTGGCGAAAAAGGCGCTTATATGAAAGGGGAAAGCCTTCCCCTCGCTTCTGCTACGCCGTCATGGCGGGCCACGACCCGCCATCTAGCCGTATCATCCGCTACCCCTTCGAGCGGGGGCTCAGACGCCGCCCCCGCAACGCCCGGGCTGTTATGTACATTAGAATATATTTTCTCTTTCCCACAAAAGAAGCCCTTGTTCGACAAGTTGTTTGTTGATCTTCTTAGCAAGAGCATCTCGAACATCGAAAAAATTTGTGAAAATAGGCAAATCTTTTGTCGCTACCACGGATTTAATGGTATTTCTTCCGAACCCTTTGGCTCCCTTAGTGGTTTTGACTTTGGTAATACGTTTATCGCTTTTCGAATCTACACTAGAATAGCTTGAAATGTCTTTTCCCATGATGGCGTTTGTAATGTCATAATAACTGTCGTTCCAATCCCGGTCATGAGCGTATTCTTGATTTGAATGGTAGTATTTGAAAACTTGAAGAGCCGCAATGTACAAATCCTTGGCATCTTTAGAAAAAGAAAATTGTTTTAAAAATTCACGAAAGTCAAAATATTCTCCCTGATAGAAAATATCGTTTTGCGTGTCATCAGAATAAAGGACATTCAAGTCATTTCTGTTGCAACCTAATTCCTGAGCCGTGAACGGCATAATATAGTTCTTTTGACCTTTATTTGAAAAAAGAAGTCCCTTATAAAAAAGAGAGAACATTATGGCGTCTGTTTTCAATTCATCCGAAATATCATCTATTTGCCCACGATAGACGATAGAATTAAGTTCAAAGTATTTGTGATGCGAATTAAAGATTAATCCCTTAGAGAGAAGGCATGACATTAAATTATTTGTTGTAACATTATTTCCTCGTTCTGTTCCCCCATTGCCAATTTTTATAACATCATTAAGATAACTAAAAACTCCGATTTTCATTCCAGTTTGATGATTTTTTACAGAATTTTGTAATTCTCTAAAAAGATTGGCCTTAGATAGGTCGTAACAATAAGTTCCCTTATATGCAAAAACATCTTTTTCTAATTCGTATCTATTTGTTTTTATGCATTTGGCTTGAACATCTTCGCCTTGATCTCTGTCAAAAATAACCTGACTTATCGGCCAGTTGCTTAATTTAAAGGTCTTTTCTGCATCAGAGAAAATGTGGGATACAATTTTGTATCCAGAAGCAATATAGTGTTCACATTCATTGTTTAGAAAAGATTTTGTTGTGTAGTAAAATACAATTGTTTGGGGCTTTAATGCTAAAATTTTGTTGAAGAATTCGATTGCAAGGTTGTTTGTGTATCCTTTGGGTTTCTGATATGGAGGGTTCATTACAACCATCAATTTTCTATTTTCTCGTTTACAAATTTCAGTTATATCAAGTAAGGTTCCCTTGTATTTAAATTTCGGCTGATCGTCATTATTGAGATAATCAAACACCTGCGAATTTTCAAAACCCTTGATTTTACAGATGTCTACGTCAGTTTTTTCAAGTGTTGATAGATAGCAGTATTGCTTATAATCCTTGCCGAATTGATTTTCAAGATTTCCTACACCGGCACAAGGATCAAAAACGATATATTCGTTTAAATTATAATGCTCTTTGAGAATCTTATTTTGTAATTCAACAAAACAATTTGGAGTGTATTCGCCTCCGGTATCTTTGCGATATTTTTCGGAATACAGCATTGCAGAATGCTCTATTATTTTCAGGAATTCCTCGTAAGAGGGCGGTCGTTTATATTTTCTCCAGAAGAAATCATATATCTCTTTATCTGAAACAGAAAAGAGTTCCTTTTCATCGTAAATAATTCTCACTTTGCCTTTATCTATAGTGAGTTCATATTTACTGAGATTTGTACCTTCACGAATTAAAGGACTCTCTACTTCTATGCCAGTGCCATCAAGTACAACTTTTTTCTTGTAACTAGTTCCATTCAAAATGTCTACAAGAAATAGGTTTATCAAATCTTGTTCATCTTGAATTTCTTTGGCGAAGATGACATTTTCTTTCCATTGATTATATACACTGACAAAATTCTTTTCGGTGATGTTTATTTCAGTTGAATCACCTTTTTTGAGATTTGCATAGAAGTCTTTTATTTCTTCACCACAGTATTGAGTTATTCTTCCCTTAATGCGATCATTAATTCTATCAATAGCATCTTTTGAAGGTGAACTCGGACGTTCGGCATTCCAGTTGAAATCGTTGTTGTACATTACGGAATCTTCGGAGCAATCGATCAATTCCAAAATGTCATCGCCTTTCTTGTCCTGATAAACAAGCGCCACTCTACAGAGAATGGAGTCTTGCTTTTTATTAGTTAGGATTACCTGTGCAAGTGCTTGCCTGTGTGATGTCTCATTTGCAATGACATATTTTGATTCAATATACAGGAGTGTTCGTCCCTTTTTGTCCTTTAAGTGGATGTCAACTTGTTTAAGAACATCCAGATCCCAGGTTCCTTTGTCAAAGTATTTTTCGCAGAAGTTCTTCTTGTAATTGACTTCTTCGGACTTTGCCGTATTAGGCTTCATTCTGGGCTCCTTATCAAAAGTATCTGTTCGACACTTTTTCTAAAGACCATGATGACTGCAACTAAAAAAGGCGTGAGTCGTAAGGCCTATTGTTGCGGTGGTAACGACCAAGAAACCATAACACTCAATAAGCACAAACAACCCACGCCCCGATTGGGACGTGAGCGTTCGACTTATTCCTGAGTGTTGAAAATTTTGGTCGTTTTTCCGCAACAAGAATAAGAGTCGAAACTCAAAAAACGGTCGCTCCGAACCATTCGGTACGGGGCTATGTCAACCCTTATTTTAGTAAAAGGGAGATTCCCGGTCAAGTCGGGAATGACAAAAGCGGGTCAGAGATTGCCACGGGTTCTACGAACCCTCGCAATGACAAAAGCCGGGGTGTTGCGGGGTATCCCCGCAGAGGGGGTAGGCAAAGACTACAGGCTTTGCCGAGGGGGAGGCTTCCCCCTTTCAAAAAAGTTGCTTTTCTCGCCCCATTTTTGTATATTACCCCCTGCACCAGAAAAGGTGGTATTAATAGATCGCTATCCGCGCAGGCGGGGCGGTCTTTTTTTTACCCCAAAGGAGGAAAAGTGACGAAAAAAGAGAAAAAGAGGGAATTAGACTTGGTAAAGCCAAGCTTTTCCCTGATAGATGAGAACCTGCTCAAGTTGCGGATATACACTATCCGCGGTGTCAAGGTGATGCTCGATGCAGACCTGGCGGAGATTTACGGGTATAGCACGAAAGCTTTTAACCGGCAGGTAAAGAATAATATTGAGCGTTTTGCGGAGGATTTCCGGTTCCAATTGTCCAAAAGAGAAGTCGAAGATCTTTCAAGGTGCAATTTTTGCACCTTGAACATAGGATTAGAAAACAACAATGTTTCAAGGTCAAAAATTTTGACCTTGAACAAAAGTTCTCGCGGATCTAATATCAAGTATGCTCCCTACGCCTTTACGGAACAAGGAATTTATATGCTCATGACCGTGCTGAAAGGCGATTTGGCGGTACAACAGAGCATGGCGCTCATCCGTCTTTTCAAACGGCTGAAGGATTATGCTGTTTCGGAGGGGTTGCTGCTCAATGGCACGGAAGTCACCCCGCTGGTGTTGCAAACCGCCCAGAACACGAGGGATATTGCCGATGTGTCGGCAGATGTCAAGGTTCTTTCTGGCGAGGTGCATGAAATGCGTGGCGAGTTCAGCAAAATGAATATGGACCTCCAGAAGGTCATGGAAAAATTTGTGGACCCGAGTACACACAAGCATTTCTTGATTCTGAACGGGCAGCGGCTGGATGCCGACATCGCCTTCACGCAGATTTACGGCATGGCGAAGAAATCCATAGCGATTATCGACGATTATATCGGCGTGAAGACTCTCGACCTGCTGCGTCAAATTGCAAAGGGCGTTTCTGTGACGATTTATAGCGACAACCGCAGTTTTGAAATCTTGACGGAACAGATGAAAAAGGATTTTCTTGCCGTGCGCCCTGATGTGAAACTTGTCATTAACAAGACAAAAGGCAAATTCCACGACCGTTATATCTTTTTGGACTACGGACTGAAAAGCGAGAAACTATTCCACTGTGGCGCATCCAGCAAGGATGCCGGCAACAAGATTACCACCATCATGCAGATAGAATACACGCAGGCGTACCACTGCATTATGGAGATGCTGAAAAGGGGCTAACCAACCCCTAGAACACGAATTGCTTGCCCGCGAACACGCCCAAAGAAATCAGGTCGCCTTCGGTCACCCCCAGGAAAAATCCGGTGGGGTGGGCGTAGGTGTATTTGCGGGCGCCGACCCAGTCGCCGATAGTGCCCTTGTACACATCGTCGAATTCGATGGTGAAGTTCCCGAACTTTCCGTTCTTGCCGAAACGTACGCCAATCCACCAGGCCGATGTGGGTGCTATCCCGTTTTTCGCGTCGGAGTTGTCGATGTAGCCCAGGTCGCCCAGTTCTTCGCGGATTTCGTCGTAGTCGGAGCCGCCTTGGTAGGCTTGGATGCCGCCTGCTACGCCTAAGATGACATACTTGCCCAGGTTGGCGTCGATACCCACCAAGATACGTTCTTGGAAGTTCATGAAGCTGTAGGATTTTTGTCCCTCGCTTGTTCTGAGCCAATCGTTATAGTCGTCGGAACCGTTGATGCTGTAGGTCTTCTCTTTCTCTCTGTTGGTGAAGGTGACTATGTCGTTGCAGTCCGCGTCTTCATCGCAGCTGAACTTGAGGGAGCCGCCGAACCCGCCTACGGCGGCGTTTACGAAGAAGACTTTGCCCAGTCGGTAGGTGGCGCTGAAGTTACCGCCGCCGGCATTCATGTCCTTGATGTTGTCTGCATCCCCGTTGTGGGCCCAGAATCCGGAGACGGCCAGTTCTACTCCGGAAACGGCACTGTCCGAGGTGGCGCGGTGTACCACAGGGGAGGGCAGGGCCGCTGCACCCATGGAATGTAAAGTGGGAGAACATGCTGTTATCGTTATGAGTATCAAGCCGATAGCGAAAAGCTGGACAAGTTTCTTCATTTTCCGCTCCTTGTAAAAGAATCTCCAGTCTCAAAGATAGTAAACAGTGCTTTTGAATGAAAGACCCTTTGGGTTGGACATTTTTTCTAATTTTTTCCGCACAAAATCCCTTTTTTACGACAAGGAGTCCAACATGGGTGGCTTTTGCGGAGTGGTTTCTAAGGAAGATTGTGTTAGCGACCTCTTCTTCGGTACCGACTACCATTCACATCTCGGAACGCATCGTGGCGGTATGGCGGTGCTGAAATCCAACGGAACTTTCCACCGCTCCATCCACAACATCCAGAACACTCCCTTCCGCAGCAAGTTCGAGCACGACCTGCTTTCTTTTGCCGGGAAAGTGGGCATTGGCGTTATTTCGGATACCGACCCGCAGCCACTTGTCATGACCTCCAAGCTCGGTACGTTCGCCATCGTGACTGTGGGCTTGATTACCAATATCGAAGAAATCAAGAACGAGCTGTTCAAGAACAACTGCATGCAGCTCCAGTATTCCACCACCAGTGGAATGGTTGGGCCCACCGAAGTGGTGTCCGCCCTTATCGCCACGCAGGATTCCATTGTCGATGGCCTCAAGTATGTTCACGAAAAGGTTAAGGGAAGCTGCTCCATTCTCTTGATGGATGAACACGGTAAGTTCTACGCCAGCCGCGACAAGTGGGGCCGCACGCCCATCGTGCTGGGCAAAAAAGACGGCGCCATGATTGCCCTGCAAGAGAGCTGCGCCCTCCAGAACCTGGGCTACGAACATGTGCGCGACCTGGGCCCGGGCGAAGTGGTGGAACTCACTCCCGATGGCGACACCACGCTGGTCAAGCCCGGCGACAAGATGGCCATCTGCTCTTTCCTCTGGGTCTACTACGGTTACCCAGCCTCCTGCTACGAAGGACGCAACGTGGAAATGACCCGCTACCGCTGCGGTTCCGCCCTTGCAAAGCGCACTCCCACCGAAGCCGACGCCGCCTGCGGAATTCCCGACTCCGGAACCTCCCACGCCCTGGGCTACGCCCACGAGGCCGGCATCAAGTTCGCCCGCCCCTTCGTCAAGTACACGCCGACCTGGGCACGTTCCTTTATGCCGCAAGACCAGAAGCAGCGCGAACGCGTGGCTTCCATGAAGCTTATTCCTATTCCGGGACTTATCAAGGACCGCCGTCTGGTGTTCTGCGATGACTCTATCGTTCGTGGCACGCAGCTCGGTAAGCAGGCGCAAAAACTTTACTCTTTGGGTTGTAAAGAAACCCACATGCGTATCGCTTGCCCGCCTCTCGTTTTCCCCTGCAAGTTCATCAACTTCTCCCGCAGCAAGAACGAGTACGACCTGATTACTCGCCGCTACATCCGCGACCAGGAAGGCGAGAATCCCGATTTGGACAAGTACACCAATCCCGATGGCGAAGCCTACAAGGGAATGGTGGAATACATCCGGCAGAAGCTGAACCTGACCACCCTTGCGTTCCAGCGCATCGACGACCTGATACACGCCATCGGGCTTCCGGCCGAACAGCTCTGCACCTTCTGCTGGACTGGCAAGGACTACGCGGAAACCGGCGACTGCTACCACTGCCCTTGCGAAGGCGGTGAGTGCGCCTGCCACTCTAAGAAAGACAAGGAATAGTCCATATTAAAAAGGGGGAAGAATCCCCCTCATCAAAGCCTTGCCTAGGTGTCATCCTGAGCGAAGGCGCGATGCGCCGAAGTCGAAGGATCTAAGGCAAGTCTTTGCCTACCCCCACGCCTAGGGGCTCTGCCCCTAAGACCCCGCGGTCTTTATCGTCATCCTCGCGAAGGCGAGGATCCACTATCATCTTGGCGTTTTCCTTAAGACCCCGAAATCTCTTTAGCCTTCCCCTCGATTTCGGCGATGGCCTTTTTACGACCTTCGGCAGAGTCTTCATTATTGAGCACGATGTTCACGAACACGGAACCTGCAACCACGGCGTACACATGCTTGCTAAGCACCTTGGACTGTTCTCCGTTACGGATACCGAAGCCGCCCAGCACCTTGGCACCGCCCTTACCGACGGTATCGATAAAGTCCAGGGTCGCCTGGTCAATGGTCGTTTCGCTGCCGGTGGTACCTGCGCGAAGTGCGGCGTAGATGTACTTGAAACCCTTGGAAGCCATCGTTTCGAGACGTTCCTTCGTCATGGAGGGAGCGGCCACCGGAATGTTTTCGAGGCCATGCTTCTTGCAAGCCTCGGTCAGGCCTTCGTCGCCGTCGAACGGCAAGTCCGGAATGATGCAGGCGGATACGCCCGCGTCCTTGCACATTTTCACGAAGTTTTCGACGCCCGGCGTAAAGGCCAGGGAGCCGTAGGTCATGATGTAGATGGGCGTCTCGGGGTGGCGTTCGTGAATCTGCTTCACGATGGCAAGTCCCTGCTTGGTGGAGTAGCCCTTTTCCAGCGCGATGGTGGAGGCCGTCTGAATCGCCGGACCGTCGGCGCTGGGGTCGCTGAAGGCCAGCTGGATTTCAAGGATGTTGGCGCCACCCTTCACGAGGGCGTCAGCGATAGCGATAGAAGTTTCTGCGTCCGGGAATCCGGCAATGAGATGAGACATTAAATTCATAGTAGTAACTCTCTTTAATTTTTTTCGTCATGGCGGACTTGATCACAATAGCCACTTGCGGCTTGCCGCTTAGTGGATATGATCCTCGGCAACGGGGACGCCATCTAGATTCCGGGTCCCCGGATCGAGTCCGGGGCAGGCTCTACCCGGAATGACGTTTGTTATTTCTTGTTCATTATCTCCGCGTCGTGGATGTCCTCGTTGTTTTCGAGGCGGACAAGTTCCGCCTTCAGGAATTCCTTCCACTTTT
Organism: Fibrobacter succinogenes; assembly: GCA_902768715.1. Taxonomy (GTDB): domain Bacteria; phylum Fibrobacterota; class Fibrobacteria; order Fibrobacterales; family Fibrobacteraceae; genus Fibrobacter; species Fibrobacter succinogenes_L. Next base: position 7,758 of record CACXMH010000048.1, on the reverse strand, counting down.
CGGGGCGGAACACCGGACTCGTGATAAAGATGTCCTTGTCGCCGCGGCCACTCATATTGATGACGAGCGCCTTGTCCTTCGGAAGTTCCTTTGCAATCTTCATAGCGGCAGCACCAGCGTGAGCGCTTTCGAGAGCAAAGAGAATGCCTTCGTTGCGGGCAAAGAACTTAACCGCTTCAAGAGCTTCCTTGTCGAGGATCGCCGTAAACTCCACGCGGCCAGATTCGCCGAGGGCCGCAAGCTGCGGGCCAATTCCCATGTAGTCGAGACCCGCAGAAATAGAACGAGTCGGCAGCGACTGACCGTCTTCATCAATCAGGAAGCGGCTCTTGTAACCCTGCAGAATGCCTTCGCGGCTTGCGTTACCCGTCATGCGGGCGGCGTTTTCACCCTTGTTCGGGCCGATACCGCCAGCTTCTGCACCGATCAGGCGCACATTCTTGTCTTCGATAAACGGGGTGAACACGCCGATGGAATTGCTACCGCCACCCACGCAAGCGACAACGGCTGCGATGTCGATGTTGCGTTCAGCAGCCTGGCGCTTGACTTCTTCACCGATAATGGACTGGAAGGTACGAACGATATCCGGGAACGGAGCCGGGCCGAGAGCAGAACCGAGCACATAGTGTGTGTTCTTGAAATTCGTAGCCCAGTCCCGCATAGCTTCGTTTACGGCATCCTTCAAAGTGCGGCTACCGCTGGTAACCGGCACCACCTTGGCACCGTACATTTCCATGGTGGCCACGTTGGGTTGCTGGCGACGTACATCGACTTCGCCCATATAAACAACGCATTCAAGGCCAAGTTTTGCGCAGGCCGCTGCGGTAGCGAGCCCGTGCTGGCCGGCACCCGTCTCCGCGATGATGCGGGTCTTGCCCATCTTTTTTGCAAGGAGGCACTGGCCGATGGCGTTGTTGATCTTGTGGGCACCCGTATTGGCAAGACCTTCCAGCTTGATGTAGATCTGCGCACCGCCCAAGAGTTCCGTAGCGGTGGGGGCAAAGTACAGCGGCGTTTCGCGGCCAATGTAGTCGCGCTGGATGATACGGAGTTCTTCAAGGAATTCCGGATCGTGGATGTACTTGTTGAAGGCCGCTTCCAGGTCGTCTAGCGGGCGGCGGATGATTTCGGCAACATACTTGCCGCCGAACTTGTCAAAGAAACCGTTGTTTGAAGTAATCATAGGGTTTGAGGTCGCGCCGTTGGCGCTTTGAGGTGTGATGTTTAAAGTTGAGTGTGTCATTCTGAGCGAAGTGAAACGGAGTCGAAGAATCTAGGTTAAAGGTTAAACGGGTAAAAAATTAAAGGCCTTCGGGAGTCCGAAAGCCTTTTTCAATTCTTGGTTACAAACACTTGATGAAAACAGCAAACCGGACTCTATTTCGTAGAGCCCCACCACCAACGGTTGAAACGGATTACTGCATTCATCTTCATGTACCAAAATTTAGGAAGTCACGACCGCATTGGCAAGGGATTCCTCACAAAATAACACAAAAAATAAGGCGTCGGGGATTCCGAACGCCTTCCGTTAAACACTTGATGAAAAGGCAAGTCCTAAATCCCTTTCCGAGAACCCCTGTCGCAAGCGATAGGAGCGGATTGCCCATTTCATCTGAATGATTGTAATATACATTGTAATTTGTTGTCTGTCAATAGGTTGCGAGCTTGTTCGTGTAAAAATTTGGTTAGTTTTTTGTAAAAATGGCCCAAATTAGCTATTTTTTCGAAAAAGAGGCAAAAATGCCCTTAACTCAGAAGCTGAAAAAGATTCACCTGACCCAGCAGATAGTCATCGCCTTTGTGTTGGCGATCGTTGCGGGGTGCCTGCTCCAAGGCCATTCAGAATTTGTAAATGCCTTCATCAAGCCTTTTGGGACAATCTTCCTGAACCTCCTGAAATTTATCGTGGCCCCGCTGGTGCTACTATCCATTGTCGTGGGGATCATCTCTACAAAGAACCTTTCAAGTCTCGGAAAAATTGGCTTTTACACTCTTGTCTATTTCATGTTCACTACGGTGCTTGCCACGGTGCTCGGCCTCTTGATCCCGACGGCGCTGAAAGGTTGGCTGCCCTTGATTAAGATACCGGAAGCTAACGTAGCTGCACCTGTTAGCCAGAATTTTTCGCTGGTAGAACAGATTATTGATTTTTTTCCGAACAATCCTATTGCACCATTCTATTCGGCCATCATGATTCAGGTAATTGTCATCGCCGTTGTTTTCGGGGTGGCTATTGTTCACGTGGGTGCTAATGCAGAACCTGTGCGGAACCTAGTTCTGAGCTTAAACGAGGTTGTTCAGAAAATTCTGAAGTACATCATGTGCCTTGCGCCCATAGGAATTTTCTGCATGCTTACGCCGGTGGTGGTCAATAACGGCCCTTACGTGCTGGGCTCCCTTGCTGCCGTAATCGCCATGGCGTACGGGTGTTTCCTGATTCACGCCCTTGTGGTTTACTTGCCGTGTATCCGTCTTTTGGGGCGGTATTCTCCCCTGGAATTCCTCAAACGTATGCAACCCGCTTTGATCTTTGCCTTCTCTAGTGATTCGTCGGTGGCCACACTGCCGTATAGTATCAAGAGTACAGAGAAGATGGGGGTCAAGCGGGATATCGGCTCGTTTGTGCTGTCGCTGGGGGCCACCATCAACATGGATGGCGTGGCTATCTACCTGTGCGTTTCTGCGGTATTCATGGCAGCCTGTTGCGGAATTGTTCTTACTCCCGGAATGTACCTGAGCATTGCGTTCATGGCGACAGTTGCTTCTATCGGCACTCCTGGAATCCCTGGCGCTAGCCTCACGTTCATGGCTATGCTTTTTGCCTACGTGGGGATTCCTGTGGAATGCGTCGCTGTGGTGGCGGGTATTGACCGGATTATCGACATGGGTCGTACGGTTATGTCTGTGGTGGGGGACGCCTCCTGTTCGGTCATTGTGCAGAGGGTAATCTCTGGGCGCAGGAATTCAAAGGCTTAGAGAAAAACTCTTGCTTTTTTGCAATAAAGTAACCACTTTTCTTTTTTTTTGTATATATTTACACTAGTGCGATAGATGGAGACGATATGAAGCGATTTTTGGCTCTTTTTGCGGTTATGTGTTTTTTGGTCGGTTGCGCGAGCAACCCCAAAGCCCGTTTTTTTTTCAATTCTGAAACAAAAATGAGTGCGGATACTCCGATTACTATTCAAGTTCCAGAAGATGACTCTGGAGTGAGGGGTGAATTGCAGGTGCTGTTACAACAGTCCGGGTACAAGGTGTATTCTCCCATAGCGGGCAAGAAAACGACAACTTTAGACAAGGATAGCAAGTACACAGAAATCAATAGCCTTAAGGAGAAACAGACCTATACACAGCAGGAATTCCAGAAGTTTGGGACAACCAACATGCTGACCATTTCAGGTAGTGGCAAGACAGATGGCAAAGGAAACTTTTTTTATGAGACTCTGTTTGCTGAAGTGGCAAGCAGTGAGACGGGAACTATCCTTATGTCCATGAATTACCCCAAAGGTAGGTATAATCCGTCTACCTTGTTAAAGGATATTGTGCGTCGAATGAACCTTTGCGTTAAGGAAAATAAATGCGATGAAAAATCACAGCAAGATAAAAGAAACCCCAATGCGGGGCTGGCCATAGCGATTGTCGGAGCCGTGGCTGCTGTTTTTGTATTTGTTGTTGCTGATTAGTGGCTCCTTTTCAATGATTAAACAATTTACTTTTTTCGTAGTACTTCTCTTCGCTGTTTCTTTTTCAATGGCACAAGAAGAAGATAGCCTAGCTACTTTTTTGACTGAACAATGTCAAAAAAGTTTTTGTTCCTTTGAAGTACAAATGATAGGAAGTGAGCTCCGCCAGATTCGTTCTGTAGAACTCCCTATGGATCTTGATAGCTTGGAACGGTATTTGGATCGTGTGACCGCAGACTCAATACCATCCCAAGATTCCGTTGACATTAATGCGTCTGCAGCCCAGATTCGTCAACATTGTGAATTGAGTACGCAGTGCTCGACGATAGTTACGCTCCGAAAAAAGAATTTTGCTATTGTAGAATTTAGGACTCCAGAAATTTCAAATTCAGAGATTCAGACTCCGGAAATACAAGAGCAGGAATTGCCCAAGGATACCGTAAAACCTGTGCAGGAGCCTGCGGCTTTACCGGAGACAGAGAAAGACCAAAAGCCGAAAAAGGACAGGGTGTTTTATTTTGGTGTTTCTTTTGGATTTGAACAATTCCAAGAAAAGACCGTCGCCAACCATGAGGTCGTGGAGGCAGATGAACTTTATGATCATCTTGGGGCAAGTTTTGGTTTCTTACTGCGTTGGTATTTTTTCCGTTCAGCGAGTTTCCAATTTGGCTTGAATGGTGTTTATCACCATGGTTATTATGGCATAGAGGAAAGCGACTTCAGGATAGGGCGAGACGCGTATTACTACAGGCACGATGTGACAATTGACTATCATAGTGTAATGGCAGAAATTCCTCTTACGTTCCGTTTGGGAATCCCGTTTGTGATTAGCCCGTACGTGAGTCTAAGTGTTCACGCTCGAAAGCCGATTTATGCCTGGATAGATTACGATGTGGATGTACGTTGGCAGTTGGGTGAACTTTACAGCTACGATAGTAGAGATCGTGAATACGACGATTCTTCCAGTAAACGAGGCCCCTTTAATGAAAGTGATTGGGATTTTTTGGGGTATCTTGGTTTTGGTGTTGAACTGACGAGACATTTTTCCATTCAATGGCAAATGCTTTTGTTTAATGTCATTACTTATACCGACGAAACTGTGAATTACAAGTTGCTCACAGATACATGGCGGGTTGGCTTAGATGTAGCCTTTTAAGAGGAGGGGTAATCAATGAAACGAGAATACATTTTACTCCTTGCAGGAATTTTGTTGCTGTCCTTTACTGGCTGCGGTAGGGAAAATCCTTTTAATTATGCTGACAGCGATCTTTCGGGTATGGAAAAATCTGCACGGGATGAAAATTCCAGCAACAAAGAGCAGAAAAACGATGATGAAGAAAATTATGACGATGATGACAATTACGGCAATGATTATGATGGCCGCAGTTCGTCTTCGAGCAAACGATCTGTTTCGAGCAGTTCTAGTTACCGATCTAGTAGTTCTGTCAATAGTTCTAATTCAAATCCAATCAGCCAATACGCTTACATAACTACCTCCATGACGTTGAACTTCACATTAACGCATTACAAGCAGCGCCTGTGCAGCATGGAAGGTAAGGGCTCAAAAACATGCAACTATGCCGATGGCGATCCAAAAATTTCATTCAAACTCATATTCATTGAATCCTCTGGGGATTCAACGACATATTCAACGAATGACAAACTCGGGAAAAAATGGTTCTATTATGATGATACGGGCGAATGGGATGGAGAGAAATCTTTTACCGTAGATGTTCCTGCATACACACAAAAAATCCGCGTATGTCCAACAGTCCTTGATGATGACTTCGCTTTAGACGACGATATGTCCTCTGGTTATTGTTACAACACCTATAATGTCGGTTTGCTAGGTTATCGTGAAGTTGTTTATCAGTCGGATTACGAAAACCAAAATTGTGAACTCGAATGGGAATGGTACCTTTATTAACGGAGGGTACCTATTGCCGCAAACAGCGTCCTCATTTTATCGTGATTCTTGATGCCGGGGGCGTCTTCGATGCCGCTGGAAACGTCTATCAGTTCGGGGTGGAACTTCTCGCAAATTGTGGCGGCGTTTTCGGGCGTAATCCCGCCTGCAAGCCAGAGGGGAATGTCGCCTGTTTTTTCGAGTAACAGGCTCTCGGGGATGGTCTTACCGGTTCCGCCGGGGATTCCTTCTACTTTTGCATCCAGCAAGACGCGGGGCTCACCGCTTTTGTGGAGGGTGGCGACTTGGTCAAAGTCGAAGGCTTCGCCTATGCGGGTTGCGCAGTAGTGGGGGAGGCTGGCGTCTGCGTTGGATGGCGTGATTCCGTGGAACTGTACGGCATCGAGGATGCCTTCCTGCGCAAGCCTGATGGCGGTCTTGCCTTCTTCGGAATTCGGGTCGGTGATGACACCGATGAGGAGCGGAGATCCTTCGACGCGCTGCGCTTGCTCAGGATGACACAAGCGCATCTTTTCGACAAAACTGCGCACGAATTCTTCGGTAGTCAAGCGTTTGGTGTTGCTGAATACAAAGCCCAGCATGTCTGCGCCTAGTTCTGCGGCAAGTAGGCCATCTTCGATCCGCGTGATGCCGCAAATCTTGACCAGCGGATGGTGCGCTTTACTCTGGCCTACCGTTGCGCAGGCTTCGCGATTGGCGTAGCGACGTTCGGCAAATTTTTTCCAGAACTTGCCTTTCGCGTTTTCGCTTCCGCTTTCGAATGCGCTGACTACATCCTTCGCAAGCGTCGGGTTCTTGGCTACAGCTTCGCCTACGAGGATTCCCGTAAACCCGAGACTGCGGGCATAGTCGGCATCAGCTGGCGTGAGGATTCCCGATTCGAAAACTGCCTTCGCCGGGAGCTTGCTGCGTACCGATGCCGGTACCAGCGGGTCCGTATGGAAAGTAGCTAGGTCGCGCGAGTTTACGCCTACGACAATGGTCTTTGCGGCCGCTTCGCCGAGGGCTTCTGTTACCACCTGCAACTTACGGAAATCATCAGCCTCGCGGACTTCTACAAAGGCCTGCATGTCAAAAGACTGCGCCCGCTTAGCCATTTTCACGAGTTGATCGTCATCCAGGATGCGTGCAATCAGCAGCACAGCGTCGGCGCCGCAACGGAAGGCGATGCCGATTTCGTCTTCGTAGAGCAAGAAATCTTTGCGGAGCACGGCGCAGGCGTGCAAGCCCTGCTGGCGGCGGCGTTCCATCAGGTCGGCAACCGCAATCAAGTCACGGAGAGAACCCTTGAAAAAGTTCCCTTCGGTCAGCACCGACACGGCCTGGGCATGGGCTTCGGCATAAGTCGTGGCAAGCTCCGTCGGAACAAGGTCCGGAGCGATATCGCCCTTCGATGGCGATGCGCGCTTGACTTCGAGAATCGCTCCCGCATTGCCGAGGAATTCCGTATGGCCTACGCGGCGCGTTTCCGGAATGTCGATGCCAAAGTTAAGCCCAAGCCGTTCGATGTCGGCTTTGCGCATCCGCACGATTTTTGCAAGAATATCTTCGCTCATTTTGTTGCCCTATTACAACGCCCACTGTCATCCCCGCGAAGGCGGGGATCTTCTTTACGAATTTGTCGCGGCCTTCACTTCCTCGATCTTCTTCAGAACGGAGCCGTCCTCCATGGCTTTCATGGCCTTGTCGAAGCCTTCCTTGAGGCTGGCTGCCTTCTTGCTGATGTAGAGGGCGGCACCGGCGTTCAGGGCGCAGGCGTACTTAATGCCCGGGCGGCCCTTGCCGTTCAGCACGTCAAGAGCAAGGTTGAAGTTGTCAACTCCCGTACCGCCGGCGAGGTCTTCGGGATCCACGGAAGGGATGCCGAAGTCCTTGGGGTCGATGCGGTAAGTCTTGTACTCGCCATCTTCCAGGATTTCGGCGATGGTCGTCGGCACGCAGGGCGAAATTTCGTCGTAGCCGTCGTCACTGATGGCGACCATCACGCGCTTCGCGCCGAGGGCCTTCGCCGCCTTGGTGAACGGTTCCAGCACGGTCGTGCTATAGACGCCGAGCATCAGGTACTTGGCTTCGGCCGGGTTCGTGAGGGGGCCGAGCAGGTTCATGATGGTCTTCACGCCGAGAACGCCGCGAACCGGGCCGGCAAAG
>CACXMH010000047.1 GCA_902768715.1 Fibrobacter succinogenes | reverse complement strand
GTGAAGAAATAGACGTTGTTGCCGAAATGCTTGCTCGTCTCGATTTTCGCCTTCGCGGCCATCTGTTCCAAGTACGGGGCGGCGGCGGGAGAAAGGAGCGCCTTGAAATCTTCGAGCGTGCAGCGTTCATGTTCTAATGCGCGCTTCACGTCCTTGCCGGTGTACTTGGAGTAATCGTAGTTCTCGGATTCAGCGAGCACCTTGTCGGCAATGTCCGACTGGATGACTTCCATGCCGGGCAGGTAATCCATGATGTTGGTGCGTGCGCTGGGGTCGTTTTCGATGCGGTGCTTCTTGGCAAGCGCTCCTTCCGAAAGGTTCCCGGAATCGAACAGGTAATTATTGTCTTTTCTTTCGCTTTCCATTATTTCGTAATATCGAAAATATTGTGTGTGACTACTTGCACATTGTCAAAATAGCCGTTGGCAAACATTTCGTCGCTGATGGACCCCATGCAGCAGGAACTCTTGTAACCTAGGACGAATACGTTGTCGTAGTCTCCGCGAGAAGATGGTTCGTAGTGTCCGTAGTAAGTGTCTTTTTGGGCTATCAACTCCCCGTTTAAAAACAGAGCTATAACGCCGTTTGCCTCGTTCCATTCGGCGGTAATGCGGATCCATTCGTTTTTTAGGTCAACTTCGGCTGAAAGGAATATTGGGTTGTTGGGGATGTTTTTGTAAAAATAAAGGACTCCGTTATAAATGAATACGGACATGCGTGCCCCATCGTTCCCTGCAAGGGCTGTTGTTTTATTGTCAGAGGAAAGTAATTTTGCATTTGGCTTGAAGAAGAAATCCAGTGATCCGTTCTTAATTTCCTTGTCTAGCCGCCAAGGGAGCACGGTGTATTGATTGTTCCCAATGTCGATGGACCGTCCGCTACCGCCGTATGCAGATTCTCCTGAGTTGTAAGAGTTAATAGTACCGTTTTCAAAGTCAAAGCTTTCGAAATCTTCAAAACATTTGGCATTGATGCAGTCGCTTGTGATGTTGATAGTTAGGCTGCTCTGGTGTAAGTCACCCGTTCCATAGTATGTATAGGTATAGGGTGAGGTGTTTACTTCGCTAGTGCTTGAACTTGGTTTTATAGAACCATTGCTGCTGGAGCTATCGTACACGTAAATACATGCGGATTCTGTTTCCGATTCGTAACAGACAATCCTACCGCCGGAGCTTGATGGAGGGGGCTGAGTAAGGGAACTAGAACTTTCATCATCTGGCGATTTGCTGTTGGAACTTTCTTCAACGGGAACATGGCTGCTAGAACTACCGTCTTCGGGGCTAGGAGATGCCTTTCTGTAGTAGGTTGCGAAATCTTCCTCGTTACAAAGACAGTCATCGAGAGACCATTCGCTTAATCCCGCTACCCATGCCTTAAAATCCCCGTCGCTTCCGATTTTGTATTTACATCCATCAAGTTCTGCCCATATATATTTGTAGCCGCTTTCTGTGGAGACCTTCATGTCAATGCGGTTTTCTGATTTGTTGTAACTGGATGATACGCATCTTGCATAGAAGGAAAACATATTTCGCATATGTTGCGACATGTGGTCGCAGACGTAGTCAATGATATAGCTATTATCGGAAATGTCTTTAGTCCAACCATTTTTTTTCGTAAAGCCGTATTCGTCGTAGCAGAACGCTGAGTTGTTGTATGAGGAGCTTGATTCGTCTTGAAATTCCGATGAATTTGAATTTTCAGAACAAGCGCAAAGATAGAGCGTAAACAAGGTAAATAGCCAAATTTTTTTCATTTTATTTTCCTCAAATCTTTTTTAGAGTGTGAATATAGAAATTGGCTTTGTTTACCCAAATGAATGTTCGCAAAAAAGAATCTATTAAAAAGTAAATCGATGATCTAAGCTCAATAACGCAATCTTTTCGCCGGCGGCGCGGGTGTAGAACAGTATGGCTGATTTTTTGCCCTTTGGTTTCAGGCGCTTGATTTCGGCGTCGGGATCCAACTTGACTCCCCGAAGTTTTAGCGTGATTTTTCCGATGTCGTGTTCCTTGAGCATGGCACGGACTGCTCCGGTGGAAATTTCCGAATGGGCGACAATCTCGTAGCAGGTAAATCCCGGAGCTGGGAGCGGCAAGTCGCTGGCCACGTAGGCGATACCTTCCGAAATCAGATGGGCTTGCGGGTCACAGGAGAGGGCTGCAGCATTAAAGATGTGGCTTCGAATCAAGATGGGCGCCGGTTCTGAGAGGTAACGGGCGATCACTCCGATGGGCAGGTCGCTCCTGCTGGTGGATGTGCGGTAGGTGCGGTCACGCCCTTCCAGGGAATCGTTTCGGTCCAGCTTTTCTTGGAGGTCTTCGTCCAGAGTTTCAAGAGAACGGTCCCGTGGGCGGCTCCATTCGGCAAGGGCGTTGCCGTCCTTGCTGGTCATCACGGCACGGACCGTGTCTGGATTTTTCGCAAGGCTTCCGAAAAGCACCAGACATTCGCGGCAGTCTGAACGGCCTCCCAGGTAGAGGATTTCAGTGCCGTCGGGAATTTCTGCGGGTGGGTATCCCGGAGGTAGCTTGACCATGCCGCCCTGGTAATGCTTGCTGATTTCAATCACTTCTTCCAGGGTGGGCGTGAGGTTCCGTAGGTCACGCTGGTTTTCGCCTTCTAGGGCTCGACGGGCCGGGTCGATGGTGAAAAATTCTGTATTTGTCATGCCCGCGGAGGCGGGCATCTCCCTTATTTTTGCCACCTCCCGCACGTCGCCGCAGATAGCTTCTGTGGTTTTCCCGATGGTTTTCATGTTGTGACGGTACATGGCGAGGCGTTTTTCGTCCAGATCGATACCGATAACCTTGAAAGAGGCAGGAATAAAGAAACTGTCGCCTCCCATGCCGCAACAGAGGTCGTGGACGGTACTTGCACCGGATTTGCCGCCGTCGCCATCGCTACTGGCAGGCCACAGGTTCGCTTTCCAGCGGCCAATATCCTGGGCGGTGCTCTGTTCCAGGGCCAGCTTGTCGCACAGGAGAAATCTGTTCTTGTCGCTTGCGAGCAGACAACCGAACTTTTCTTGAATTTTCGGCAGCAGGGCCATGTAGTCCATGATGGCGGACCTTTCCTCGTTGCTGTAGCCCGCCTTGCTCAAGGCTGTAGAAACCTGCAATGCATCCAGCTTGCGCTTGATGGCGTCTTGGATGAATTCCTGGACTTGCGGGGATGTCAATAGTTCGATTGCAAGCATCTTTACCCCCGTTTCAGTTCCAGCACGTAGTCGGCGGCGTTTACGAAGTCCTGGGCGTGTTCGATGGCAATAACGGTGTGGCCCGCCTCGGTAAGCCCGCGAATCAGGTCCAACAGATGGCGGATGTCGTTTTGGTGCAGCCCACGCGCCGGCTCGTCAAAAAGGAACAGCGTGCCCAGCGCCTTCGCACGGGCAAGGGTAATAGAGAGCCGAAGCCTTGCCCGTTCCCCACCTGAAAGGTGGGCCGTGGTCTGCCCCAGCTTCAGGTAGTCCAGTCCGGTATCCACAAGAGGTTTCAGCTTGTCGGCAAAGGGCTTCAGGTTGGTGAACAGCTTGTAGGCATCTCCGATTTCAAGGTCGTAGATGTCGGCGATGGAAAGGCTCTTGAAACGGACTTCCAGGATTTCGTCCTTGAAACGCCTGCCCAGGCATACGGGGCATTCCGATTCTTCGTAGCCGGCCGGATCAAAGATGACGCCCTCGCCCTTGCAGTTTTCGCATCGGCCTCCGGGAGCGTGGGTGGCGAATTTTGCGGCGGTGTAGCCCCGGACCTTGCTTTCGGGGAGTTTTGCGAACAGGTCACGGAGTTGCGATCCCAGGTTGATGGCCGAGGCCACGGTGCTTCGCCGATTGCCGTGAAAATCCCCCGTAGAAAGCACGGACAGGGCATCTATACCCAGGTTCTGGAATTCTCCTTTTTCTGCACGGGGGACCAGGTTCTTGAAGAACAGGGTAGATTTACCGCTGCCGCTTTGTCCGGTGATGACGCTGAACTTCTGTGTGGGAAAATTCGCCGTCACCGGATTCATGTCGAACATGGAAAAGTTTTCGATGGCGATGGATGTGACTGTGCGACGGGACTTGCTTTTTGTCATTCCCGGCACTGACCGGGAATCTACCTTCGCTTCGGAAAGGAGATCCCCGCCTTCGCGGGGATGACGATGTGATAATTCCCTAATCCACTTTCCCGTAGGCGATTCCGGATTTTCCAGCACATCCTTCGCCTTGCCCTGGAACAGAATCTCTCCGCCTTTTTCTCCGGCGCCGGGACCCATTTCGATAATCCAGTCCGCCTTCTGGATGAGGGAGGGGTTGTGGTCGATAAGTACCAATGTGTTTCCCCGGTCCCGAATCTGCCGGAGCACGTTCCAGAGTTTTTCCACGTCGTTACTGTGGAGCCCGCTGGCAGGTTCGTCCAGGCAGATCAAAAGTCCGTTCAGAAGCCCCGTAGAAAGGCTGGAAAGCCTTAACCGCTGGATTTCGCCACCTGAAAGGGTCGCTCCGGAGCGCCCTGGCGTCAGGTAGCCGATTCCCAGCTGGTTGATGGCGTCAATACGGTCCAGCAGGGCGTTCAGCACGGGCAACTTGCCTTTGGAAATCCGCTCGCTCAAGGTGTCCCGGATAAGCCCGCCCAGATTCTGGAAGGGAGTCTCCAGAATTTGCTTCCAGGATACGAAACCGCTTTTGGTAGCTTCGGTCACGATTCCCGAATTCAGCAGGAATTTTTGAAGCCTAAGGCCTTCGCAGTGGCCGCAGGTCTCTCCGGATTCGTCCACTCCGGCTCCTTTACATTCGGGGCACGCCCCTTCCCGGGAATAGGGGGAAAACATCCTTTCGTGGAGAACGGGGGCTTCTGCCTCTTTGTGGTCCTTGCAGTGGGGAACGGAGCTGTATTCCGCAATTCCTTTTTCGGCAAGTACGGCCACCTTGTGGTGGGTGAGTTTTAGCGTGGCGTCCACCGCTTCGGCGATTCTTGTGCGGAAATTTTCCCTGACGATAACCCGGTCCACCACAATCTGGAAAATCTTGGGCCGCACCTTCTTTTGCTCTTCGGTCAGGTCCCCCAGGGAGACGGTCTCGCCGTCGGCCATGGCCCGGGTGTAGCCCTGGGAAAGGAACAGGGCCGAAAGTTTGTCCAGATTCTGTTTTTTTGTCTCTACGGTGGCCAGAAATTGAATTTTACTGCCCGCAGGCATCTGGGCGATGATCTGTATAATCTGTTCTCGCGAGGTCATCTCCATGGGCTTGCCGCAAATGGGGCAGGCAGGGGTGGCCAGTGGGGCGAAAAGTGTCCGGAGCGGTGCGTCGCATTCCGAAAGGGAAAGGGCGTAGGACTTGGTGGTGGTCTCTCCGTGGCAGGCCTCGACGGCGATACTTGCCGGGAGGTTCTCGGCAGACTCCAGGGGAATCACTCGGCATCCGCCTAAAAAGTCCGCGGCGAAGGGGGAGAGGGTTTCCAGGTAGCGCCTTTTGGATTCCCCGTGGAGGGTGTCCAGCACCAGGGTGGATTTTCCGCAGCCCGAAGGCCCGCAAACGACCGTCACGCTACCCAGCGGGAACTGGGCGTCCGCGTTTTTCAGGTTGTGCAACCTGCAGCCGCGTACAGAAATAAAGCTAGGCTTGTTCATCTTCGCTGCCCGACTGCTTCCCGTTATGGACATCTTCCAGCGTAGCCTTCCAGTTCCAGGTCTTCTGGGCTGCTTCGGGCCAGTGGCAGATGGTCCACACCAGGCTGTTTCCGCAAAGGATAATGGACCAGACTCCAAATATCAGGAACAGCATCAAGGGCAAGAACGCCAGTGACCCGTAGAAAATGGACATGCGGGTCACCATGGCAGTCTGGATGAGCATCAGTATTTTCACATAGATGTTGATGGCCAACCAGGAAACAGCCGTAGATAGAAGCGAGGCGAGCAAAAGCTGGCTTCGGGAATAGGGCCTCACACCCTTGGGCCTGGAGGGCAGGGCGTAGAGCATCAGGAAAATCAGCAGCATGGTGGCGCCGTGGAATGCCGCATACCAGAAGGCGGTAATCAGCACCTTCAGCACTTCGGGCGAGAAATGGAATCCATCCACCACAATCATGTTCAGCACGTCTTGCACATGGTTCACGAATCCTGCGAACATGCCGATGAAACCTGCAAAAATTACCAGGAAGGGCGTATAAACCTCGATCTGACGGATTAGCGTCCTGGAAATCTTGTTTTCCCACACGACGTTGAAATTGGTCTCCAGGCTCCCGAAGGCGAGAATGAAGGTGACGAACAGACCCAGGGCGCCGATAAAGCCGAGCCTTCCGATAGGAACATGCTCGGCGTTTTTCACAAGGGCCATAATAGGTTCCGTGGGCCAGTCAAGGTTTAGAATATCCAGCAGGATGGGCAGGTAGTCCGACATGAAGTTCGCAAGACCCACCGCCAGGGTAATGGAGGTCAACAGGATAAGCAGGGGAACCACGGCCACCAGGGTGGTGTAGGTAAGGCTCGCCGCACGGGTCATACCGTGATAGTACAGGAATGACTTCCCTGTAACGATAATAATCTTCACGAAAGTGGGGGACCTGTCGGCAATGGCGTCGAAAAGTCTTTCCCACGAGAAATTTTTCCACCAATTGGGCATTTGTGGAGGAATTATAGAAAATTTTATCTACCACGGCAGGCTGTACTGCAGGTTGATGCCCCAGCCCCCTAGGGTGAACATCTCGTTGGAAACCCCGAGGGGGTACAGTTCTGTGTAGCTGATTCCCGCCATAAGCTGGGGGCATATGCGGTAGCCAAGGCGGTATCCGTACAGAATGTTCACATCCATATTGTGATTATTGTAATGGTGCCCTGCAAAGATGGTGCCTGCCCCCAGAAAAGTCTCAAAAGAGATGTCCCACAGGGTGATGGACCACATCAGGGGCTTGAATTCTACGGCCCAGGAATCTACCGTCTCGTCGCCGTTACTGAAGGAATACCCGAATCTGCGAACCCCGAGGGCCAGGGTGTAGTCCACCCGGTTTTCGGCCTCGTTGAAAAAGCCCGCTTCTAGGGCGAATCCTATGATGCCCTCTGGCTTGTAGATGCTGTTGTCGTTGACGATTCGGCTGTCCTGGAGGGTGGCATCTACGAATATGGCATGGGAAAGGCTGCTTAGCAACAGGAAAAGTAGGGCTATTCTTCGCATAGGGTCCCCTTTTCGGAAGTGTATTCGCCTAGGTGCTTGATGCCGTCCTTTTCGTAGAACTGAGCCTGATGGGTGTAAACCACAGTGTTTCCGGAACGGATCTGGTAACCGTTGGTTTCTCCGCTGGTCTCGTAACCCTGCCGGCTATTTATGTAGGAGACGTTGTGCTCGTAATATCCGGATTGCCTGTTGCTGTAGTTGCCGTCGGCCAGGGGGGCAAGCAGGCTGACGGTTCCATTACCGAGGTATTCGCTATAGTAGACCTTTAGCTTGTTGTCGGGGAAGTTGATGTGCCAACGGTAGGAGACTCTGTATTCCCTGTTTTCTTGTTGGTCTCCCATGATGCAAAACTTAATGCAGTTGAGGTGGCTGGTGATGGAGTCCTGGTAAACGGGGTCTTCGCTGTAGGACTCCTTATAGTAGCAGCCTTCCAGGTCTTCAAGAGAGACTGCTTCGGGGGCGTCGCTTTCTCCGCTGACAAAAGGGACCGAACAGGCGGTGCCGCCTATAGCCGTCAGGGCTAAGAATGCGATGTTTAGGGAACTTTTTCTCATGGCCCCGCAAATATAGCCTGTATTTTTTTTTTTTTTTTTTTTTTCGAAAATTAATGGATTTCTTGCGGAAAAGGGGCCGTAAAAGCGCCTTTTTTATAGAACGGTACCGATAAACTTGCGTTTTTGCTGGATTTATAGTTACCATTAAGGCGAAAATGGGCTTTACCAAGTCGGGCAGTGGGGGATGGTACCTATAAATTGCTCTTTGCAGTTTTTTTATAGGTACTTGTAGGCTTCCGAAAGGCTTATTTGGTGTTAATTTGTGCGTAAATTGTCGAAATCGTACCTATAAAACTTGTATTTCGGTTGTTTTATAGGTACCCAGGCATTTTTTTCGTAGATTTATTGGTACACCTGCTGATTTTCCGCTGTTTTATAGGTACGCTTGCCATTTTTGAGGCTTTAGTAGGTACACCTGCGAACTTTAGGTGTGTATGTGGATTATTTTGAATATTCCCCTTTTGCCATTTAGATGCAAGGGGTCCACCCCCCGCCGTCGGGTTATTACTTCTTGCTTGCTCCCTCCCATATTTCCTTAAAAATGCTACATTTGCCCGCGTACAATTCAAGGAGTAGCTAAATGCTCAAATCTACACTGCAACAGACCGATCCGGAAATCTATAACATCATCCAGGAAGAAGCCGAACGCCAGGAATATGGCATCGAACTCATCGCTTCCGAAAACTACACCTCCAAGGCAGTCATGGAAGCCATGGGCTCCGTGCTGACCAACAAGTACAGCGAAGGCTACGTGGGCAAGCGCTACTACGGTGGTAACGAAGTGATCGACAAGATGGAAGCATTGGCCATCGAACGTTGCAAGAAGCTCTTTGGTTGCGACCACGTGAACATCCAGCCGCTGTCCGGTTCTCCGGCCAACGCCGCCGTGTACTTCGCCGTCCTCAAACCGGGCGACAAGGTCCTCGGCCTCAAGCTCGACCACGGTGGACACCTTTCTCACGGCCATCCGGTGAACTTCTCCGGTATGCTCTACAACTTCGTGCAGTACGAAGTCGATAAGGAAACTGGCCGCATCGACATGGACAAGGTTCGCGAAATCGCTCTCCGCGAAAAGCCGAAGATGATTCTCGCCGGTTTCTCTGCCTACAGCCGTAACCTCGACTGGAAGCGCTTCAAGGAAATCGCAGACGAAGTTGGCGCTCTCACGATGGCTGACATTTCTCACATTGCTGGCCTCATCGCCGGTAAGGCAATCGAATCTCCGGTGCCGTACTTCGACATCGTGACCACCACGACCCACAAGACTCTCCGTGGCCCGCGTTCCGCTATCATCATGTGCAAGGACCGCACGATCCAGAAGATGGTGAAGGGCGAACTCAAGGAAGTTTCCCTCGCCAAGGAAATCGACAAGGGCGTGTTCCCGGGCATGCAGGGTGGTCCGCATGACCACATCAACGCCGGTAAGGCCGTTGCATTCCTCGAAGCTTTGCAGCCGGAATTCCAGGTCTATGCAAAGAACGTCATCAAGAACGCTCAGGCTATGTGCGCCGAAATGCAGAAGCTCGGCTACAAGGTCATCAGCGATGGCACCGACAACCACCTCATCGTGGTGGACATGACCTCCAAGGGCGTTTCCGGTAAGGAAGCCGAAGTGGCCATGGAAAAGGTCGGCATCTCCTGCAGCCGTTCTACGATTCCGTTCGATCCGCGCAAGCCGATGGATCCGTCCGGTGTCCGTCTTGGTACTGCCGCTATCACGACTCGTGGCTTCGATGAAGAAGACACTCGCGAAGTGGCCCGCATCATCGACCGCGCCATCCAGGCCAAGGACGACGATGCTGCTCTCAAGAAGATTCGCGAAGAAATCGTGGCTCTCTGCAAGAAGCATCCGCTATACAAGTAATTTTGCAGAGCAAAATTACTTGTAGGTTCTGACGGTGCGAAAACTAAAGAAAGTGGCTCGCGTTTGCGGGCCACTTTTTATTATCTTTGTTCTATACGCACGAGGTTTATGATGAATCCGAATTTGGCTCTGTTGATTCTCTCTTGGCAGGTAGCGTGCCTGTATCACGAAAACGAAAACGGGAAACTCCTCCCCGGTTCTGATTCTGCTACTGAGGCAGAAAGCGACATGCTTGACAAGATTCATGATGAACTGACACCGGATGTATCCTGGGACGAGTTCAACAAGGTCTATGCAGGTTTTTCTTCTGCAAAGGAACGTGCCGGAGCTTGTGTCGAGACGCTTAAGGGCGAAACAGTCGAGTTCAAGAGCAAGGTCCTGGAATCCATGCTTAAAGTAGCGGGCGCATCCCGTGAAGACGAGAATGAAGACAATATCTCCCCCGAAGAGATGAATTTCATTCAACAAATACGCGAAGCTCTTGAATAGTTTTACTATATTGGTCTATTATGGATAAAGAAATTGAAAAGTTTGACGATGATGACGATTTGGAAGAGTTCGACAAGAACCTTCTGGAATCTGAAGATTTTGAACAGAATGCTCCTGTAGTTCGGGATTACAGTCAACGTCAGATCCTTATTTGGGAAGAAGATGATGCCCGTCGCGATGCTTGCCTGGAAGTCCTGACGGATTTGCTTGTCGGTGCTACCATCAAGGCCGTAAAGACCGAGGCCGAGGCGTTGGAACAGCTTGAATCTGAAGACTGGGATACCTTTGTGGTGGATTTCTATTCCGAAGGGGTGTCCGCAAGTGAATTTATCAAGCGGGTAAACAACTACCCTGGGTCTATCCTAGTGGCCATCTCCATGGGGCCGTTGACATTGCCCGATGAGCGAGATCCGGCCAAGACGGAACTCTTGCGCAGGCTTTTTGATATGGACAAGCCGGTGGCTCAGCTTCACGGTTAGTGCAGAAATGAACCTATTGAAAATCCGAAGGGAAGTTCCCTTCGGATTTTCCTTTTTGGGGAAGACTGAAGTTTCTGTTACATGCAGTCGTGCAGTTCCTCTGGAGTGGGGGAGTCTAGACACCAGGACTCGCCTAGATTTCGGGTCTCCCAGTGACGGATATCGAGCTGTGTACTCTGGGGATTCTTGTTCGGGTTGCTGTAATTCGGTATTACTGAAGCAGAATCTTGGGCGTTGGAATAGAACAGGGAGTCAAGGATTTCCCCATTGCATTGAAGGACTATGGTACTTTTGGTGTTGGTTAGGTCTCCCCATGTGGAGGTGTTCCGGTATTTTTCGGGAGTGCTTGCCGAGGTGTCTCCGAACACCATGGTTTTGCCTGGAGCAATTTCGCCAGCGGTAATTTCCCAAGCTTTGCTGCCGGCAGATCCCGTGCCGATGGTACAACCATTCAACAAGAGCGTGTCGATGCTTCCGTTGTAGATTTCGATAAATTCGTATTGGGCGGAGTCTGTCTTTAGGGGAGCGCTCAGGAACTCTGTAATGACCAGGTCGTTCAAATGCGGCGCACGCTTTGCTGCGGGTAGGCTCAACATTATTTCGAGGTTGGCGTTTTCGGCAGTTTCTATGGAAATCTTCGCCTTGCCCCGCAGAGATTTTAATTCTAGGGAGGGAACGGGATTGTCCGGACTCAGGTAAAGCGAATCTTCAACCTGGTAAATGTTGTTGTCTTGTGTGTCGTACAAAGTAATCTTTAGCCTATACATGGTTTCTAGAGGGAGCAGTTCCGTACGGAAAATTCCTTCGCTATCGTCCATTTCCATAAGATATGTGAAAAGTGAATCTGCAGAGGAAAGCTCCATTTGCCCGTAGGCTATTCTTGAAGGATTGCCGAACCCTAATGGGATTTTCAGGTAGATGAACCCGGCAAGGGGGTGCATCTTTAGGCTGATTTCAGTTGTCTGCCCGGCTTCAAGGCGGGATTCAACTTCGCCCCTTTGCATCAGGCTTCCGTTGGCGTAGATTTTGGCCTGGAACTTCCAGTGGTCGTGGGGAAACAGGTCCAAATTCAATGTCCGCTCTTCGGGGGATTTCACCAGATGAAGCGTGTCCGCCCCAATGCAGTCAATAACCAGGCTGTCCATGAGGGGAACTTCGCTGAAGCGAAGATCCAGCATGACTTTGGCTGTACCTCTTTCTGTACCGACAACGGGATCTTTACCCGAACTGTCGCCACAGGCTAAAAAAGTTAGTGTGCTGAGGGAGAGGGCGTATGCCCACAGGGTAAGTTTTTTGATAGGATTC
Organism: Fibrobacter succinogenes; assembly: GCA_902768715.1. Taxonomy (GTDB): domain Bacteria; phylum Fibrobacterota; class Fibrobacteria; order Fibrobacterales; family Fibrobacteraceae; genus Fibrobacter; species Fibrobacter succinogenes_L. Next base: position 6,211 of record CACXMH010000047.1, on the reverse strand, counting down.
ATGAGACCTCCTTTTGGTTTATTTGACATCCTATGCTATATAAACGGAGATGGAGGTCCAAAAAAGCCTTGAAAAGAAAATATTACAATGGGGCTCGTTTTATCACTTAAATATGGCTTTTTTTTATTTTTGTTGCCTTTTTTCTGCAGGATAAAGTATATTCTATGCCATGAATGGTGAAGAATTGAATATTTCTGAAAAAATCAAGGGCTATCTTAGCTCCCATGGTTATGCGGCCGATTTTTCTATAGAGACTATCGCGGGGGCCGGTTCGGGCCGCCGCTACTACCGGATTTCTTCTGGGGAGCGTTCCTCCGTGCTGCAGGTGTCCGCCGAAGTAAACGACGATTTCAAGAAGTTCGTGGAATATTCCCAGGTGTTCAAGGCAGAAGGCCTTCCGGTACCGAAGTTGTTCAGCGTCGATGAAGATTCTGCCCAGATCTTGCAGGAGGACTTGGGAAACCGTCGCCTTCTGGACGACGTGTCTCCCGACAAGCCCCAGTCCGGTAGTGTCCGCATTCTCTACCCCGAGGTAATAGAGGCCTTGATTCACTGGCAGAACGCGTCCCAGTCCCTGTTCAGTTCCCACACGGACCTGTGGCTTCGCCGCTTTGACTTTGCCGCCCTCAAGTGGGAAACGGATTACTTCACCGACAATTACCTGAAGGCCCACTGCGGAATCGACGACATTCCCGACTACGTCCGTAATTTCTATTCCCTCCTGGCTGTTTCCGTAGATGCCCAGACCAAGGTGCTGATGCACCGGGATTTCCAGAGCCAGAACATCATGATCCGCCCCAACTCCGAAATCGTGTTCGTGGATTACCAGGGGGCGCGCCGCGGTTCCATGTTCTACGACATCGCGTCCCTCCTTTGGGACCCCTACGTGGGCCTGCCGTTAGACATGGTGAAGGACTTCTTTGAGTACTGGCGGTTCCAGTACAAGGGAGCAAAGATTTACACCAAGGAAGATGCCTGGGAAAGCTTTATCCATGCAAGCCTCCAGCGCGTGATGCAGGCCCTAGGCGCCTACTGCTTCCTTTCAAAGACCAAGGGAATCCAGAAGTTCGAGCAGTATATTGAGCCCGGCAAGAAACAGCTGCGCTCTGTTTTCTCGGAATTCCGGAACATCGCCAAGGCCACGGATTCCCAGGTGTTCTCCTTCATGGAGCGTGCTCTCCTTTGAGTTCCCTGATTCCCGCTTATACGCAAGTCTATAAGGAACCGGTTGCTTTCCAGAAGGCGCTGGGTTTTGCCTTTGAAGGGCTTGTAAATGCGGGCGTTCCCTTTGATGCCCTGTCCGCCTGGAAGGCCGTCGAAAAGCGGATAGGGGAGGGAATCTACATGGGGTCTGGCCTTCTGTTGCCTCATACGAGAATTTTTGGGCTTGAATCGCCCCTGATGGCCTTTGCCGTCGCTCCCGAAATCCAGGGCGTTTCTACTCCCCGCGGAGAAACGGCACAGTTCTTGTGCCTGCTCTTGTCCCCGGCGGAATCGGCTACGGCCCACACGGTTGCCATTGCCGGAGTGGCAAAGCTCCTGCTTGACCCGGAGTGGAAAGCGAAGGCCCTTGCTTGTACCGATGCGGCCGCCCTGAAAGGGCTGTTTTAAATATTAGGTTTGAGGCTTGGAGCTCGAGGTTCGAGAAATGTCATCCCCGATTTAGTCGGGGATCCGCTTGAGGAGTCTTTGATTAGTCGTCAGGGTTCTGAAGCTTGTCATGTTCGCGAAGGCGAACATCTGCTGGAAAACTGTGAGCGGATCCTCACATTCGTGAGGATGACAAAGTGGACTTGTCTTTCCCCTCATACCTCATACCTCATTTTGTCAAGACATCCTAGAAAAAAAATATGTTGATAACTTGTGAAAACCATAGGGATGATTTCTTGATTATCAAGGGTGTAAAAAGGGTGTTTTTCGGAGAGAAACGGACATAGACGGGGCATAATAAAAAATTGCCTTTTTTAAGCGGAAATTGACGGTTTTTGAAAAAATTTCAGCGAAAAATCTCTTTTTCGTATGTTTTATTTAATTTTGGTGAACGATTTTGTTTGACCCTTTCTTTGTGTTTGGAAAACTGTGGATAACATTGCTTATTTATTAGATGAAAACAGCTCCCCCTGGGCGCGGGCCATGGCCCTTGTCCGCGAGGAATGCTCTGAGTTTGGTGCTGCCTTTTTTGATGCCGTTGGTTTTGATGGATTTTGTGAAGGCTATGTCTGTTTGACGGTTCCCGATAGCTTCAGGGAGACTTGGCTCAACAGCCATTACGGTGCCCTGCTCCGCAAGACTTTTGCCTCTGTATATGGTAGCGACTTTGTGGATTACAAGGTCCGCGTGTTGAATGAAGCCACTGCCGGAGCGGCCCCCTCGGTCACGGCGGTACAGATATCAAAAGAGGTGGAGCGCCGTATTCTCGCTTCCAAGGCTCGGGCTTCTGCTCAGCAGTTGGCCAAGAAGCCAGAAGAAAAACTTAATTTGTATGAAAAGTACACCTTTGACAATTTTGTCGAGGGAGAGTGCAACTTTACGGCCCTTAAGGCCTGTCAGACTATTGTGGAGCATCCGGGCGATGCCGCCATGAATTTGCTTCTGGTTTACGGGGCTCCGGGCCTTGGCAAGACCCACCTTCTCCAGTCCATTGCCTCAAGCCTTAAGAAGACTCGCCCGGAACTTAGAATCCTTTACCGTCAGGCTTATGATTTTTTGCGGGATTATTCGGCCATAGGCGATGCCGCCAAGATTAAGGATTGGGGAAAGGTAAACGAGCTTAAGCAAAAATTTTCGGACATTTACGAGCATTGCGATGTCCTCTTGCTTGATGACATCCAGCTTTTGAAGAACGGCCTCAAGAGTCAGGAACGCCTGTCCATGCTCATCAAGTACATGAGCCGCATGGGCCGCCAGGTGGTGCTCAGCTGCGACTGCCATCCTTCCAAGTTCAAAAAGCTTTCTGCAGGTGAAAAGCCCGAGAAGAATTCCCTGTCTCACGAACTGACGGCGGACCTGCTGAACCCGCTGGAAAACTGTGTGGGCGTAGGGCTTGCAGAGCCGGACTTCAACACCCGTATGGCCCTTATCCGCAAAATGTCCGAAGGCATCCCCTTTGTGGAATCCGACCGTGAAGAGATTTGCCGCTACCTGGCGATTCAGCCCAGGGCGAACGTTCGCATTATCGAAGGGCTCATGAACTGGCTTCGCGCCATGCACGTGCTCAACAACGTGGAGCTGAACCTCGCCAACGTGAAGCGGATGCATTCGTCGCCCAAGTCCGGTGCGAACGTCGTCCTTACGGTGGATAACATCCTTGAGTCCGTTGCTGCCGAGTTTTCCGTTGAACCCAGGGTGCTCTGCTCCAAGCGGCAAGACGCAGGAGCGTCTATTCCGCGGAAGGTGGCCATGTACCTCTGCAGGGAACTTACGACGGAATCCCTCAAGAACATCGGTGAGGCCTTCCACAGGGATTATTCTACGGTGATTTCGTCTATCAATTCTATCGTGGAACAGCTCTCCAAGGATGCAGGCCTCAAACGTCGCGTCGAGGACATCCGTTACCTGTTGGAAAGCTGATTTTTTGCTGATTTTGGCCTTTTTTCGGCTTGTTTTAAGGGAGCGTCGCCCTCCCTTTTTTGTTTAGTGTTTATCTTTATGCAAAAAGTGAGGTTTTTATGAAGAAGTCTTTTTTGTTGGCTGTCGGTTTTGCCTTGGCCTTTTTCTTCGCTGCTTGTGGCGATGACAGCAGTTCCGGTAACAGCGTGGATCAGGAGACAGATGAATCCTCTTCTAGCGTAGAAGATTCTACGGATGTGTCTTCGTCATCTAAGGAACAAAAGGACCCGTCCGTTCCCGAGGGGGCGAGAAAAGCTACACTGGAGGACTTGAATTGGCATCAACTCATCGAAATTAAGGGCGAACAGTTCCTCTTGGCAACGGGAAACAAGACCGGTGTGTTCGCCTTGTGGACGACGGATTCTGCAGAGACGATTGCGAACCAAAACGTGCTGGTCGTGAGATCGAATTTCGGTGAAGGCAAGCTGAAAATAGATGCGAATACGGCCTTCATGCCTTATGGGACCTCGGTTGCTTCAAAAAAAGGAACAGAAATATTGGAAGGTCTTATAGATTCCAAGGCGTCAGGACTGGAAATATCCTTTATTGTGGAAGATTCAACTTTAAAGTATAATGTGGGCAAATCGGATTACAAAAAGGTTAAGTCGAAAGATGTGGATCCTAGTCCACTATATGTGAGGGCCGCGAGCAAATTGGCTGACAAGCGGTTGGCCTGTGAGTTCTCCGATGATACGACCATGGTTTTTTCATTTTATAAAGGTGGTCGCTACATTGCAGAACAGGTCGTTAAGGGAGACACAGTTTCTTGGAATGCGGGATATATGGATGTCTTTTATGATCTGACCTTTATGTTGAGCGATTTTGCCGGCCCGGCGAATGTGCAGACCAGGGGTGGTTTTGGATATAAGGCCTATTACCATTTCTATGCAGACCTTTCCCAGATGACGGATATCAGCAAGACCGCAGAAATTTCTTGTGTGGCATCGGATTTGAAATATACTCCGGTAAAGGAAACCGATGTTGTGGGCAAGTGGAGTTCCTTCGAAGATGGAAAGATATACTGGAAATTGGATCTAGGGTCTTCCAACAAATATACCATGACTGCCGATGATGGAGCAAAAGAAAATAAATCCGGTGCTTGGGCCGTTTATGGCAATCAGTTGCTGTTGGATGTCACCACCTGCTCGACTCAGAACTGTGCTCTTGGAATCAAGGGCCCTTTGACCAAGGTTTCCGATAAGGGCTTTACCTACAATCATTCGGATAAGGGTTCGCCCGCCGTTCCCAAGACCTGGGAATTGCCGAATCTCCAATAATTGTCTAAGTGATGTACTTGAAAAAATTATTTCGAAAGCTTCCTGCAGTTGCGCTATTGACGGCGGGAGTTTCTTTGGCTTGGTCTGCCACTCCGGTGCTCGGACCGGACCATCATCGTAATCTGAAGCTTCTGGAAACGGCACCGCTCCTGTTCGAGTACCACCGCTTGACCACAGGAGACATGCCCCAGTCCTTTGCGTACCCCCGTCGGGATACAAATTTTCAGAAGAACTTCGTGAAGACGGAGCGGAATGCCCTGCTCTATTACGATAATGCCTGCGGCCCTATGATTTCCGGACATTTCGGGACAGATTCCCTTGGAGTCCTGGATTCCTGCCGGGCTCGTGTACCCCGTATAGCCCTTGCCACTAGTGTGGTGGGCGGTATCGACTACCGGGGTGGGGAATCCCTTGGCGATACAATTTGGCCGGGAATCGACGGCGGTATCTACCTGCGTGGCTATGCGGATTCCGTTGATTTTGTGCTGGATGCCCGCATCTATGATGAATCCCACACGGCGGCAACGCCAAAATCTTTTGACCGGGAATTTGTAGAGGTCCAGAAAGAAGAAAATAATTCGGGCGTGGAGTATGCGAGCTACGCCCGCTACCGCACCCATTTCGGCTTCAATTACGATTGGCTGCGCGTTGATCTGGGCCGAGACGTGATGCACTGGGGGCCCGGCTACTACAACAACCTGACCCTGAACCAGTTTGCCCTCCCGTACAACATGCTTGCCATGGACATGCGGTTTGGTCCTTTGCGCGTTGTTAGTTTTTATGCGGACTTGCGCGTTTACAACAACAGCATGAGCATGAAAAACAAGGACGACACGCGAAACCTGTTCGGCCACCGTTATGAACTGGCCGTAGGGGATGCCACCATCGGCATCAGCGAACTGACGGTGCTTTACGACAACATGAAGCCCTGGCTCTTTGTGCCGACGGCGCCCCTGTTCATGGAAAAGGGGAACTATTCCGAAAACAGCAATAACGGCGCTTTGGCTTTTGACTTGAACTACCGCCTGTTCCAGTTTATGCGTATCTATACGGAATTTTTCCTGGATGACATGGAAAGCCCTGTGAGCTTGGTCAAGAATGATAACATTGAGGCCAAGTGGGCCTGGATGGCGGGTATGCAGGCAGGTCACGACTTTTATTTCAAAGGTCATAAGCTTGAATTGGGAACCATTGCGGAATACGCCCGCATAGAACCCTATGTCTATGGCCACTTCGAAAAGAACACGGCCCAGATGGCCCACCTGGGTTACCCCCTCGGGAATCAGGCCGGCCCCAATAGCCGTACGGTGGACTGGAGCGTCTTT
>CACXMH010000046.1 GCA_902768715.1 Fibrobacter succinogenes | reverse complement strand
TTTTGCTTTTAAATTGGCTTATATCGCTGCGGTGAAAAAATACCTAAATATAAAATTGCCGATAATGTTGGATTCTCCAAGTGGAAAAGAAGTCGATAGAGACAATATTCAATTGATGATAAATGTTTTGAAACGAGATTTTTCAGATCATCAAATAATTGTCGCGTCTATTTATAACTATAGTGGTTTTGACAACGCTAATGTTATTGAAATAAAGAATAGGCTTATTGAATAATTCTTTGCGTTAGGGATAGTGACCCCTTGGGGCGAAGACTTGCGGGCAGCTCTTTTTGGATGTTCTTGGGAGCAAGGCTTCGTTTTAGGAGGCGAGTAACGAGCGAAGCGAAGGTGGTCGCCCCTAAAATATAGCCCGACCGCACATATATGTGCGGGAACGCCCAAAAGCGTAGGTTACGTTCTCCAAATTTACCACAAGGAAAAGCCTGCAAGCCGAGTGTCGCAAAAATGAACTCGTTCATTTTTATGACCGAGGCGAAGCGGCGGACGCCGTAGGCGTCAAAAGCCGGCTGGTGTGATCGTGCAGTTCGGTGGCCAGACTCCGCTGAACATCGCCCGCGCACTCTCCGATACGAGCATCGACTCCATCGACATCGCCGAAGACCGCGACCTGTTCCGCAAGATGATGGACCAGCTCGGCATCCCGATGCCGGAAAGCGGCATGGCCACCAACATCGACGAAGCCCTCGCTTGCGTCAAGCAGATCGGTGGCTACCCGGTGATGATCCGCCCGAGCTTCGTGCTTGGCGGCCGTGGCATGGAAGTCATTTACGACGAAAACATGCTCCGCGAATACGTGGCGAAGGCTGTCGGCGTGACCCCGGATCGTCCGCTCCTCATCGACCGCTTCCTCCACAACGCTTTGGAATGCGAAGCCGACGCCCTCTCTGACGGCGAACACGTTTACATCCCGTCCGTGATGGAACACGTGGAACTTGCCGGTGTCCACTCCGGTGACTCCGCCTGCATTATCCCGCCGGTGACCATCACGAAGGAAAACCTCGCCACCATCAAGGATTACACCAGGAAGATTGCAGAAGCCCTCCACGTTTGCGGCCTCATGAACATGCAGTACGCCATCGAAGACGGCAAGGTGTTCGTCCTCGAAGCCAACCCGCGTGCAAGCCGTACGGTGCCGCTGGTCTCCAAGGTTTGTAACACCCAGATGGCCCGCCTCGCGACCCGCCTGATGCTCGGCGCCAAGCTCGAAGACCTCAAGCTCAAGGACAAGAAGTTCAACCACCACGGCGCCAAGGAAGCCGTGTTCCCGTTCGACAAGTTCCCGAAGGTGGACCCGGTTCTCGGCCCCGAAATGCGCTCCACCGGCGAAGTCCTCGGCCTCTCCGACGACTACGCCCTCGCTTACTACAAGAGCCAGGAAGCCGCAGGTTCCTTCCTCCCGAACGAAGGTGCCGTGCTTATCAGCTTGTCCGACAAGGTTAACTTGTCTGAACAGGCCATCGAAATCGGCAAGGAATTCCAGAAGCTCGGCTTCAAGATTTACGCTACCGAAGGTACCGCCAAGTTCTACGAGAAGGCCGGCGTGAAGTGCGAAGTGGTGAACAAGATTGCTGAAGGTCGCCCGAACGTCCTCGACATCATCCTGAACAAGCAGGTGAACCTCATTATCAACACGCCGTGGGCAAAGCGCGACGCCATCAAGGACGAAAGCGCTATCCGCAAGGCCGCCATCAAGTACAAGGTTCCCTACATTACGACCCTTGCCGGTGCCTACAACACCGTCAAGGGCATTGCCGCCGCCCGCAACGGCCACGGCGCTGTTAAATCTCTTCAGGAATATCACGCAAGCATCGAAGAGATCTAATGCTTAATGTCACCCTGGACCGTCCATAGGATGCGATAGGGTCCAAAACCATTTAAGACCGTAGCAATAAAACGCTGCGGTCTTTTTGCGTATGGTAATGGGGGAAGAATCCCCCTGGTTCGCACTTCGTTGCTCACCACCCTCTCTAACGGGCGCTCATACGCCGTGCCCGTAACGCCCGGCTTACCCCGCCCACCCGCCCTGAATGCAAAAGGACCTCAGCTTTATTGCTGAGGTCCTTTTATCATACTTGAAAAAGATTATTTCGAAACGAACTTGTTGACGAATTCCTGCGGGGTCATTACAGACAATGCGGAATTGCTGTAATCGGAAGTGTTGCGGGTGACAATACAGTCGAACCGGTGATGTTCTGCAACGGAGTTCTGAACAGCATCTTCAAAATCTTCCCATCCGCTATCGAGAGCCGCCCAAATGTCGACTTCTGATACGGAAGAAACATGAACGATTTGGAGTAGATTGCGGATAAGCTGTTTTGTTAAAGACGGCTTTTTCAATTCCTTTTGTGCGATGTAATAAATATCCGTAATTGCGGAAGCCGAAATGAATTCTTGGATATCGTCTGATGCGGCCTTGAGAACTGCTGCCGATTCGTTCACATGGGAGGTTCTATTCAGCAGAACATCTAGAACAACATTGGTGTCAACCATTATCTGCATACTTTTCGAGTCTCTCTGAACGGTAGTCTTCTAGTGACTTTCCTGTATTGGGAATAGCACCAATAAGCGAATCAACGAGATCCGCTTTTGCACTCTTTTTTTCAGAGGATGCTGCGACAGTATATGCAATGACAACCTCCTGCCCCGCTTCTAGCCGAACAGGTGGTTCTAGCACAATCTGCTGCCCATCGAAAAATCCTTTTGCAGTTGCAATCATGACTTTACTCCGATAACGTTCATTCTAAATATACCTTTTTACACGCTCGAAAGGCAACCCCCTTCCAAGTTGAAATACCCCTTTGGCTTTACAAAATGCTCTAAATTCGCCATTTTCGTCACAAAAACGCCCTCTTTTGTAAATTTCCCGTACATCTTGCTTGGATTTAAGTTATTTTTAGATTGGACATATTAGAGAGTTTAGCTCTTGTTCTCGTTCTGAAATCTGCAAATTTCAAGTGCAAGAGGACAAGGCGAACGCTCACGTAGATACGTTTGACGAGCCGCCCACAGCGGTTCCTTTGGGCGTATTTCGACAAACTGCTATTCTTGTGCAACAACACGAGAAGAATGTGTCATTGCGAACCCCGAATAGGGGTGAAGCAATCTCAATCCAGCAGTGTTGTCGCCCTTTTCGGGGCGTGGGTCGTTTGCGTTTATCTTGCACGGGCATTGCAGAGCCTCAGAATGGTAAACCGCAGCGAACCCGCACCCCTTTTTTGTATTCACTCAAAATTGGTGTTGTGTTTTCGAAGCCGAACAAGGCGAAACTCCATAGGATTTTAACCGATGAAGGCTGTAATGGCAAAAGAAAAGGATGTTCGAAAACTGGCAACAGATATTCGCCTTTTTAAGTCGAACCTAGAAAGATACCTTGAAGATTCTCAAAAAGAATTGTCGAGATATCGTTCGTGGGAGCATTGCTATGTTCAGTTTCAGAAAGCCATTATAAGTCGCAAAGTAGATAGAGATATGCTTTGTTTATGGCTCGCTTGGTATTTGGCAAGCTGGGGAATGTTGCATAATTCAGAGTTGTTAAACAATAACTACAAAATTCATAGATCAATTGTCGACGCCATTCTTGATATGGACAAGAAGGACTTAAAACTTTTGAATAACCTAAAATGTCAAGATTGGCTTGATGACAAGGAAAATTGCCGAAACAAACTCAATGAATTGTATCAAGAAATTCGTGATAAATACGAAGCATTAGGCGTTACGGGTACAGACACTTTGGTTACTAAGGTTTTGCTCGGAACATTAGGCTGTATTCCTGCGTTTGATAATTTATTCAAAGAGGGAATTTCAGGAAAAGCAAATTGGCATAGAAGAACTTTGGCGGTCGATTATGTGACAGTTTTGTGCAAGTTTTATAAAAAAAACGAAAATTCAATAAATAAGACACTTCTTTCATTCCATTCCTCTAAAGGCAAGGCAACCCCTTATCCGCAAATGAAAATCCTTGATATGGGGTTTTGGGAAAAGGAGAAGTAATATGAATAATTTCAATAAAGAAGAAAAATTATTACAAACATTGATTTTCGCGATATATCTCGCAGCTATGATTGTATTTTCCGCTTGTGGTTCCGAATCTGAAACTGACACAACGGCAAATCCAATTGCTTCTGAAGTAGAGACATCTTCTGAATTGGGAAAATGTTCTTATGAATTAGAAGGAATTTCGGTTTATGTAAAGAACGAAAGCTCTGGCTACATCTGCACAAAGGAGATTTGGGTCAAAGAAAATGAAGATGGTTCGTTTTCTTTAAGTAGTGTATCTTATGTTTTTTCTTCATCTTCTTTGCATTTGTCCTCTTCCGCCATTCTATCTTATTCTTCGTCTTTCGAAGAGATGCCGTGCTTGTCATCCTCGGCAAAATCAAGTTCTTCAAGTCTAGAAAAACTTTCTAGCAAAGGCAATTCTAGCAGCTCTTCCAAAATGAAGGGAGCTTGGTTGTATTTAAATCCAAATATAAGTTATGGTGAATTCAAAGACGGCCGTGATGGACAAATTTACAAGACCGTCAAAATCGGAGACCAGGTTTGGATGGCGGAGAACCTGAACTACGATTATAACACAGGTTCTGTCAAAAGTACTTGCTATCAAAACAGTGCCGACTCCTGCTTTAAATATGGAAAACTATATACTTGGGAAGCCGCAAAGACCGCGTGTCCTAAAGGTTGGCATCTGCCTACGAAAGATGAGTGGAGAGCGCTTATAATATATGCAGGTGACTCAATTGATGCCAAAACAAAACTTAAATCCACCTCAGGTTGGGAAAACACTGCAGCGAACGCATACGGAAACGGAACTGATGATTTTGGTTTTTCTCTACTTCCTGGTGGATTTTTTGAAGTTCTTAATGAAGACTTTTTCCCATCTGGATATTATACATCTTTATGGTGTGCTGGCGAGGAATATGAAGATGCGGATGGAAGACATTACGCCTGTGACTTGTTTATAGGTGAGTATAAGTATGTTGTGGTAGGGCATCAAAGGACTGAAAATTATCAATCCGTTCGATGCGTTGAAGGTACTGCTCCACAAATAATAAGTTCATCTTCTAGCGCTCAATCTTCAAGCAGTTCAAATGTTAGCTGGAACTTTAATCCAGATATTGATTACGGCGAGCTTAAAGATATGCGTGATGGGCAGGTTTACAAGACTGTTCAAATCGGTGATCAGGTGTGGATGGCTGAAAACTTGAATTTCAATTATAACGAAAGCAATACAGCTGCAAGTTATTGCTACAACAATAGTGCAGATTCCTGTGCAAAATATGGACGACTCTACACCTGGGTGGCTGCAATGAAGGCTTGCCCGGATGAATGGCATTTACCCACAGAAAAAGAGTGGAAAACTCTCTCGACCTATAAAAATGAAAGTTGCGGAAATTCAGGATGTTTTATATCGCATGGATGGCAGTATCAAGGAGGAACCGATATTTATGGTTTTTCCATTATTCCTGCTGGGGAACAGGTTAGTGGCAAGTTTAGGAATATTGGAAAAACTGCAAGATTTTGGCTTGGAACAGATAAATATCCAAACCATGCAAAGTATGTCGAAGTCACATCCATTGGTAATTACGATCAATATAAAAATAATGCTTATTCAGTTCGATGCATCAAAGGAACTAAACAGACATCTAATCCAAGAGAACCGATTCCGCTTGATTATATGACGGATCCGCGTGATGGTCAAATTTATCCAATAGTGACTATTGGTACTCAAACCTGGATGGCGAAAAACTTGAATTATGAAAATAGAGATAAGGAAAAAGAACATTTCTATTGGAAGTCGGCAAATAGCTCTTGTCCTGTTGGCTGGCATTTGCCTAGTTACGCTGAATGGGACACTCTTATTGAATATGTCGAAGGAGATGGTTCAAAATTGAAAGATATTGGTTCTTGGGATGCATATTGTTTTAAAGGTAGTGATTGTAGCGGTACTGATGATTATATGTTTTCGGTACAACCCACTGAATACAACTGGGGTTCAAATAGAGCTGTTTTCTGGACTTCTACAAAAGAAAATTCAAATTCCGCTTATGTTAGTTTGGTTGGAGAAGGAGTGGACATTATCGGAATGAACCTGGAAAACAATATAACTGGTTTGTGTGCGTCTGTTCGCTGCATAAAGGATGCAGATTAACGGGTAAAAAAGCATTTCGCGTTAGGGATAGTGACCCCTCGGGGCGAAGACTTGCGGACAGTTTCGTCTTGATGTTTTCGGGAGCAAGGCTTCGTTTTAGGAGGCGAGTAACGAGCGAAGCGAAGGTGGTCGCCCCTAAAATATAGCCCGACCCACACCAGTGGGGAACGCCCAAATGAAGACCTTCCCGCATGGTGCCGCTGGACTCCAAGGCTAGCAACACCTGCGAACCCCTATTTTCTTACAAGCGTCTCAAACCATCAAAGACCGTAGCAATAAAACGCTGCGGTCTTTTTCCTATATTTGTGAAAAGCAATTTTTATCCGTAAGGAAACGGGGAAATGCATGTCTTAGAAAAAATTAGCGAATTCGTGGGCAAGTGGATGGCAATTATCATTTTGGCAATCGCGGCGCTCTCGCTGCTCCTGCCCAAATCGACGCTTTGGATTGAAATCAGCTGGGTGAATTACCTGCTGATGATCGTGATGTTCGGCATGGGGCTTACGCTCAAGCTGAGCGATTTTGCACTTGTATTTGCCCGCCCTAAGGAAATTACTATCGGGTGTGCGGCGCAGTTTATTATAATGCCTGCACTTGCGTTCTTGCTCTCTAAGGTTTTCGGGCTGGATGCCGCCCTCATGGCGGGCGTGGTTCTTGTAGGCACATGCCCGGGCGGGACTTCCAGCAACGTCATCACTTATCTTTCGAAAGGAGACGTGGCACTTTCCGTGGGCATGACCAGCGTGAATACGCTGCTCGCTCCCGTGCTAACTCCGGCGATTACATATTTGCTGCTCCGCACCACCGTAAACGTGGATGTGATGGCCATGTTCCTCTCCATCGTGAAGGTCGTCATCGTGCCGATTGCCCTCGGGTTTGTTATCAATAAGTTTTTTGGCAAATGGACTGCTCGTGCCGTGAAGGTCTTGCCCCTCGTCTCAGTGATTGCCATTGCGATGATTGTGGCCGCAGTCGTCTCGCACAATGCGATGAAGATTCTCTCCACGGGCGCCATCGTGTTCGCCGTGGTGATACTCCACAACTTGCTGGGCTATGGCTGCGGCTTTGGACTTGGAAAATTATTGAAATTCTCGACGCCCAAGACGAAGGCGCTCTCCATCGAAATTGGTATGCAGAATTCAGGCCTTGCCACGAGCCTTGCTGCAACTTCCTTTTCGGGGCTTGCCATGGCGACTGTGCCCGGCGCCATATTCTCCGTGTGGCACAACATTTCCGGCGCAATTTTGGCGAATGTTTACCGCCGCTGGGAAAAATAGCCTGATTTGATAATGAAAAAGCATCGTCAAAAGAAACGAGCTCCCATGAACCGCTCGCAAATGATGCAGGCGGTTCATTCGGAAGATACGCGGCCCGAACTACTCGTGCGGCGGGCGCTTTTTAAGGCGGGTTTCCGTTACAAGCTGCACCGTCGCGATCTACCCGGATCTCCGGATTTGTTCATTCTCAAGTACGGCGTGGTTGTCTTTATAAACGGCTGTTTTTGGCACCAGCACGGATGCAAGTTCACGAGCAAACCCAAGAGCAATCCTGAATTCTGGAACGAGAAATTCACGAACAATATCGTTCGCGACATCAAGACGAACTGGAAACTTTCACTCTCGGGCTACCGGGTCGCCACTGTGTGGGAATGTTCCATCAAGAACGACTTTGACCGCACCATTGAACGCCTCAAAGCATTTATCAAGGGCGACGAGGAAACTGTCGAAATTTAATTTCACAAATTCGTTCTCGACTTGTTCCAAAGGGCTGGGGCATCAAAAAAAACGAGCGGGAATGACCGTCCGTTTCCTTTTTTAAGTCCTTCTAATTAATCATCTTCGTTCCAAACGTACTTGAATTTCAGACCGCCACGAGAACCATCCAAAGATTAATATCACCAAATGAATAATTTATTTATCTTCAATCATTTATTTTTATAAATAGTAAAAAAATTCCTACGTGGATAATTAGGCAAAAAAGGTATAGGAATTAAGCCAGCTTGGGCTTGCCGGTCCAGCCCAGCTTTTCGCGGAGGGCTCCCACGAATCCCGTATGGCGCATGCGGATAAAGGTGGTCACAGCCTTGCTCTCGGCAAGAATCACGTGCTGGCCGGGTTTCATCTGGTAGGTAAAACGTCCGTCAAAAACCAAGTCCAGCGGGCGGTCCACCGCCGAGGTAATCTGGAGCTTCTTGGAAGTAAGGGACAACACCAAGGGCCGCACCGAAAGGCTGCTGGGGGCCACGGGAGTCAGCACCACCGCAGGGGTCGCCGGGTGGATAATGGGGCCGCCTGCCGCCAAGTTGTAAGCCGTCGAACCCGTAGGTGTTGAAATCAAAAGCGAATCCGCCCAGTACTCCGTAAGGTTCGTGCCGTTATAGACCACGTTCACGTTCACCATGCGATCGGGAGCGTGGGCACGGATATGAACCTCGTTCAGCACCGTCTGCGCAAAGAGTCTCTTGCGTCCATCGAAAACCACAGCGTCGATCATCATGCGGTCGCGGGTAGAAAACTCCCCCGCCAGCAGGTCGTCCAGCGTGGTAGCCAAGCCCTCTACGCGGGATTCCGCCAGAAAGCCCACACGCCCGGCGTTCACGCCCAAGATGGGAATGTGCTTTTTCAGGCCAAAGTGGGCCGCCGAAAGCACGGTGCCGTCGCCACCGATGGCGAGCAAAAGGTCCATGCCCGAAAGTCCCGATTCCTTGACCACGCGGATGGGCTTCTTTACCAAGCCCTTCAGGGATTCCAGAGCAAAAAACTGTACCTGGGGGTGAACCTTGGCCCAGAGGGAAATCTGTTCCAAAGCAAGGGCCAGGTCGGCGCTCTTGTCCTTGAAACCTACGATACCGATTTTCTCGAAAGACTTTTTCATGGATTGCCCCCGTCTTCTGCCACGTTCTCGTCTACCATGGCATCGGCCAGCTTCTTGAGGATACCCGGGAAATTGGCCTCCACCACCTCGGTGTGGCCCACGGGTTCTTCGCAGCCAAGCGCCAACGCGAGCACGTTCAGGGCAAGCCCCACCTGGGGATTCTCGCCGCCGTCAAATTCGGGCACCGCCGTAATGTTTTCCAACCCTCGAACCACCAGGCCGTCATCATAGACGCCCACCTCTACGCCGGTTTTGCGCAGGTTCTCTGCCAAGGACTCATTCACCGGGCGCCAAGCCTTGCGTTGTTCCTTGGGCAGACGCAAAATGGTCTCGCCTTCAGCAAAGCAGGCCGCCACCGCCAAGAACGGGAATTCTTCGATGGAGGTGGCCACGGTGTCTTCGGCAAAACGGCGGCCCTGCAGGCGCTTGCCCGCATCTACGGGGAAAACTTCCAGGTCGCCGAACACGTCGCCGTATTTTTCGCGGCGGGTCACAATCTCGATGTTTGCACCCATGCGCTTGAGGCAGTTGATGGCCCCCACCCTGCTGGTGTTCAGTTCCACATTCTTGATGAGAGTGCGGTTGCCCTTGGGCACCGCCTCGATGGTAGAGAGCAAGACCAGCGCGCAGGCCTCGGTAAAGTCGCCGGGCACGTAGTAGTCGCGGCCCGTAATCACCTTGGTCTCGGACATTTCGGTGAACTGGGTGCGTTCCACCTTCTTGCCCTGGGCCATAAGCAGGCGGCGTTCAAATTCACTGAGCTGTTCCACGCCGCGCCCCTCGTAACGGAGAGGCACGCCAAAATACTGGAGCATGCGGGTCCACTGGTCGCGAACAACGGTCTTCTCTTCAAAGCTTATGAATTCCCCACGGATCAGGGCACGAGTCATGAGCCTGTTCCGCATGATGTAAGGCACGCTCCCCAAAGAATCCTTCTTAAGGGAGGGCTCAGCGGTATCGAAGCGGAACTTGAAATCGGAGGGGCTGTCGGACTCCACGTGAATCTTGAAATAGGCCTGGAGCCGTTCCTTGGCAAGGGCCACGGCGGCAATACCCGCCTCGTCATTCTCGGCGGCAAAGGTAAAGACCTGTTCTGTTTCGCGGCTCGCAAGAGTCCACAAAAGTATACTGTCGCGCTCCCCGAAGTTGATGGGAAGCAGGGAGGGAACGGGGTACTGGAATCCCTTGCCGGTAAGCACCATCTCGTGCCCCTGCAGGTTCAGAGTAAGACCGAATTCCTCTAGGGCCTTGGCAAAATCACGGCCTTCCGCCGACCAGGAGAAGTCCTCCAGCACGGTGCGGCCATTGACCAGCAATGCCATGACCAGGGTCAGGTTTGTCCGTTCTCTATCTGGATTCAGGTAGAATTCCATCATCTTCCCTTGACTTCGTAATCCAGATACTTCAAAATCTTGAGGGCCCGAGCAGCCTCATCTTCGGTCTTGAAGGCGAGCAGGAGCGTCCCCGCCACGTTTTCACGGACCTTCATGAGTTCCACGTCGCGGACGTTGATGCCTTCTTGGGCCAGAGGTTCCAACACGCTGAGGAGAGCGCCGGGCTTATCTTTTAGCTGGACCGTAATCTCGAAGAAGGCAGACGCGGCGTTACGGCCCGGCGCGAACAGGCTTGCACGGCCGTCGTTACCGGCCTTGAAAATCTTTTCCAGCGCAGCGGAATTGTCCGACTGGCTGGCATCAGAAGGCTGCGACGCTCCGCCTATGGGAGCCGAGCCGTCCACCACCTTCAGGGCATTCATGGCCTCAATGGTGCGGTCCAGGCCAGCACGGACCTCTTCCAGGGCCCGGACGGTCTCGTTCCTGTTGGTGACGGCGATGTCGTGCCACATTCCCCAGCCGGAGGCGGCTATGCGGGTCATGTCCCGGAAGGCCCTGCCCGCGTAATGCTGGTAGTTGTGAGAAAGCAGGCGCTCCGGCAGGTTCCCCGCCAGCGTCGAGCTGAGCATCTGGGGCATGTGGGAGACCCAGGCCATAGTGGCGTCGTGATGCTCCGGCGGGAACACCACGGCGGTAGCTCCCAAGAACTTCACCAGGGATAGCAGGGGCTCGTAAGTGCTTTCGGGCATGCCCTCGGGCGGGCACACGAACCAGTAGGCGTTCTCGAAAATGGCGGGGTCGTTGTGTTCGCAGGTCCGCTTTTCGGAGCCCGCCATGGGGTGACTCCCCACGAAAAGGAAGGGGGCCGGCAGGGTCGAACCCGCCTTGCAGATTTCCACCTTGGTGCTGCCGATGTCGGATACCAGCACCTGCCGCGAGGCATCAGCACCTTTAGCCCAGGAGACGTTCTTCAGGGCCTCCATGGTTTTCAAGATGTGGAGGATGGGACCGCACAGCAAAATCAGGTCGCTGTCCTTGGACCACTCCTCTACGGCGTCGTATTCAAAAAACTCGTTGGCAAGCTCCAGTTCCCGAGCCCGTTTCAGCGTAGCTGCGGAACTTACCGCACGAATAATGGCCGGAAACTTGGCCTGCTTGACCGCAGCCGCAATGGAACTGGCCAAAAGGCCGAAACCCACCAGAGTGAACCGTTTCATCAATCCTCCACCTTGCGGGTCTCTTCCATGATCACCTGGAAAATACGCTTCACCGACTCTTCGGTCAGGGGGCCGCCGCTTTTCTGGGCAAGTTCCCCCACCGCATTCAGGACCCGGGCTTCGCGGCCCTCGTCCAGGACCGGCAACCCCGCCTGCTTCTTGACCTTCCCGATTTCATGGGCAAAAGACGCCCTCTTGTTCAAGAGGGTGATCAGTTCCCCGTTCAGGGCGTCTATGCGGGCGCGCCAGTCTTCAATAGTCATGTCACAAAATTAGAAAAAATGACATATTTTTTTGAGTATATTATAGCCATGCTACACCTGAAATTCGCACTGAACCTAGAAAATCTGGCCGACGAGATGATCGACGCTCTCGGCAAGTGTTGGACGGACCCTTTCGATTCGCCCATCGTGATTTTCCCGGACCCGAAAATCGAGCAGTGGTTCAGGCTGCGCTACATTGCGAAATGCGGCGTCCTTGCGAATTTGGAGATTGTCACCCTGGACAAATTCCTGTTCAGGTATTTGACGCAAGGGGACACGTCCAAGCAGAAATTGACTGCAGATATCCTGTGCAACGTGCTAATCGCTTACTTGAACGAAACCTATTCCGCAAAGTCGAAATCGATTCCGAAAGAAATCAAGAAGTACCTCTATAAAAAATCCGGCAAAAATTTTTCAGACGAAATAGACGAATCTAAGTTGTTTGATTTTGCACGCACCTTGGCAGGGCTCTTCTTGGAATACGAAACGAGCCGCCCGGGCGGTTTTATTTCGCCCTTGCAGAACAAGCATCACGAGGGCCTACTTGCCTACTGGAAAGAGGGCGAGTTGCGCGACTTTTTCTCGGACAAGGGCCGTGTATTGCCCAAGGAAAAGTGGCAGCGCGATGTGTATGCGCAGCTGTTCCACAATGCGGGCGGCAAGTCCCTGCTGACTCACGTGTTCGAGGCGACTCACAAGCGCACGGGCAGCGATACGGAATACCTCACGATTCCCTACCTGTTTTCGCAGCAGACGGATTCGTCGCAATGGAAAAAGCCGGTCTTTATTTTCAGCCTTTCGGGTATGGGTCAATTCTACCGCGTAATCTTGCAGAGGTTCGCGCAGGAACACGACATTTTCGCCTTCATCCAGAATCCGTGTATGGAATTCTGGGAAGATGTGGGCAACCGCACCGTGACACGCTGGAGCAAGAAAGACGAGCCGTCGCGAATTGCGCTCCCGGCCGTCCAGGATTCCGCTACCGAAGAGGGGCTTGCCCAAAATGAAAACTTGCTCCTTAAAAACTGGGGCCGCACCGGTCGCGAAAACATTCGCCTGTGGTGTTTGGCGTCGGACTATACTTTTGATTTTGTCGGTTATGAATACGCTCCGGATTCGTTGCTGCACCAGGTGCAGTATCTGGTTTCGCATCGCCTGAACCGTTTTGACGATTCCGAGGCAACGCCTGAATCCATTTCGCCTAAGGCCGACCATTCGCTGACTCTTACCGCTGCGCCGTCATCGCTGCGCGAAGTCGAGAATTTGCATACGCAGGTTTGTCTGCTTTTAAAGCAGGGCGTACGCCTGGACGAGATGGTGGTGATTGCGCCCGAGCTGGATGCGTACCGCACTCCGATTGAGCAGGTGTTCAACGCGGCTCCGCGCGACAGTGAGTTTTACATTCCCTACGCGATTACGGACTACCCGGAAAAGGATTCCCTGATTGGCAAGGCCATCGCGAATCTTCTGGACATTCACCAGCAGCGTTCGATTTCAAGGCCGGCGTTCTTTGACCTTGTCAAGAATCCGGTAGTCCAATCGACTTTGCAGATTACCGACAGCGACGTAGCCGCCTGGGAAAAGTGGGTGGTGAACATGAACGTTTACCGCCATACCGCCGAGGGTTCCGAAGATGACTGGAGCCGTTGCATAAACCAAATGCTTTTTTCGCAGGTGACCGACGCACCGTTTGCCTCCGCCCATGAGCGTTACTTGCCCTACGAAGATATCGAATCTTCGGACGACGGGCTCACCATGAAGTTTATCGCCTGCATCGATGAACTGAACCGCTGGATCCGTTTTGCGCCGGAGGGCATCGAGCCCCACCAGCCGAATTCCCTTGCGGCATTGAAATCGCATTTGGCACATTGGGTGGCGTTGAACGCCAAGGAAGACCGGTTTGCCGTCGAAAAGAAGATTTGGCAAAGGGTGCAAGATGCAATCGACCTGATGGAATTCCAGTTCGATGCGGGCGCGGCCTGGATTTCGTGGAAAATCGCGGGACAGATGCTTTCGAGTGCCTGCCAGGATTCCCACACCGGAAACACGCGGCTTTTCAGCGGCGGCCTCACTTTTATGCGCTTCGCCGTCAACAGGGTCGTCCCGGCAAAGCATATCTTTTTCCTCGGCGCAAACGCAAGCGTATTCCCGGGGCAAAAGAAGGCGAACACCATGGATTTGCGCACCCAGACGACGCGCTGGCCGGGTGACGACACTCCGGTGGACAAGAACTGCTACACCTTCCTGTGTCAGCTGATGAGTGCTGCCGACGGGTTCCACATCAGTTACATCAACAGGAACCTAAAAAAAGACGAAGAACTTTTCCCGTCTTCGGTGATTCGGGATTTGCAA
The DNA here is from genome assembly GCA_902768715.1 of Fibrobacter succinogenes. Taxonomy (GTDB): domain Bacteria; phylum Fibrobacterota; class Fibrobacteria; order Fibrobacterales; family Fibrobacteraceae; genus Fibrobacter; species Fibrobacter succinogenes_L. Next base: position 5,351 of record CACXMH010000046.1, on the reverse strand, counting down.
TTCTTTATTGCCGAAAGCGCTTGCCCCAACAGTGCTGTTTTTAGGGAACGCAAGATTCCGCTGGACGAAACCCGACCGGACGAAGAGCTGTTTACGCTCCGCTCCATTCGCAATAAGTTGAACCGCATTCTGGAAGCCCGCACCGAAGATGCTCCCGAAAACGAGCCGGAAGAAGTTCAAGTCGCCCTGCCCGATACGGTAAACACCCGCGACTTCAAGCGTTTCTTCGATGATCCGTTCCAGTTCCAGCTGGCGCGAAAGGTGACGTTACCGTCGGTAGAAAACGACCCCGAAAAGGAACTTTTCGAACCGGTGTCCCTAAACAATCTCGACCTCTCTATTTTGCTCAAGGATTTTGTGCAGTCCGTCATGGATGCCGAACGCATCAAGGATTCCAAGACAGAAGAGGAATGGATTTTAAAGAAGAAAATTCCGCGTGGAGTTTTTGGCGACGTTGCCCTTGACGATATCAACAAGGAATCGGAAGTTATTTACAACCTGATTTCTGAAAGCGTTGGCTGCAAAAAAGCGAAATACCAGGAACAGCTGGAAGTTTCTTTGTCGGAAGGTGCACACAGCTGGACATTGCGCAGCAAACTTGACTGGCACAATGAACTTGCCGATGGAACGCACGTGCTATTCAGCGTCAAGTCCGGCGACATTTCCAATACGGATTTTACCAAGCTGTTTTTGGATGCCCTGTTGATTGCAGCCGCAGACTCGAGCGATGCAGACGAAATTCCTTTTGTATTGAGGGTGTTCTCGAGCAAGAACAAAGTTGCCGAAAAGAAATTCTCGATAGACCGTCACGGCGCCATGCAGCGCCTGAAAATCATATACCACCGCTGCTATGTCGAAAATTACCGCAAGTGCGTGCCCGCAAAAATGTACACCGAAGGCGACATGCAGACCTTCTTCAATTACCGCCTGAAACTGGCGGGCAAATATGGCCCGTGGTCTTATTTTGACGGAAAGAATCTGTTTGACCCCGAAAAGTTCTCCGGATTTTCGCATGAGGATTTTTCGAAGGACTGGGAAATTGCCGTGATGGAGCAAACCCGTTTGCTGGACCCGATTTGGAGGGATGACGATGAATAATGTTTTCGACATAGAATCGTTTACCGGCAACGAGAACCTTTTTATCGCGGCATCCGCAGGCACGGGCAAGACTTACACCATTCAGCAAGTGGTGGGTAAGCTGGTGGCCCAGGGAATGAATCTGAACCAGATTCTGATTGTGACCTATACCGAGAAGGCCGCCGGCGAACTCAAGGACCGCATCCGCAAAAAAATCGAAGAAGAATTCAAGAAGGATAGTGGGAACATTTACTTGCAGCAGGCCCTGCACGATGTCCAGGGCGCACCCATCGGCACCATCCACTCGTTCTGCCAGAAGGTGACGCAGGAATTCGCCTACGAAGCCGATGTGCCCTTGAAGCAGGAACTAATTGACGAAAGCGCCGTAGAAGAACTGATTCAAAAATCGATACGCGACGTGTGGTCTCGCGAAGAACTTTTCAAGAGCTTTGTGAAATATAACGGCAAATTAGAAGACTTTACGGAATTGTTGAAAGGCGCCATCGCAAGCTATATTCCCGAAACAGTGCACTTTGCAGGAAACATGGAACTTCGCCTCGGTACAAAAGACATTGATATCGGCGATGTCGGCTGCATGGCCGAAGCCGAAAACTTTGCGCATTTGAGAGAAATTCCCTGCGTAGATGCCGCCTGTGACATTCTCAAAGTTCACCAGGATGAGCACATTACAAAATCCAAGACGGCGGGCGAATTGCTTGAAGTAGTGTCATCGTGGACAAAGGGATTCGCCCTGTATAACGGTGTGTCGTTCAAGTTCAATGTCGTAGGCGACGGCTCGGAACTGGATTCGGCCCTCGGTATCATCAAGGATTTGAAGGCTTTGCTCGACGAAAAATCGGGCGGTATCGAAACGCTGCTTTTGCACAAGTGCCTTTACGAATACACTCCCAGGCTTTTCGAAGCCTGGCAACTCCACAAGAATACAAGCAAGATTCAGTCCTTCAACGACATGATTCGAAACGTCTACAAGGCGGTCCTTGATGACGATTCTCCGCTGGTAGATTCCCTGCGGCAAAAATACCTGTTCGCCATCATCGACGAATTCCAGGACACGAACTTGTTGCAATGGAAAATTTTCAAACGCGTATTCTTTGATGCCGACGACGGATTGCACCATATTCTGGTGGTGGGCGACCCCAAGCAATCGATCTACAGTTTCCAGGGTGCAAACGTCAAGGTTTACGAAACCGCCGTTGACCAGATCGCAAACGGCAAGGTACTTTCGACAAACTGGCGCTCTTCCAAGGCGATGATTGAAGCTTGCAACGAACTTTTTCCGCCATTCGACTTTGAATTTGAGCCATCGAAGAGTCCCACCACGGCTAAAAAAGACGCAACCTACAAGGGAAAAGCCATCAAGCCTTTCCTGGTGAGCAAACCGAATATAGACCCGAAAGATTATGCCGAGATTGTAGTCAACAACATTGTGGACATGTGCTCTTTCAAGGGCAGCAAGACGAACCTCCAGATTCCGGACAAGGAAACCGGCGAACTTCGCAACGTCAAGTTCTCGGATTTTGCCGTCTTGGCAAGAACGCGTAGCGAACTTGACAATATCGAATACGGCATGAAAAAGGCTGGCATCCCGTTCTTGCGGTACATGGACGCAAACCTGTTCCGGAGCCGCGAATGCGCCGAATGGACTGCGCTTTTCAGGGCCATCGATGCCGAAGATTATTCCGACAGGAACCGCAGCCTGCTTTACGCGGCGCTCATGACGGACTTTTTCGGCAAGGCTATGGACTACATCAATGCGTTCAAGCCCGACGAAGACGGTGCGCAGTTTATTACCATCTTTTCGCGGTGGCATGCGTTGGCAGAACAGCGCCGCTGGGCCGAACTGCAGGAATCCATTTACAGCGATTCGAGCTATCTTGTGTCGCTTAGCGCTCCGGATCAGCTCCAGAGCCTGAACAAGATTCGCCAAGTGGGCGATTACGCCATTGAATACCTGTATACCGCCAATGCCTCGCTCGAAGAACTGATTCGGCATTTGGACGGCCTCGCTATCGGTAGCGAAGATGCTCTCGAAAATTCGAACATCGTGGCGAAAGGCACCGACCTCGACGTGGTGCAGACCATGACCATCCACGCCTCCAAGGGCCTGGAATTCCCGGTAGTCATCTCGGTCGCGAGCGAGCGCGGGCATGCAGGGTCTTCGGGTCCATATGTTTTCAACAATCCATCAGGCGACCTTTCCCGCATAATGACTTTTGAAAAGGGCGGAAAGGAAATTTGCCAACATGAAACCGAAGAAGAATGGCGCAGGCTTTTCTATGTCGCATTCACCAGGGCGTCGTACCTGATGATTTTGCCCTGGTTTCCGAAATTCAAGCCTGACAAGAACGGAAAACTTCGACCCCGCTGCAAGGCGATGGACTGGTACGTAGATATTCTTGAAGGCTTTTGCAAAAAGGCCGAGAATGCCAAGTTCTTCGATTTTGTCGAAGACAAAAAGTTTAAGGACCGAAAGGAATCCGTACGCACGATTTTGAAGCTGATGCAGAAAGATTCCGAAACGGTTTCGGCGGCAAGTGTCGAGTCGGCCGCACAAACACTCAAGTCGCTTGATGTGTGGCGCAAGTTCCCGCATTCTACCTCGTACTCGCAAATTGCCCACGGTACGCAGGAGCAAGAAACGGACGAAGGCCGCCTGCAAAAAGACGAGGTTGACAGCACGAAGGCCAAAACGGAAAACGCAGCGCCAACGCCCGAAGACAAATACCCTCGCGGCGCCGAACTCGGTAACGCTATCCACAAGATTTTCGAGCTGGTCGATTTTGAAGAAGTCGGCAAGCTCACGCTCGCAGAGGTTCTCGAATTCAGGCCGTTGCTGGAACTGGTTCGCAAGTCCTTCATTGACGAGAACCTGGATATTGAACATCATCCGCAATGGCTCGCAAGAACAGTCGAGATGGTCTGGCATACCCTAAACGGCAAACTGGAAACGATCGAGGGCGCGCAAAAGACCGGCGAATCGTTTACCCTGAACGGAGTCTCGTTTGCAAACCGCCGCAGTGAACTTCCGTTCCACATGGCGCTGGATGGCGTAAAGGGGACGGAACTTCTGGACCGTTACTGCAAGGGCTTTATAGACCTTCTGTTTGTCCGCGATGGCCGCTACTGCATTCTCGACTGGAAATCCGACGTGCTGGGCGATTACGGGAATGAATCGATGAAAGAACACATGGTGTTCAGGCATTACGACGTGCAGCAGATTCTCTATTCTTACGTGCTTATTCGCTGGCTCAAAGGATTCTACCGGGATTTGACGGAACAGCAGATTTTCGAGAAGTATTTTGGCGGCATCTATTACGTATTCTTCAGGGGTTGTAGCGAAGGCGAAACCTCCGGCATCATGTCGAGCTCCTTCGCCTCTTACGAAGAACTGAATAAACTTTACGATGAGATTATCTAGCCATGGACAAGAACAACGAAAACCTGATGAATACGTTAATCGACTGTGGCGCCATAACCCCGCTGCAAAGGCGTCTAATGGATGCGCTTCCTGCCTTCTGCACCGATGCGGACTCTGAACTGTTTGATTTGCTTGCTCTTTTGCTCTGCAGACAGAATTTTGGCGACACGCGCATCCCGCTGGATTCCAGCAAACTAGAAGCTAGGCTTTTGAAGACGCTTGAAAACTTCGGCATCCCTTGCGAGCCCTGCTATAAGGAATCCTTGCAGAAAGCGGCAAGAAAAATCAGTGACGGCAGCTACGAAGGAATTGTCGGTACAGACGCGCACGAACATTCCTTTTTCAAGAAGCCCTTTACGCTGAAGGACAATTACCTTTACCCGACAAAGTATTTCTATTCCAAGCTAACCGTCGAACAGAAAGTCTGCGAGCTCTTTGTGGCGCAAACTCCGGTAAAAGGTGCTGCGGAAAAATGCATCGAGAATGTCGCCTCGTTCACAAAAGACGCTAACGGAAATCCGGTGCGGCTCGAAGCAGAGCAGGCCAAAGCGATTGTACGCGGCGTCAACGAAAACTTGATTGTCACGGGAGGCCCGGGCACGGGCAAGACGACCGTCATATTCTTCTTGCTTCGGGAACTTTACTGCGAGCACCCGGACAGGCTTGCCTACCCACTGTATCTGGCGGCCCCGAGCGGCAAGGCCGCCGACCGCATGAAGGAAAGTATCGTCAATTCCATGAATCTGGTCGGCTCCGAGGAATTCGAGAACCATCTTGAAATTTACAACAAGATTGCGAATGCGGAAACGTACACCATCCACCGCCTGTTAGGTTA
>CACXMH010000045.1 GCA_902768715.1 Fibrobacter succinogenes | reverse complement strand
GTCATGAGAACGCCGCGGTCGAAGTATTCCTGTTCGGTGATGACCTTGTCGGTAGCTTCGACCTTTTCGAATTCGAGCTCGCCCGTTTCGCCACGCCACTTGAGGAGGTCCTTGTCGCCGGCTTCCCAGTCCACCATCATGGTGCTGGAGAACTTGCCGGAGATGATGTTGTCCTGGTGTTCGCAGTAGAGCGGCTTCATGATCTTCTTCATCTTTTCGGCGAGTTCCGTGGCGCGGATCTTGGCCGGGTTGGAGAGACGATCCATCATGTTGGTGATGCCGCCGTGCTTCAGGGCTTCGGAAATGGTTTCCCAGCCGTACTGGAGCAGTTTGACCGCGTAAGCCGGTTCAACGCCGAAATCCTTCACCATCTTGTCGTAGCAAAGGATGGTGCCGGTCTGGAGCATACCGCAAAGGATGGTCTGTTCGCCCATGAGGTCGGACTTCACTTCGGCGACGAAAGAGCTTTCGAGAACGCCCGGACGGTCGGCATGGAGGCCAGCGGCGTAAGCCTTGGCGTAGTCCCAACCCTTACCTTCGGGGTCGTTTTCCGGGTGCACAGCGATAAGGCAGGGCATACCGAAACCGCGAACGTATTCGCTACGGACTTCGGAACCCGGGCCCTTCGGGGCGACCATGATCACCGTGATGTCCTTGCGGATTTCCTGGCCTTCTTCAACGATGTTGAAGCCGTGGCTGTAAGAGAGGGCGGCGCCCTTCTTCATGAGCTTCATGATGGCCGGGATCACGTTGTGGTGCTGCTTGTCCGGTGTGAGGTTGCAAACGAGGTCTGCATCCGGAATCATTTCTTCGTAGGTACCGACCTTGAAGCCGTTTTCAGTAGCGTTCTTCCAGGACTGGCGCTTCTGTTCGATGGCTTCCTTGCGGAGCGTGTAAGAGACGTCGAGGCCGCTATCGCGCAGGTCAAGACCCTGATGGAGACCCTGGGCACCGCAACCGACGAACACGATCTTCTTGCCCTTGAGGGCTTCAACACCACGGCTGAATTCAGAATGTTCCATGAAACGGCAGTGGCCAATTTCTTCGAGTTGGCGACGCATAGGGATAGAATTGAAATAATTCATTTTTTGAACCTCTGTTAAATAAAATTGTTCCGGCGGGTAATATAGCAATTACAGACCGCACCTGTCATCCCCGCGAAGGCGGGGATCTCCTTTTCTATCAGAAACCGTCATTGCGACCCTGAACTTGCTTCAGGGGAAGCAATCTCTATCCACATTAAAGGGGGAAGCCTCCCCCTGATTGCAGCCGCATGTCATCCCCGCACCCATTCTCGTCACCCCCGCACACCTTCTCGTCATCCCCGCACACCTTCTCGTCATCCCCGCGAAGGCGGGGATCCGCTATCATCTTGGCGGGAATTTCCATGCGTCTTCCATCACCCCCTCTGCGGGCTTCAGTCGCCAGCCCGCAACGCCCCGGCTCCACAGTGGTTAGTAAACAGTGGCTAGTGGTTAGAAAAAGAGGTGGTTCTTTCTATATTTCAATCCCAGATAAACTCGCCCTTCAGGAGCACGCATGTCCATCACAAACAAAGCAACTGTAACGCAATGGAACGAAGAAAAAGGATTCGGATTCGCCTGCGCAAACGGAACCAAATATTTTTTCCATATCTCTGCATTAGGGCGTCCCGTTCGGTCACCGAAGGTAGGCGACACAATTATTATCAGCAGCTTTGGTAAAACCGATAAAGGTGCCCGAATCGAGAATGGCTCCCTCGAAGGAGTTGCTTCTCGCCAAGATCAGCGTCCGCATTATTCATCAAATACCGGCTACCATAAAAAGAACAAATCTCTGCGCAGTTTCATGTTCACGCTATGCGTCATCTTGGCAATCGCATCCGGCATCTATACTTTTGTCAGCAAATCGTCGCCGTCATCCTCGAGCGCCTCCCCTATATTTTCAACAAATCAACCTGAAGCGCAGTACACCTCAAAGAACGAAGTTGCCAAATACATTTGCGAAAACGGGCATCTTCCCTCGAACTACGTGAACAAAAGCGAAGGCAAAAGGCTCTACGAGCAAAAAACAGGCCGCAATTTTACCAAATGGAATTTCAATCCTCTCACAACGCTCGGCGTGATGATTGGCGGAGATTATTTCCAAAACAGCGAAGGGGTGCTGCCTCCTGGAACCTGGTACGAAGCCGACGTTGATTACTTCGCAAACAACCGTGGCACAAACCGTCTCGTCTACAGCAGCGGTTGCAACATCTATTACACCGGCAACCACTATAAATCCTTCAACAAGATAGAGTTCTAGCTACTAAAGCCTTCTAACTTCAGTACTTTATCTTGAAATAATCCAGCAGGGCCTTATAGTTGTCCTGCGCCGTAAGGCAAGTGTCCTGCATGAACTCGTTCACGCGGCCCCACTTCTGGATTCCGCGGTAATAGAATAGCCGCAATTCCTCGCTAATGATGAACGGGACAATCCTGTTTTGCAGGCAATGCCAGAGCATGAGCAACCGACCAACGCGGCCATTGCCATCCTGAAACGGGTGAATCCGTTCGAACTTCACATGGAAATCAATCACGTCGTCCAAAGAAATCGTGCCTCTCGAATTGAAGTCCGAAATCAATTTCGCCATGTGCTTGTGCACGGACTTGGGCTCCACGGTCTTTTCCTCACCCACTTCGTTGGGCAACTTCTTGTAATCCCCCACCACAAACCAGTCTTTCTGGCTATCCGAAGTATTCGCCTTCAGAATCCGGTGGAGTTGCTTGATGTGCGCCTCGGTCACCTTGTCCGTGGCATGGTCAATGACATAATCTATGCAGCGAAAATGGTTGACCGTCTCCAAAATGTCGTCGATGCGCGTGTTCTCGGAGGTCACCCCCAGCGTATTCGTCTCAAAAATGAACCGGGTCTGCTCCTTGGTCAACCGACTCCCTTCGATATGGTTCGAATTGTAGGTCAGGTCAATCTGCGTGCGATGATAAATGCCCCCCTTGAGGCGGCCCTGCTTTTCCAAGCGCAAACGCTCTAGCAGAGGCGACAGTTTCGCTTTCCCCTTCTTGGGCAGCGCGGCATCGGCAGGAATATTCCAGGTCTTGCCGGTAAGGAAAGCCCCCTCGATCTTGCCCATAGCGCAATAATTACGGGCCGTACGCTCACTAATTCCGTACTTCTCCGCAAATTGGGAAACTGAGACACAAACAGAATCTATCGGCAAGTTTTTGTCATTCATCTACCCCAATATACAAAATTTTTGCCGATATCGGCAAGTTTTAGACCAAAAAGCATTCAAAAACACCATTGTGACACCTTTTGACACGCCATTTTATATAGATTCATGGCATGTGCGCCCTCATTACAGCCATATTCGTGACGATATTTCCGTTCCTGTGGTTCAGCCACTGACCTATTCCGCAAATCCCGGAGGAGGCAGGTGCATGCCCGCCATCAGAAGCTTGTTTTCGTGAGCGTATTGCATTAGGCGCTTGCGGCTCTCGGCAGACTTTGCCTTGTCCATGTCGTAATTGGAATTGATTTCGGGGTGATCTTTCTGCAAGGCATAACCGTGCATCAAGTCGCCCACGATTAACAAGTTCGCAAGCTGGAAGGCGGTATGGCCAGGCGTATGGCCTACGGCATCCATGGCAAGCACCCCATGGGGCAACGTGTCGCCAAAGGCAAACAGATGCAGGCTATCCTTGTAAAGGGCCATCTCATTCTTCTGCATGTCGTTTTTCGGGACGTCATTCATCCAGGCATCGTATTCCACCTGGCCTGCATAGACGGCAGCATTCTTAAAAACCTTCACATCGGCACCAGCGCTATCCTTGGCAACCAGGCCTGCGATATGGTCCATGTGGAAATGGGTCAGGTAAACAAGCCCGATGGAATCCGGGTTCACGCCCAGAGCGGCCAGACGGCTCATCAGCTGGCCGCCAAAAGCTCCGAGACCTGCGTCAAACAAGATGTATACACCATCCACCTGCACCAAAAAAGTGCTGACGGAGGCAGGAATCCCTGCCGGCATGTTAATGCTAGCATAAAGAGAATCACTGGCATCGCTGAAAAGATCGCGGGGCATCAACTTTTCGCCCTCATTATCCTGAATCCAAGTGACCTTCGCACCATTTGCAAGGGAAATCGTCTTCGTGCCGACCACCGTAGAGACGGTTTTAGCCGCCGACTCGCCTGCCTTCGCCATTTCAGGCGCAACATTCGTTTCAGCGGCTTCTTTAGCCGTTTTCGTATCGCTGCAACCGACCACCATCAAGGCCAGTGCAACCGCAAATAAAGAGGAAAGGGATCTTTTCATATATTCTCCTGTTACAGGAGAATATAACAAGATTTACTTAGTATCCACAGGATACCACTGAGGCCTCGGCTCATCCGGCGATGGCGGAGTAATCCCAATCTTCTGAAGCAGCTTCTGAAGGAGGCACGGGTCTAGAGGAGTGGGGTTGGACTTGTTGACATCTACAGGTCGATACGGCTGCGACGGATCCGGCGTCGGGCATTCAAACAGGGGCGGAAATTCCTGGGCAAAGCCAAAAGTAGCAGCGGCCAAAGTCAGAGTAATGATTAAGTGCTTCATGATGGACTCCTTTTTTCAGGGTTTATCGTTCTTTACTCCCATAATATACCCTCAAAAATCCATCAAGTAAAATATATAATTTCTATTTATTTAATCAAATAAATTGATTATTAAAAAAAGCAAACAGAAAGCCAAAGCCATAGCGGCATCATTTGACACTTGCACACCATAATCCTATACTTTCTGTAAAACGAGCCTTGAAGTGAAAATCTACTACCACCTTCCCGGACTTTTCGAATTCTACGACCTTTACAAGGCTTTCTTGCCGTTATTCCACGAGCACAGGGAATTCTTTTACAACTGGTGCGAAATCGGTTCTATTTACGGAGCACCCAGCGACTGTATTTGGGGTGGTGGGCGCGTCGGATTCGGCGATGCCGACCCCGCGGCAGTAGCTGCTCTCATGAGGGAATACGGGATTTCGGCACGACTCACCTTCAGCAACTCCCTGCTCCGCGAAGAGCATCTTGCCGATAAAAATTGCAACGCATTGTGTAGACTATTTGAGAATAGCAACACAATGCCGCCCACAAAAACGGGCGCAACTTCAAATGGCGTTATCATCCACTCCGACCTATTGCTCAACTACATCAAGGCGAAATATCCTGAATTTTATTTCGTCTCTTCGACCACAAAGGTCCTCACGGATTTCGAGCAATTCAAGGCGGAATTGAACCGCAAAGAATTCCGCTACATCGTTCCCGATTTCAGGTTAAACAAGCAATTCAAAAAACTGGACACACTCACAGACGCCCAAAAACAAAAGGTCGAATTCCTGTGCAACGAATGCTGCTGGTTCGGTTGTTATGACCGGAAAATTTGCTACGAAAAAGTAAGTCAGAAAAGCCTCGGCGAAAACTGCGTAGATCAAATTTGCGTCTCCCCCGACGCCCAAAGGGGCTATCGTTTTTCCGACGCCATGAAAAACCCTGGTTTTATCGGGATTGATGGCATTCAAAATACCTACGCACCAGCAGGATTCCGCCATTTCAAGATAGAAGGCCGCAGCCTGGGCAGTGCCCTCATCTTGGAATTTTTGCTATACTATATGACCAAACCGGAATACCAGCTCAATGTCCGGGAAGAAATCTATCTGGACAGTACGCTAGATCTGTTTTAAAGAGATAGCAATGATTCTCCGCAAACCCGATTTTTACGACAAGTTTAAATGCACCGCCTCAAAGTGCAGCGACACTTGCTGTGTCGGGTGGGAAATCGACATCGACGAGGCGTCACAAGAAGCCTACCGCAAAATAGCAGGCATTTTCGGCGACAAGCTCCGGACCAACATCGAGGACGGTCATTTTAGACTGCTCCCCCACGACCGCTGCCCATTTCTAGACCAGAACAATCTCTGCGAAATCTACAAGAACCTGGGCGAGAACTCCCTCTGCGACATATGCCGGGAACACCCGCGATTCGTAGAAGTTTACGGTGACATCATGGAACGGGGCCTCGGGCTCTGCTGCGAAGAGGCAACACGGCTCTTGCTCGAAGGTAAAGACCCGCTCACATTCACCAGCGAAGAATGCGATGAATCCGAAGACGAACTGGACGAAGACGACATCGAAATCCGGAACGAAGTGCTTTACGAAAGGGAGCAAATGTTCAAGGCTCTCGCCGATTCAAATATGCCCTTTGGCGAACGGCTTTACACAGCCTTCGGCTATACAAATGAAAAGTCTTTCGCTCCGCTTGAAAACGCCCAGGACCTTTATGAACTTCTCGCCAGGACGGTCAGTTTCGGCCCCACTTGGGACAGAGCCCTTGCCCGCATCAAAACCCGCATTGAATCCGCAGGTTCCTCCCCTATCGAGGACCAGGGCTACTTCACCAAAACAGAGAGTTCTCGCCTGCTCGCCTACCTGGTATATAGGCATTTCGCCAAATGCCTGTTCGAAGGCCATGCCGATGGCAAGCGAAACTTCGCCCTGTTCTTCTGGAACGTGGTTCGATTCTTTACCCGTGAACTGGCAGGCATTGCGGCAAACAATGCCGATAGTGGTGCGCAAGATTCCAGCCTAATTAAGATAGGCGCAATCAAGATTCTTTCCCGGCAACTGGAATACTGCGAAGAAAACATGGAATTGATTGAACAGGCGCTGGACGACGACTAACAGTTTTACCAACTGGTTGTTATATTTTAAAAAAAAGGAGACCATTATGAAAACAAGAATTCTTTTAGCGTTAGCCGCATCCTTCGCCCTTTTGGGGTGTGCACAAATTGACGAGACGGAACGCGGAGTGGTGCTGCAGTTCGGAAAGTACAGCGAAACCTTCGAACCGGGTCTTAACTTCTACAACATCGTTACCAAGGAGGTTATCCGTATTCCCGTGAGTACCCAATTGGAAACTGTCAAAATTGAATCCGGTTCCAAGGATTTGCAGACCGTCTATGTGGGCACCAACGTGAACTACCATGTGGACCCGCAGAACGTAGATAAGATATATTCCAAGTACGGCACGCGGTATGTGGCCACCGTCCTCCAACCCAAAATCAAGGAAACCATCACGGGCATCACACCGCAATACGTTCCCGAAGAAATGCTCCAGAAGCGTGAAGAAATCCGCAGCCGTATGGAATCGGCCCTCAAGTCAAAGCTGGACTCCGCCGGAGCCCATATCGTCATTGACGGTTTCACCATTACGGAATTCCAGTTCAGTCGAGCCTTCAACGAGGCCATCGAGGCCAAGCAGGTGCAAGAGCAAGAGGCTCTCAAGGAAAAGAACATCAAAATCAAGATGGACTACCAAAACGAGCAACGGGTGGCCAAGGCCAAGGCGGACTCCGCCGTCATCGCCCTCCAGATGGAAGCCCTCAAGAAACAGAACGGCAAGGAATACCTGATGCTCAAGTGGATTGAAAAGTGGGACGGCAAGCTCCCCCAGGTCAACGGAAATGATAAGATGATTCCCATGATCAACATCCAGCCGTAAATATTTCACACAAAAATCGGTCAAGTTTTCACTTCGACCGATTTTTAATTATTTTTCAAGGAGAGATGAGAAAGGAGCGTTCTATGAAAATCAGTACGAAGATTGCTTTTTCTTCGCTGTTGGCCTTTGGGCTTGCAACCGCCACTGTCAATTTCCCGTTTCCGCAAAATTCAGATTATGGCGGAACGGCAACCTTGCTTTCTGACAAGGCTACCGCAGCCTCACAACTGAAACAAGGCTTTGAATGGTGGAAAACCGCCTTCTACAATGAGTCGGGAGACATTGCCGGCGTTCGCTCTAACGAAGGTTCCAACGAGTATTTTTCAGAAGGCGTCGGTTACGGCATGCTTCTGATGGTCTATTTCAGCGATAACACCACCAGTTACCAGGCCCAGTTTGATAAACTGTGGAATTTCTATAAGAAATTCGAGAACAAGAATGGGTTGATGATTTGGAAAATCGGCAATATGTCGGAGTCCTGGGACGCAGGAAATGGAGCAGCCCTTGATGGCGATATTGATGCCGCAGCAGCCTTAATCATGGCGGCCTATCAATTCGGCGATACCAAATACCTCGACGAAGCCAGGACCCTTATCAAGGCCATGAAGAACGCCGAATTTGAATCCAACGGTCTGCATATGCCTGGAGACGCCTGGGGAGACGCCGCATACAACCGCAAAAACCCCGGCTACTTTGACCCCGCCTATATGCCCCTTTTTGCTGCCGTGGACACCGACAATTCAACATTCTGGAGCAATACCGCCTACGACGCCAACATGAAGCTATACGAGGCCAGTTCAAATGAGGTTTCAACGGGCCTAATTGACGACTGGACCGACAAGAATGGGAAGAGTGAAGACGACTGGTACAGCTATGACGCCTCCCGAGCCCCCTGGCGCAACGCCAAAGCAGTATGCTGGCATGGAGACCAACGGGCTCTGGCCTTGGACAAGAAAATGGCGGCTTGGGTAGCCAACATTCCGGCATCCAGCATGAGTGGAGCCGTTATTCGCTCTTCGGGACAACTTGGAGGGGACCACAACAGCACTTTTGTAACCTCCCTTATGACGGCACTGATTTCGGATCCTTCATATCAATCCAAGCTTGATGAATATTGGGCCGAAGCCGTCAACCTCGGTAACGAGAACTACTTCAACCAGTCCTTGAAACTGCTCAATGGCCTCCTGGTCTCCGGCAACATGCCGAACCTCACCGCAGGAAGCTTGACGCCCATTGGACCCGGTCCCGCCGCGCTTCCTCGCCCAGTCGCAAGCACCTCCAGTTTCCACTTTGCAAACAACACTGTCAGCGTAAACCTGAACGGTCAGTCAAAAGTGGAGTTGCTGGACTTGCAGGGACGCGTTGTTCGCACCCTCTGGAACGGGATCGCCAATGGTAGCGTTAGCTTGTCCGTAAGCACACAACCGGGAATCTACCTGGTGCGAATCCAGGGACAAGGCGTTACCGAGACTCATAAAGTCGCGGTGAAATAACTAAACAATCGTCTTGAAATACTCGATGGTTTTCTGGAGGCCGTCGAACAAGTTGACCTTGGGCTCCCAGCCCAAGGCCTTTTTTGCAAGGCTAATGTCGGGGCGGCGCATCTTGGGATCGTCGCCGGGCAGGGGTTGGTACACAATCTTGCTCTTGGAACCCGTCTGGTCCAACACCGCATGGGCCAGTTCCAGCATGGTAAACTCGCCGGGGTTGCCTACATTCACGGGTCCGATAATTTCGTCCTGGTCCATCATGCGGACAAAAGCCTCTACCATGTCATCCACATAGCAGAAACTGCGGGTCTGGTTTCCGTCGCCGTAGATAGTCAGGTCTTCGCCTTTCAGGGCCTGCACGATAAAGTTAGACACCACGCGGCCGTCGTTCATGAGCATGCGGGGGCCGTAGGTGTTGAAAATGCGCACAATGCGGATATCCACTTTGTTCTGGCGGTGGTAATCCATAAAGAGGGTTTCGGCAACGCGCTTGCCCTCGTCGTAGCAACTGCGGATACCGATGGGGTTTACGTTTCCCCAGTAATCCTCTTTTTGCGGATGTACCGCCGGGTCGCCATAGACTTCGCTGGTGCTGGCCTGCAATATGCGGGCGTGGACCCTTTTGGCAAGGCCCAGCATGTTGATAGCCCCCATGACGCTGGTCTTGATGGTCTTTACCGGGTTGAACTGGTAATGCACCGGACTTGCGGGGCAGGCCAGATTGAAAATCCGGTCCACTTCCAAGAGGATGGGTTCGGTGACGTCGTGGCGGATAAGCTCAAAGTTACGGTTGTCCCGTAGATGGGACACGTTCTGAAGGCGACCGGTAAAGTAATTGTCCAGGCACAGGACCTCGTGCCCGTCGTTCAAGAGCCTCTCGCAGAGGTGGCTACCCAAGAATCCGGCACCGCCGGTCACCAAGCATCTCATAAATACTCCATTTTTCAGTCCCTAATATAGCAAGGAAACCTTCATTTTATCGGGAAAATATGCATTTGGTCACAAAATACCCTTATTCTTAACTATTTTTTACGCATCGTCTTGCACAACAGGAGTTTTCTTGTTATCTTGTTGGCAGATAACAACTTACACAAGGAGAACACATATGTTCAAAAAAATCGCTCTCGCTACCGCTCTGGTTGCAACAGCTTCCTTCGCTACCTGGGACAAATTCCCGGTTCTCGAAAACCACAAGGGCCAGGGCCAGGTCGGTGTGGCCTACCAGATGCAAGGTGACGCTAGTGGCCTCACTGCCTACGGTGGTGCCCGCTACACCGTAATCCCCAACTTGGAACTGGGCGTTAAGCTCCCCTACACCATTTTCACCGACTACGATGGAAATGACGGTCCCGATGGCCTGAACAACATTCCTCTGATGGTCCGTTACCAGTTCATGCCCGTCATGAACGCCTTCGTTGATGTGGACCTGCCCGTCGGTGAAGAAGACCTAGTTGACGACGGTCTCGGTCTCCACTTCGGTGTCCAGTATTCCCAGCCTTTCGGCATCGTGAACCTGGGTTCTGAACTGGGCCTCCAGATTCGTACCGAAGGCGATGACAAGTTCACTCCGGCCTACGTGCTCAACGTGGGTGCCGAAGGCGACTTCGCCATCAACCCGATGATTACCCCCTATGTGGGCGCTGACTTGAACGTCAAGGTCACCAACTCCGATGCTGACGGCTTTGAAGGTGACGATTCTGGCGACATGGGCCTGTGGATCTACCTCGGTGGTGCTTTCGCCATCAACCCCATGTTCACGGTAGACGCCTCCTTCGGCTTCGGTCTGGGTGAAGACTACTACGGCGAAGACACTCCGATGAAGATTGATGTTCACCTGAACATCAACTTCTAATCAAAGTTCTTTCGAAAAAGTTTGCCCTCGGCTTAGCCGAGGGTATTTTTTTGCGCTCGTCATCCTCGACTTTTTGCACTCGTCATCCTCGACTTGGTCGAGGATCCGTTAGCTGAGGCACCAGATTCCGGCTCAAGGCCGGAATGACGATTTAGGAAAGGCCGAACTGATGTACAAGTCTTGCCAACTGTTCTAGGGAGCCTTCGTTCTCGATTCTAGTGACAGGAATTTCCTGTGCTTGCCAAACGGCGGCAAGGGCGTCGATGTCGCCCTGGGCATCAATACGACGTTCCGCGTCATCACGGGAAAGACCCCGGGACACCAACCGCTCCAGTCGAACCTTTGCAGGAGCATCCACCAGCCACACCTGGTCTAGAAACTTTACCACCTGGGGTATGCGATGCAAAAGAGCCGCCTCCAAGAATGCAGGTCCGGAATGCGCTGCGAAAAACTCCTGCACCGAGCCCGTCAGGTAGGGGTAAACCAGAGCCTCCAGTTTTTCACGGGCGGCGGCGTCCTTGAAAATAAGGTCCGCAAAAAAAGCGCGGTTCACGCCGTCAGCGGTCAAGCATTCCGGGCCAAAGGCCTCCGCCAGTTCCTTACGCAGGGCATCGCAATCCCGGTAAAGTTCATGCACGCAGGCATCAGCGTCCAGCACGGGCAAGCCCCGACGGCGGAGACTCTCCCCTACCGTGGACTTTCCGGAACCGATAGTTCCCGTGATGCCGATACACTTATCTGCCATAATCTTTCATCCGAAACTTTGCAAGCTAGCCTTTCCCGAGGGAAATCAGGCAGAGCCCTGCCACAATTCCCAGCAGCGCCAAGAACTTCAGCTTGCTCTTGCGTTCCTTAAAGATAACAATCCCCGCCACAAAGCTGATGAACACGCTAGAACGGCGGAAAACGGTAATCACCGAAATCAAGGCGTCCTTGTCGCTGACCGCCAAGAAGTAGCAGCGGTCCGCAATGATAAGCAGCGCCGCCACCAAGAGAAAACTCCAACGGAACTGGAAGGGGGTCGTCTTCTTGCGGGTCGGGAACCAGGTCACCGCGCAAATAATAAACTGCCACAGAGCCATATAGAGGCTGAACCAGACCTGCACCGTCAGAGGGTCAAAGTTCATCCGTTGCAGAATCAGCTTGTCGTAAACACCGCTACAGGCGGCAAGAATGGTGCCGAGCACCATGGAAATAACCCACGGACTGCTGAAGAAATGCCCCATCTCCTTGCGGCCCGCCAGGCTCAGTCCAATGTACGAGACCACACACAGGCCAATGCCCGCCCACTGCAAGGGGAAGGGGCGCTCCCCCATGAAGCTCACCGCGATGCCAATGGTAAAGAGCGGAGCCAGAGCCCGGATGGTAGCCGAAATGCTAAGGGGCATGTGGGCAATGGCGTTGTAGGTCAAGAGCCAACTGCCGCCCACAATCAGGGCCTTGCCCATCAAGAAAACATGCTCGCGGAGCGCCAGGGTTTCGGTATGCCCCGAAACCAGGATAGGCAGCATGAACAGGGCGTAAAAGGCACTGCACAAGAACAGCACGGGGCGCACCGCATTCCCCTGGACAGACTTTTTTTTGGCCAGGTCGTAGAAACCCAGGAAAAACGCAGAGGAAAGTGCCAGCAACAGCCATGACATAGGTCACAAAATCTAGAAATTCATCTTGCCAAAGGTCGCCACAATACTATTTTTAACCAAAACATCAACCAAAAGGATCCATCATGGGTATCAAAGGAAAAGCAACCTCCCTCCTTGAAGAATTCAAGGCTTTCGCCCTCAAGGGCAACATCGTCGATATGGCCATCGGTGTTATCATCGGCGGCGCTTTCGGCAAGATTGTCACCAGCTTCGTGAACGACATCGTCATGCCCTGCGTGAACGCCATCGTGGCTAGCATGGGTGCAGAAGGTGCCGGCGAAGGCCTCAAGGCCCTGACCTACACCACCGCTTCCGGAGCCCAGATTCCTTACGGAGCCTTCATCGGCAACATCGTGGACTTCTTGATCGTAGCCATCGTGGTGTTCATCGTCATGAAGAAGTTCCTGGGCTTTGTGCAGAACATGCGCAAGAAGGAAGAAGAAAAGCCGGCCGAACCGCCTGCACCGCCAGAGCCGTCCGCCGAAGAAAAGCTCCTCACCGAAATCCGCGATTTGCTGAAGAAGTAAGACCCATTCGGCAAGCTCAGGGCAGGCTCTGTGTCATCCTGAGCAACGAGGCATAGCCTCGGCGTCGAAGGATCTAAGAGAAATCGAAACGAAGACCGCCCTGGCGGTCTTCGTTTTTTTAGGGAGCGAGGCAAGCTAAGCTTGCCGAAGTCTTATTTCGTTATCCGCCTTGAACGGCAACTCTTCGGGTTCGGGCGTGGCGATAATCACCTGACACTGCTTTTGTCGAATCAGGGCGGCCACGGCATCGCGACGGTTCACGTCCAGTTCCGCAAACACGTCGTCCAGCAAAAGGATGGGTTTGTTCAGGTAACGACTAGCCACATCTACGGCGGCAAAACGCATGGCTATGGCCGCACAACGGCACTGTCCCTGGGAGCCCGAAGAACGCATTTCCACATCGCCGATGCGAACCCCAAGGTCATCTTTATGGGGGCCCGACAATGTGATTCCCTGGATTTTTTCGGCGTATTCCAGACCCGAAAGCTTACGACGGTAGGCCTCCCGCAGGGCGTTTTCATCTACGGAGCCGTCGCTCAATTCTCCGGAGTCCGACGCAAGGCAATCTGCGCTCCCACTGGTCGAAGAAGCCACCTGGTCAAGCCCGAAATCATCCAAAAATTCCGCACCGTCCAAGGCGTCCAGCTCCTTGAGAATAGAACTCTTGTAGGCGCAGGTAATTTCGTCAATGCCACTGGAAAGCTTTCGGTAATAGCCCGTAATAATCGGTGAAATCTCTTTTGAAAGTTCTATACGGGCAGCCCAGAGTTTTGCACCCAGGTCGGCCAGCTGGTCCGTAAGCACCAGGAACAGTTCTTCGCCGCCGGTAGCTGAACCTTCCCGCTTGAACTGCCGAAGCCACTGGTTCCGCTGTTGCAAAATCCGCCGGTAGTTTCGCAGGGTCGTGGCGTTTGCCGCCGACCTAAAACAAAGGATTTCATCTAGCCAGCGCCTGCGCACATCCGGTGCCCCGCGTAAAAGTTCGATATCCGAAGGCTGCATCACCACGGCGGGCAAGTTCCCGAAAAGAGCCGCCACCGACTTGAGGGATTCCCCGTTTTCACGAACGTCGCAAGTACGCCGCCCCACGCGAATCCCGCGGGCAGTCAAGCGACCGGCGTCCTCGAAATTTCCTCGAAGAATAAACTCGTCAGCATTCCAGGAAATCATCTCCTTCAGGTCACGGGCCCGAAAAGAAAAACCCTGGGAAAGCAGATGGACAGATTCCAGTACCGTGGTCTTACCGCAGCCGTTAGGGCCGCCCACCACGTTGATTCCTGGAGAAAACTTCAGTTCCCTGGAAACAAGACTCCGGACGTTCTCTATCCAAAGTTCCGAAATCACGGGATATAGCCTCGCAAGCCAAAACTCAGGGGGTTCCAGAGGTCCGCCTCGGATTCGTAGGTCAGGGCGTAGTTCACGTCGAACAGGTATTTCTTTTTGGCGATGGGAATGCGGAACTTGTAACCAAGGCCCACCATGAAATTACGATCATCCATACCCGTGCGGATAGTCCCGTCCGTAATGATTTCGCATTCAAAGCCCACACGGGCGGTCCACAAGTGCCAATGGGTGTCAAAGACCAGGAGCGTATCCGCCAGCTGGTAATCCAGGGCTTCCATCCAGGCGTAAACGGGCTTGCCCATCACCTTGGAGCGGTAACCCGCCCCGATCTGCAAAACCTTCGGGCGCACCCCTTCGGTAGAGGGCACGGAATTGTCGGAACTTACCGTCTTGGTCCAGCGGGAAGACAGGTTCTTGCTGAAACTCAAGTTCCTGATGACCACCGAGGTGGACCACTTCTCGTTCCATTGCCTAAGCCAGCCGAGGTTCAGCGAAACCGGGCTGGTGTAGCCGTCGTTCAGGTCGATGTTTTCGTCTTCGTAGTATTCGGCAATGTCCATGTTGTCGTAGCTCATGGAAAGGGAGATACCGAAGGCATCCCTGCGGGTGGCCCTGTACGAAAATCCAAGGTACATCATGGAAAAGAACGGTGTTGCCGTACCGAGAGTCTGGTCATCGTCATCGATAACCTTGAAGTCCATGTCGCCACGGTAAAGCATGGCAAAACCGATTCCCATACGCTTGCCTACTGAAGACTCGATTCCAAGGGAACCGCCGGTACGGTCCAGGTCGCGCTTTTCGCCGTTCAGCGTATAGTTCAGGTTCTGCCTAAAGCCAAGAATGGCCGGGTTCCAGTAGGCGCCAGGCATGGCAGAAGTGTCCGCAGAGCCCGTGTTTCCGCGGCCCAGTTCCCGGGTACCTGCGCCCATGCGTTCCACGAATCCGTCAAAACCGCCCAGGGCCGCTTTCTTTTCGACTACGCCTGCAGCGGCCATGGTCGAGAAAATCAGAACGAGGCTGACTATCGTCAACAATTCCGAATTCCGAATTCCGAATTCCGAAATTTTCATCATCGGCCGCCTCCCAGGCTCATGACCTTGCCCCAACCCACGTGACCGTGGTTGTCCTTGACCCGCACATAATAGATGCCCATGGTGCAAGGTCTGCCCGCATCGTCCATGCCGTCCCAGAAATCTTCCTTGGCATTGGTACTGCGAGATTCATCTGCGGAGCGTGGAGCCCCACTCACAATCTTGCGAACCCTGCGCATGTCGTAGCTGAAGACTTCGATGGTTATCTTGGAATCCTTGCCCACCTTGTACGATACCAAAGATTCACCGCCTGCCGTAATAACGGAGGGGACCATTCGCACAGATCCCAAATTACCGCCTAGCTTGGCACGGTTGAGTACCGGCGTCCAGGTCTTGCCCGAATCAGCAGAAACCGAAATCCCGTTGCCGTCTGTAGCAACGGCGAGGCCCGTGGTCTTTGCGTTCAAGGGAAATTCGGTAATAGAGGTAATGATGGCATCGCGGTCTGTCACCCCGGTCTCAAATCCATGAAGCCAAGGGTCCGTAGATTCCGTACCCTGTCCGTGGGCGCGAACTCCCTTGGAATCCAGAAGCAGGTAGCCGCTGACAGAGCCTCCCGCCACCCACACGCCCACGTAGGCCTTGTCACCCATGAAGGCAACACCTGTTACAGTATAGTCCGCATTGTCGTAAACGTCTTTTTTCTGGGCGGTGCCAGCAGAATCCAAGAAAGCCACCTTCTTGAAATCGTCCTTTGTTCCCAGCACCTTCCGCCAAAGCCCTCCGGCAGATACACCCTTTTTCAAGGCCGATGTTTCCACGATGGCCTGCAAGGGCTTGCCGCCGATCCACACGCCGGTGACACGCTCTTTTTCAAGAGACTCGGAAGCACTTGCAATAGTGCCTGAAGCAGATTGCATCCACAATCCTTCAGAAGAGGCAATCCACAGCTCCCCCGTTTCAGAATTCATTTCTAGATCAAACACGTCCAGATACTTGGAAAAATCCACCGAACCCGCCGAAGGCAGTTTTTCCCACTGATGGGTTTTCTTGTTCAGAATTTTTTCGACGATTTGCGGATTCCCCGCCCCCTTGGAAATCTCGTATTCCACAATGCCCAGGCGGCCACGGGCCGCGTACAAGGTCTTGGCCTTTTCGCTGTAGGCAAAGCCGCTGACGGCGTAGTCCATAGAGCTTTCAATGGACTCTGCCGAAGAGGGTACGTCTATCGGAGTCGGGACAGAACCGGATTCCTTCAGGGAGAAGAACCCACGAGGTTCCGTAAAATGATCCTCTTCGTCCAGGCCGAACATGGGGAGTACAGCTCCCAAGTTGCCCGCCACTTCCATCGGGAATCGCCTGCGTTCCGCAAGCTTGTCCGCATAGGTCTGGTAATGCACGGCGGAAAATTCGTTATCTACGGGTTCCACCTGGGACTTGCCTGCCGTAATCTTGCCGGAGGCATTCAGGTTCAGGTTCAAGAGGGCGACCCCCTGGTTTACCTCACCGCGGGAATACACCCAGAGTTGGCCAGCCGTAGGTCCAGGAGCTACACTTACCGCCCAGTTGCTAAAGAGGGTCTCCCCTTCGGCAAAGGCGATGCCCGTCCCGCACAGGAGCAGGACCATTCCCGCCGCAAATTTTTCGGCCATTTTCCTATTCAAAAAAAACATAGCTACAGCGCACCCTACCGCATGTCGATTTCATCTACCCCAGGCAGGGCCTTGTACCGAAAGTCCTCGACGGAAACATTCTTCATGACCTTCAGGTTCACGATGTTGTACCAGCTGGAATTGCCCGAAGGGTCCACCGTAAAGAGCCGCACCGGAGAAAAGTCCTTCTGAGAGAGCCAGACTTCCATCTGGACAAACTGTCCCTTGTATTTGGAGGGGTCCAGCTTGAGCACCCAGAGTTTCTGGTTGGCAAACACGCCTTCTGAAACGCTCAGAGCCTTGCAGTTCAGGTACTTGAACAACAGCTCCGAAGGGTGCAGCGAAGAGGACAGGTCTTCCACCAACTTGATGAGCACCTGGCGCTGCTCCACGTTATGCTGCCACATGCTCTCGCCGTCGCTGTAAAACTTGATTCCCGCCAGTTCCAGCTTGAACTTGTCCCCCTCGGCCACTACAAGCTTACCCTGCTGGCTAACGATGTCCGGAGATTCTGCGTAGAACAGTTGTAGCTTAAAATCAAGACTCCAGGCCTTGCCCGACTTGAACCAGTCCTGGGATTTTTTCATGACCTGATCGGCTGTCAAGGCGAATGCAGCAGAGGCAAAAAAACAAAAAAAGGCAATTATTGAAAGAAAGGGATTTCTCATCGGGTCAAAAATACAAAAAGGAGGGGGCGCTTTTGTCAAATACGCTACTTTTCCCGGTAAAATATTTCTATTTTACGCCTGTACTTTTTTGAAAGGTTTTTATGCGCAAACTGTTTTTACCCATGGCCCTGATGGGAGCATCTTTTGCCCTCGCCGCTGAAGTGGAACTTCACGGCTCAGTCAATGCGGACTATGCCACCTATTTTGACAGCGATTTCGACCCCACCAACGCGGCGAACCAGGATATCGACCTTGCAGCCACCGCCCACATGGACGAAGAATTCTCCATTACGGTAAAGACCAACACCCACAGCACCTATGTTACCGACAGCACGGGAAATAGGGACGCTTCTGAGACCCGCAGGCACAACCTGGCAAGAACAACTGCCATGGGTGACGGCGGCCGCTTTACGGAATTCAATTTCGACGGCATTGAGTTCCGCTGGGACGTGACCCATGCCGTGGCCCTGGTGTTCGGCGACCTGACCTACAGCGCCGGTGCTTTCAACTATTACTACTGGCGTGACCCAGCCCGCTATGCGGTTATCACCCGCGAAGAAGGACTGAGAGGCGTGGGCGCCGAATTCGGTAACGACAAGTACGGCAAGGGCAAGGTCTATTTTGGCGCTTCCGAAGATACCGACCATACCATGGCCCTGTTCGCCACCTATGCGTTCCCCCTGCTGAACCGCGCCAACGAGCACCTGGTGCTCACTCCCAGCCTGGACTGGATGTTCGGCCAGCATATCAACCGCACCCACACCTACGTGCTGGGTACCGAAGTGGACTACTCCAAGAGCTATGAAAACCTGAACTACGGCATCTACGCCGTATGGGGACTCCACCCCTACAAGGGCAAGGGAATCCATTCATTCCTATTGGAACCCAGCTTCAACTTCTACTTCTTCAACCTGGGATTTACCTACTTCTACACAATCACCGACAAGGATTACAAAGCAGAACCCCAGCTGTTTACCGACGACCAGTACATGTTTGCCGTGGAACCCAGCTTCAACCTCCACAAGAAATTCACCATGGGCGTGTCTTACGAGTATCACGACCCAGATAGGGAGGTTCATGGCGACAACTATAGCTTCCTGGGTATGAACAATTACCTGTATCCCACCATGGGTAGCGAAATCGTGTTCTGGTTCGGCTACAACTTTAGCGACAACTTCGACACCGACTTCGCCCTGGGCATCAGCGGTAAGGTGGAATTCTAGGGATTAGGGAATAGGATTTAGGAATTAGGATCTAGGGTCTAGGATTTGTAGGATATAGAAAGTGCCGGACGCTATGTCCGGCTTTCTTTTTTACACAAAAAAGTTTTGATAAATGCAGAGAGGCGGGACTGATCCCGCCTCTCTAAATTTCATTTTCTAATCCTAGTCTCTAGGTTCTAACCACTAATCTCTAGCCACTAATCACGGCACCATTACGGGATTAAAGGTCTCCTGCCACGGAAGCCCCTGCTTGTTCAGCTCCGCCATGAACGGATCGGGGTCGAACTCCTCGCACGTGCGCACGCCCTTCTCCGTCCACTTC
>CACXMH010000044.1 GCA_902768715.1 Fibrobacter succinogenes | reverse complement strand
GTCGTCTTTTAAGTTGTCATCCTGAGCGAAGCCCGTAAGGGCGTAGTCGAAGGATCCAGTTGCAGTTAGCCGAGAGCCTTGATGATCGCGTCGCCCATGCCGGTCGTACCGACCTTGGTGCAGCCTTCCTGGTAGATATCGCCAGTGCGGAAGCCCTGGGCGATGACCTTTTCGCAAGCGGCTTCGATGGCCTTGGCCGCTTCTTCTTCCTTGAAGGTGTAGCGGAGCATGAGGGCCACGGAGAGGATCTGGGCGAGCGGGTTAGCGATACCCTTGCCCGCGATGTCCGGAGCGGAACCACCGGCCGGTTCGTACAGGCCGAAAGAACCTTCGGCGATAGAAGCGGATGGGAGGAGGCCCATGGAACCGGTGAGCATTGCGCATTCGTCGGTGAGGATGTCGCCGAAGAGGTTCGGGCAGAGGAGCACGTCGAATTCACGCGGGCGCTTCAGGAGCTGCATGGCAGCGTTGTCCACGTAGAGGTGTTCGAGAGTCAGTTCCGGATAGTCCTTGATGACTTCGTTCACGACTTCGCGCCAGAGCACGCTCGTGGTGAGCACGTTGGCCTTGTCGATGGAGGCATCGAAACCGATTTCTTCCTTGGAGCCCGGAACGCCTTCGCGGCCCTTCGGCTGGCCAAAGTAAACGTCACCCGTCAGTTCGCGGACGGTGAGGATGTTGAAACCGTCGCCCACGATGTCGGCACGGAGCGGGCAAGCGCCTGCGAGTTCCTTGTAGACGCGGGCCGGGCGGAGGTTGCAGAAAAGCTTGAAGTGCTTACGGAGCGGGAGGAGAGCACCGCGTTCCGGCTGCAGGTTCGGGGGGAGGTGTTCCCACTTCGGGCCACCCACGGAACCGAAAAGAATACAGTCAGAAGCTTCACCGAGCTTGAGGGTGCTTTCCGGAAGCGGAGAACCGCTCTCGTCATAGGCGGCACCACCGACGTTTGCCCATTCGGCGTTCACGTCGAAACCGAACTTCTTGGAAACGACGTCCAGCACGCGGACAGCTTCTTTCATGACTTCGGGGCCGATACCGTCGCCCGGAAGCACTGCAATCTTGTAATTCTTGCTCATTGTTAATCCTTGTTGAATTTGAACGGCTCAAATTTAGTAAAAGGCGGGAGTCGCGGCAAAACAATTTATTGATTTGACATGGTCGAGCCGCACTATTTCCCAGTGCGGTCTTGAATTTCCCTTGGGTGGAACTGCCTATGTTCCTGCTTGATAAATTCTTTATCAATATGCGTGTAGATTTGCGTGGTGCTGATATCAGCGTGTCCCAGCAGTTCCTGTAGCACGCGCAGGTCCATACCCGCCTCCAGACAGTGCGTGGCGAAACTGTGCCGGAAGGTGTGCGGCGACACCTGTTTGGTCAGGTGAGCCGTGTGCTGCTGCACAATCTTCCAGGCCCCCATGCGGCTCATGGGTTTGCCCCGAGAATTCAAAATTATGTTGTCTGTAGTTGGATTTGTACTTGGCCGACCGTGTTCTTCATCCTTGATCCACGCTTTCAGATTCTCTTTTGCCTTGCTGCCCAGGGGAATTAAACGCTGCTTGTTGCCCTTGCCTATGGGCATAAGCCACTCATTGTCCAGGTCCAGCTGAGAAAGCTTTATGCCCAGTGCTTCCGAGATGCGGAGTCCTGCGCTGTACATGAGCTCGAAAAGGGCGGTGTCCCTTAGCGGGTTCTTGCCGTTGGCCGCACTTTCGAAAACGCTGTCCACTTCTTCGCGGGTAAGGTATTCCGGCAGGTAGTGCCCGAGTTTCGGACGCTCCAGCATGGATTCCGTGCTGAAGTTGTACTCGCCCTGGTTCTGCATGTACTTGAGAAACCCCCGCAGGCTAGAAAAATGCCTTGCAACGGAGGTGGGGGAGTATTCCGCACGGCTTGCGGTAAGGGTCAGGAATTCGTCCAGCTTTTCGGGGGTCAGCTCTTTCAGGTCGATGCCGCCCTCGTCTAGCCAAGCGACAAAGTGCCGCAGGTCTTCCTGGTAGCTCTGGATGGTCTTGGGCGAAAGGTTCCGTTCCACTCCCAAGAAAGCCAGGTAGGCGTCCATGCGGTTCGTGTTGAGACTCATGGCCATAATATAAATTAGACGAAAGACGAAAGACGAAAGACGAAAGAATTTTTTTTTGAAAAAATGCTTTTTCAGCCCTTTTCTATAATTGACCCCGTCCAAGCGACAATGGATGATTAGCTCAGTTGGTAGAGCAGCTGACTCTTAATCAGCGGGTCGCAGGTTCGACCCCTGCATCATCCACGAAATGCCGAAATTCGCAAGATTTCGGCATTTTTTTGTACTTTGTCGGCCTTTTCGTGCGTAAAATCGCATTTTTACAGAAAATGTCCAGGGGGTGTGGTCTTGCCCCCCTTTTTTATGTATCTTTCGGATGTAAGCACCTTTGCCGCTGACCGTGGCAGAGTTTTTGTGTCAAGGATTTTTTATGAAGATTGTACTGCCGGTTGCCGGTAGCGGAGTGAGGCTCCGTCCATATACCGAAGACCGCCCCAAGTGTTTGCTGCCCGTCGCGGGCAAGACGATTATAGATTGGATTGTAGAAGACTCTCTCCCGCTGGAGCCTTCCGAGACGATTTTTATTACGGGCTACAAGGCCGACCAGATGGACGACTTCCTCAAAGATAGGGAATGCTGGGGCAAGACCCGCACCGTCCGTCAGGAGAACCCCCAGGGTCTGGGCGAAGCTATCTCCCTGGCGCTGCCTTTCGTGAACGACGACGAACCCATGCTGGTCATCTTGGGCGATACGCTGTTCGAGGCGGACCTGTCTATTCTGAAGAACGAACAGGAAAACGTGCTGTACACCTTCAAGGTGAAGGACCCTTCCCGCTTTGGCGTGGCTGTGACCGACGGAACCGGCTCTATCCAGAAACTGGTGGAAAAGCCCCAGGAGTTCGTGTCCGACGAGGCTATTGTGGGCATTTACTTCATCAAGGACGTGAAGGTCCTGAAGGAATCCCTGAAGTACCTGATGGACAACAATGTCCGTACCAAGGATGAGTTCCAGCTGACCGACGCTCTGGAGATGATGCTCCAGAAGGGCTGCAAGTTCCATACGGCTCCGGTCAAGAAGTGGCTGGACTGCGGCCTGATTGAAACGCTTCTCGCAACCAACGCCGACGTTTTGAACCGGAACGACAATTCCAAGGAAGCGTCTTTCCCGGGAACCACAATCGAAGGTCCTTGCCATATCGGAAAGGACGTGGTCATCGAGAACTGCAAGATTGGGCCCAACGTGGCCGTAGGCGATGGCTGCGTGCTGAAGAACTGTACCATCAAGAACGCCATCCTGTGGGACCGCGTCCAGGTGAAGTACGGCTCCATCCAGGACACCATACTCCATAGATAGAGACGGGTTGCCCCCGACGAACGAAGGGGTGGAGAGCAACGAAGTGCGAACCAGGGGAAGGCTTTCCCCTTTTAGGTAATAGGTGTTAGGTTGTAGGCGTTAGGATTGAAGGAATCAAGATGTATGGATCCCGCGCCTTTTGTGCACAGAATGGCATTCCTCGTGCCTCGAATCTCTTGCAATCTGCGGCCCTAATACCTACAACCTATTACCTAACCCCTAATTACCTCTCCAGCTGGAAGAACACGGCGGCCAGGGGCGGGAGCTTGATGTTGAGGCTCCACTGGCGGTTCTGCCACGGGATGTCCTGGGTCCAGACTTCGCCCAGGTTACCCACGTTGGAGCCGCCGAACATTTCGGCGTCGGTGTTGAAGATTTCTTTCCAGGCTCCGCGGGTGGGAGCGCCCAGGCGGTAGTCGTTGCGGACCACCGGCGTGAAGTTGAACACACAGAGAATCTGGTTCCCGTGGTCGTCCTTGCGGACAAAGGACACGATGGAGTTGTCGGCGTCGTCGCACCAGATCCATTCGAATCCGGTGTGGTAGTGGTCGATTTCCCAGAAGGGGGCGTTTTCCTTGTAGAGGTAGTTCAGTACCTTCACCATCTGCAAAAGTTTTCCGTGGCTGTCCCAGGTAATCAGGTGCCAGTCCAGGGACTGCTTTTCGTTCCATTCGCGGAACTGCCCGAACTCGTTGCCCATAAAGTTCAGCACCTTGCCCGGGTGGGCGTACTGGAAGGCGTAGGTGAGGCGGAGGTTCGCAAATTTCTGCCAGTTGTCGCCGGGCATCTTGCCCAGCATGGATCCCTTGCCGTGGACCACCTCGTCGTGGCTGAACACCTGGATGAAGTTTTCGCTGTAGGCGTAAACCATGCTGAAGGTGAGCTGGTTGTGGTGGTACTTGCGGTGGATGGGCTCGTGCTCGATGTAGCTCAAGAAGTCGTTCATCCAGCCCATGTTCCACTTGTAGTGGAAGCCTAAGCCGCCCTGCTCCGGCGGGCGGGTGATGCTGGGGAAGCTGGTGGATTCTTCGGCAATCAAGATGGCGTGGGGAGTCAAGCGGCCCATGATGCTGTTCAGGTGCTTCAGGAACTCGATGGTGTCGTAGTTGATGTTGCCGCCGTCCTTGTTGGGCACCCATTCGCCGGGGCCCTTGCCGTAGTCCAGGTAAAGCATGGAGGCCACGGCATCTACGCGGAGGCCGTCGCAGTGGAATTCCTTGAGCCAGTACATGGCGTTTGCGATGAGGAAGTTCTTGACTTCGTTGCGGCCCAGGTTAAAGATGTAGGTGCCCCAGTGGGGGTGTTCGCCCTGGCGGGGATCGGCATGCTCGTAGCAGGCGGTGCCGTCAAAGCGGCCAAGGGCATGGGCGTCTTTGGGGAAGTGGGCGGGAACCCAGTCCAGAATCACGCCGATTTCGTTCTGGTGGCACAGGTCCACAAAGTGGCGGAACTGGTCGGGTGTGCCGTAGCGGCTGGTGGGGGAGTAGTAGCCCGTCACCTGGTAGCCCCAGGATTCGTCCAGCGGGTGTTCGGCTAGCGGCAAGAATTCCACGTGGGTGTAGCCCATCTCCTTGAGGTAGGGGATGAGGCGTTCGGAAAGTTCGTCCCAGTCGAGGAAGCGGTCGGGGTTCGCCGGGTCGCGCCTCCAGGAGCCGGCATGCACCTCGTAGATGTTCATGGGGCTTCCGAAGACCTTGGTGGCCCAGTGGGTCTTCATGTAGAGCTCGTCGCCCCATTCGTAGCCGTCCAGGTGGGTGGTGATGGAGGCGGTGGCCGGGCGCACTTCGGAAAGTTTTGCCAGCGGGTCCACCTTCACGTGGAGGTTGCCGTCGGCGCCGTGGATCTCGAAACGGTAGAGTTCGCCTTCACCGATGTTGGGGATAAAGATTTCCCAGATGCCGGAACTGCCCAGCATGCGCATCTGGTGGCGGCGTCCGTCCCAGCTGTTGAAACTGCCGACGACAGAAACGGCGCGGGCGTTGGGGGCCCAGACGGCGAACTGCACGCCCTTGAAGCCCTGGTGTTCCACCAGGTTCGCGCCCAGCTTGCGGTAGAGCTCGTAGTGGGTGCCGGCAGAAATCAGGTGCCGGTCGAATTCGGAGAGCACGGGCTGGAAGGCGTAGGGGTCGGTGAGGGTGTATTCGTTGCCGTCGGCCTGCTTGATAATCAGGTTGTAGAAGAAGGGCTCGAATTCCATGTCCAGGATGGCTTCGTAGAACCCGGTGTCGCCCAATTTGACGAAGTCGAATTCCACCTCGCCGTCGCAGGACTCGCCCCGCACAAAAGACGCCTGGGGCTGGTAGGTGCGGATGACTGTCTTGATGCCCTTGTCGGTTTCCAGCGGGTGGATGCCCAGCACCGAGAAGGGGTCGCTGCAGTAGAAATCCCAAATGGGCAGCATCTGGTCACGGGTCAGCGTGGTAAAATCGTTCCAATCCATAAAAACTCCTTTTATTCGTTGTAAATATAACATTAACGGGGAAAAACAGGTATAAATGTGTCGGCCGTGTGGCGTCATTCCGAACTAAACGAGTAATCCGGTGAGGGTTCTTTTTAACTCTGAACCCGAAACCCCGTGCCCCGAACCTTTTTATCTTTACTGCCAAAAAACGGAGGAGTTATGGCTATTGCGATGGAAGAGACGGTGAACCCCATGCAGTTCTCTCAGGTGTTCAAGGTGACGCCGGAGATGATTGACGGCAACCACCATTTCAACAACGTGTGGTCCGTGCAGTGGATCCAGGACATCGCCATCGCCCACTCCGAATCCGTAGGCGGCACTGCCCTCATGAAAAGCCTTGGCGCCGGCTGGATGATCCACGTGCAGCATGTGGAATACAAGAACCAGGCCTTCTTGGGCGACGAAATCAAGGGCACCACCTGGGTGGCTGCCTACGGCAAGGTGGCAACCATTCGAAAGTGCAAGTTCGAGCGGGTGTCCGACGGCAAGGTGATTTTCGAATCCGAGACCCAGTGGGTGCTGGTGGACCTGAACCGCGGCCGCCCTATGGCCATTTCCGACGAGATGAAGAAGTTGTACGTAGAAGGGGCATAGGGGGAAGCCTCCCCCTCGGCAAAGCCTTGCTCCGTGTCATTCTGAGCGAAACGAAGTGGAGTCGAAGAATCTAGGGCAAGTCTTTGCCTACCCCTCTAGCGGGGACACCCCGCAACACCCCCTAAATAATCCGAGTCTCAAGGGCACAGTCGCCTGCAAAAAAGACCGTCAGTCGCGACTTCACTTTGTTCATCGCTACCCTCCGGATTTTTTGCCTAGCAACTATGCCCTCTCGCCTCGCAAATGGGGT
The DNA here is from genome assembly GCA_902768715.1 of Fibrobacter succinogenes. Lineage (GTDB taxonomy): Bacteria > Fibrobacterota > Fibrobacteria > Fibrobacterales > Fibrobacteraceae > Fibrobacter > Fibrobacter succinogenes_L. The sequence continues at coordinate 14,830 of CACXMH010000044.1, read as the reverse complement.
TCGCTACGCAGGAGGTTGCTCGGTCACGGCGTTCCCTCGCAACCACCTTCTTGTCATGCCCCGCTTGACGGGGCTTCCCCTATCGAAATTCTTTAAATTGTATTGTGTAAATTACTTAATTTTTCGCAAAATGTCAAAATTTCAATAAAAATTTTACTTTTGTATTGTTAAATATTGCATTTCTTTAAAAAATAACATATATTCCCCAATATGCGGTCCATCACCGAATACCAGGACTATCGCGCCTACATCGCCGATTATTACGCCTACAAGAAGCGTACCTCGGCCTTTACTTGGCGTGAATTTGCGAAACTTGCCGGTTTCGGTTCTCCCGTGTACCTGAAACAGGTGGCCGAGGGCAAGTTTAACCTGAGTGAATCTGCCGTTGCCCGTGTGGCCGCCGCCATGAACCTGGTGGGTTACGAGGTGGATTACTTTGGCTCCATGGTCGCCTACGCCCACGCAAAGACCGAGTCCGCCCGTCACGAGAACTTCGCAAAAATGGTGGCCATCGCCGAAGAGAACAAGGTAGAGGTGGTGGGAGCGGAATCTTTCAAGTTCTTTGATTCCTACAAGAATGTGTTGCTGCGTGAATTGGCGCCTGCTATGCCCGGGGCTCGCCCTATGGACATGGCCAAGGCCTGCAAGCCCGAACTTTCCGCTGCCGAAGTCTCCGACGTTCTCAAGTTCCTGGTGAAAAGCGACTTCTTGACCAAGGACAAGAAGGGCAATTACAGACAATGCACCAAGTCCGTGAAGATGGATGATTCTACGGCCAAGTCTCTTGCTGCCACGGAACTCCAGCATCAGATGGGCGAACTAGCCCTTGCCGCCTTGGACTACCCTAAGGAGGAAAGGGACATGACAGGCCTTACCCTCGGGATGTCCGAAAGGTGCTACGCCGAGGTCGTCAGGGAACTTGCAGAATGCCGCCGCCGGATTGTAGCGTTGGTACAAAGCGATTCCGTAGTCAAAAAAGTGTACCGCCTGAACATGCAACTGTTCCCTATGGCGAGTATCGAGCCTTGTCATTGCGAACCTGAACTTGTTTCAGGGGAAGCAATCTCCGACCATAGTTTTAAGCATCATAAAGTTTTAAACAAAAAACACCCTTCTCCTAAAAGGAGGAAAAAATGAAAAATCTAGGCGTACTTTCAACAACCCTGTCACCCTGGAGCCGCATGGCGGCGATAGGGTCCATTGCTGTTGCATCCCTCCTTGCCGCTTGTAGCGACGACGACAAAACGGCTGGCGGAACCGAAGAGGATGCGGGCATTGTCGCTATCGAGGACAAGACCGTTTCGGGGGTGTCCCAGAAGGGACCTTTCGTGAATGGATCCAGTGTTACTATACAGGCTCTCAATGGTGAAACACTGGCGCAGACGGGACGCAGTTATCAAGGAAAGATAAAAAATGACCAGGGAGAATTCTCCGTAAGTATAGAAAGTTTGGTTTCCCCCTATGTGGTTTTGAAAGCGAATGGTTTTTACCGCAACGAAAATACTGGAGAAAAATCTAAAGCGCCGGTGGAACTTTTTGCACTCTCCGATCTCAGTAATCGCGATGAAGTCAATGTGAACTTGTTGACACATTTAGAGTATGAACGTTCCTTGTATCTTGCTTCAGATGATTCCGTTGCGGTTTCCGAAGCCAAGAAACGGGCTGAAAAGGAGGTTTTAGCATCTTTTAAAATTGAGGGTGCTTTTAAAAATTCAGAAGACTTGAATATATTCGGCACAGATGATGGTGCTGCGGCTCTCCTTGCCATAAGCGTGTTGATGCAAGGTGATTTGAGTGAAGCGGATTTTACCGAAAGGCTCAATGACTATGCGTTTGATATAGAAAAAGATGGCGAGTGGAACGATCAAAAAACAGCGACGGTGATTGCCGATTGGGCTAGTTCTATCAGTTTAAATGGGAAGATAGCGGATATTCGTGGAAATATTATAAAATGGAAATTGTCTTCAGATATTCCTGCTTTCGAAAAGTATGTAGATAATTTCTGGTGGCAGAACTATGGCCTTGGAATTTGCGACAAAGAACATCAGAGCGATGTCAAAACAAACAGCAATGCATTAAGCGTAAGTAATGGAATTCATTTCATTTGTGATAACAAAGCTTGGCGTTTGGCAACGGATTTAGAGAAGGATACGTATAAGTGGGAAGATGGTGATGACGCTGACATAAAACTCGGTGATGTCATCAAATCTAATTGTTACGTGTTTGAAGATCGTAGCTGGCGTGCGGGCAACGCGAACGATTGCTCGTTGGGCTTGCGAGGCTGCACCGTACTCCGTCAGGATACCGTGGGCAAAGGCTCTGACACGGGATGGCATATCTGTGACGCCCAAAGCTGGCGAAATGCAACTACATACGAGAAGGACACCTTCGACTGGAAGGATTCGACGGATGGTGCGATAAAGAAAGGAAATGTGACTGATTCTATCTATGTGTTCGACAAGACAACATGGCGTGCGACGAGTAATGTTGAAGCGCAACTCGGCGGGTGCGTGGCGGCCACTGCGGATTCCGTGGGTAAGGTTGGTTCGATTTATTACATCTGCAGGTCGAACAAGTGGGTTGAGGCTTCCGCTATTGAGTACGACACGTATCGTTGGGCTACGGGAAAGGATGGGGATAGCAAACCTGGCTCTGTGAATACGAATAATTGCTATGTCTATGAGAATAGTGCGTGGCGCAAAGGAAACGTAAACGACTGCTCACTTGGATTGCGTGGGTGCACAGCATTACGAAAGGATACAGTTGGATTGGGTTCGGACAATGCGTGGTATAAGTGTGTTTCGCAAATTTGGCGTACAGCTACAGATATAGAAAAGGATACGGCGACGTGGGGTGCCGGAGAATTTGATGGTGAGATTCATGCGGGGCAAATTAACACTACAACTTACTACATCTATGGGATAAGTAATAATGCTTGGCGCAACGCCACCACAATAGAAAAAGACACATACGATTATGCGAATAATTCAGTTTGGGTTAGTGGTGCCGATGGCGAAATAAAAAAAGGAGCTATAACTGATACGATTTATGTTTTTGACGCAACTGTTTGGCGTGTCGCTGATGACATTGAAAAGGTTCTCGGGGGTTGTGTGACTGCTATACTAGACTCTGTAGGCAAGGTTGGCAGTACCTATTATATCTGCAAATCTCGTAAATGGAATGTGGCAACTGTTGTGCAGTATGATACATATAAAAAAGAATGCTTGACCGAGGGTTCGATTGTTGATGGAAATGTAATCTTGACAAATAAGTATGTGTGTGATGATGGTGTATTTAGGGCTGCTACGGAAAATGATCTTCGTGCGAATCTGGGTTGTACAAGTTATACGCGTGGAGAGTTTAGAGTTTTGAGCGGACAATATTCGTATTATAAGTGTGAAATCGATGGCTGGATTTTCACGACTGAAAAATTGAATAAAGGAACTTTGATTGATGAGCGTGATGGTCGCGAATACAAAACTATTGGTATCAAATCTCAAATGTGGATGGCAGAGAATTTGAATTATGCTGATAGTGTGAATTATCCAAGTATGCTTGGACGAAATTGGTGCTGGCCTAATGACAAAGATAGTTGCGATTTGTTTGGAAGGGCGTATGAATGGTCTGCTGTCATTGACTCCATACATTGGGCAAAACAGGGTGTAAATTGTGGGTATGATGAAGAAGCATGTCAATTGCCAAGCATGGTACAAGGGATATGCCCTGATGGGTGGCATGTGCCCAATAATCAAGAATTTATAGTTTTAATGAATGCTGCTGGCGGAAGAGAACTAGCAGGCGGACATTTGAAGTCAACAAGTGGATGGGATGGAAAAAGAGGGAATGGAACAGATGATTTTGGCTTTACTGTACTTCCCTTTTCAGGGTATCATGCAGATCATTCCTATGGTGTTGGAGGTGGAGCTAGCTTTTGGTCTTCATCAGATGAAACATATGTATATGCATGGAAAATGAGTTTTAGCGATGCTCATACAGTGGCTCTGGTAGACTATGCTCGGGAGAAAAAACATTTTTCTTCTGTCCGTTGTGTTAAAGATGAGGACAATCCCTAAAAAGAGGGCGAATAAAGAAACGCTTTTGCTAATGTAATTTTTTTTCTTCTCTCTACAAACTCATTATTGTAACGAGTCTATTATATCGTCGATATCTTTTTTGGTCATTTCTTGAACAGCATTCCCTTTTTCCACAGCTTCATCATAAGGAATCTTTAAATCTTTGGAATATTTGACTTTACATATGAGGAAGCAAACAAAGTGTGCGAGCAAGATTAGAAGTAAAGTGACAAGTAAGATTATCAGAATCGCACAACATTTTGAAATAGACATGTTAAAAACACTTAAAATGTAGCCTAATACGATATAAATGAAAGAAAATCTTGTAAGATAGATTTCCTTGAAAATCTTTTGAAGTTTTTCTTTGCGTAAAACAACTTCTTCTCCGTCGTCTCTACAAATACTTTCCGATGAATTGAAGTATTGCTGTAAAATTTCGTTTTTACGTTTACCCCAAAATCTAATCGTTAATAAAACGGCTCCAGATAGTTGGAATGCGATTGATAACACTGCAAAAGTATTTTCCATAAAAACGTCCTATTTTCACGGAATGTAGAAAAGATTTTATTCAGGAAACTTTTCGCGTTAGGGATAGTAACCCCTTGGGGCGGAGACTTGCCTGCAAGGCTCCGTGAGCGAAGCGAGTATAGCCCGACCCACGCCAGTGGGGAACGCACAAAGCCATTTGGTTTTACCTAGAACGATACGCTGTTTTTCTTGTTTATCAGCCGTTTGGCGTGCTGCATTTCTCTCTGTAAGAGTAGCATTCGTTCTTCAAGTTGTTTCTTGGAGGGTAATGCATCCTTGATACGGATGTTGTTGTATGTGGCAACACCCATAGGGGTGCCAATACCCTGAAAGGACCACTGCACATCGGTACTGTTCATATCGGAGCAGATCAGAAGACCGATAGTTGGATTGTCATCGGCGTTTTTCAGTAGGTTGTCAACTGCATTTACATAGAAGTTGAGCTTACCAACAAATTCTGGTTCAAAAGGTCTGGCTTTCAATTCGCACGCGATGTAACAGCGCAAGCGGATGTGGTAGAACAACAGGTCAATTTTACGAGAACGTCCATTAACAGTAATCTCTTTTTGGCGGCCGACAAAGGCGAATCCTGTACCCATTTCAAGCAGAAGGTTTGTCACGTTTTCTGTTAGGGCGTTTTCTAGCTCAGCTTCATCATAGATTTCGTGGCTTACGGTGGCGAATCCGAAGTCGTAGTTTTCTTTCAGGACTTCTTGAACTAGAGAACTATGCAATGCGGGTAATTTTTCTGTAAAATTGTTTTCGATTTTGCCTTGGTGCTTGAATAGATTTGCCTTTATGCAGTTGACAAGAGCGTTTCGGCTCATTCCTTGTTCAATGACCTTGCCTATGTAGAATAGCGCCTCTTTGACAGTTTTACACTTGGTGATGATTTCGATATGGTGTCGCCAAGGGACTAGAGCAAACTGTTGTGGAAATTCTCTACCAACTTGGTAGAGTTTTTGCCGATTTTGAATTTCTCCAACGGGTCGTTGGAGTTTTTTACGTGACGGTGATTCTGCACCAGGTTGGTGCAGAATCTGAGCGTTCTGGGTGTAAAATAGGTACCATTTCTTCATAAACCAGAGATTTGCTACTGAAAATCCCTCTGTATTAGGAAACGCCTTTTTCATGTCAAAGCTGACTTGTTCTACAACGCCGACACCCCAGCGTTCTTCGGCCTTTTTTTGCACTAAATCGCGGCCGAGTTGCCAGTTAAAAAGCAGTTTTTCTGCGTTTACCTTGACGGCAGCCCTTGTTTGCGCCGAGCGGTAGCGATGCTTTAATTCTGCAATCCACGTGGCATATTCGTTGTCGATATGGATGTTGTTCGATGGTTGCTTTTTTCTAGTAGACATAGTACCCCATTGGTTAAAAAAACAGACATCCAAAATTTTGGATGTCTTGGCGTACTATGTTGAACGCAGGAGAGAATGTAGTTTATATGCGGATAATGGCAAGGTGTGAAGTGTAAAAGTTCTGTAAATTTGTATATTTAACGAGAACTGCAAAGGAGGTTCCCGTGGACAGGTTGTTTTCGAGATTGCTGAATGTAATGGCCGCGCTGGTCCTTTGCCTTGGTGTTTCTTGCTTTGCCCAGGCCAATTACTCTACCTCGGAGTTGGATACCTTGGTGGCAAACATCGCCCTTTACCCTGACCCGCTGCTGGTGCAGGTGCTGGACGCTTCCACCTACGGAAACCAGATTGCCCCCGCCGCCCTGTGGGCGGAATCCCACAAGAACCTGAAGGGGGAGACCCTCGCCAACGCCATCGAGGAGGCGAACCTGCCATACGACCCCAGCGTGCAGGCGCTTTTGCCTTTCCCGTCGGTGCTTTCCATGATGAGCAAGTACCGCACCTGGACCGACCAGCTGGGTGACGCCGTCACCAACCAGAAAGAAGACGTGATGGAGGCGGTGCAGCGCATGCGCCAGAAGGCCTACGACTACGGACACCTGAAGACAAATGAACAGGTGAAGGTGGAGACCGGCGACAACATCACTATATACCCGGTGCAGAAGGAATACGTTTACGTGCCGGTCTATAACCCCCGCGTGGTCTATTACGTGCGTTACGACGGCTATACCCGTGTCTATTACGGTTCCGGCGTGTGGCTCGGCACCTGGTTCGGCGAGTGGGGCTGGGGCTCCTGCTGGATAGACTGGGGCCCCCGCGTTATCTATGTGCGGGATACCCGCTGGTATGCCCATCGGCCGATTCCCCGGCACCCGAGGCGCTACCGCCCGCCCCACCACTTTAACAGCCCGCCTCCGAGAAGACCCGCTCCGGCTCCCGCTGGCCGTGTGGCGCCCGCTCCTGCCGTACGGGTGGCACCGGCCCCCTCTGGAGCCAGAATGTCAACGGCACCTGCACCGGCTACACGCGTAACTCCAGCACCTGCTACCCGGGTGATGACGGCTCCTGCTCCCCAGTCTTATCCTGCGGCAAGGCGGCCAGCTCCGGGCCCGGGCGGTATCGAACCGGAAAGGCTACCGACCCGTTACGTGGACAGCGACGACGATTCCAGACGCTACGACAACCGTCGTTTCGATTCCAGAAACCAGGGCGGCTCCGTCAGCCAGCCGGCCCCCAGGTCCCGCACCACCTCGGCCCCGAAACCGAGACCTTCTGGCCGCCGCTAGAGCCTAAAATTTTCCTTTTATTTCTATATTCAATAGACCCGCGAGGGTGCCCTGCGGCAGACGCCGCCGGGTTGTTTAACTTAGGGCCTTTTCGGAAGACTAGGACCCTCCAATCGGAAAATGAATTATGGATTTTTCTGCCATTATTGCTGAAGAGCTGAAACTTGAAACTTGGCGCGTGGCCAAGGCCCTGGAACTCATGGACCAGGGGGGCACTATCCCCTTTATCGCCCGTTACCGCAAGGACCAGACGGGAACCCTGAACGAAATTGAACTCCGCGACATCAGCCACCGTCGCGACTACTTGCAGGAACTGACCGACCGCAAGGAGACTATCCTCAAGAGCATCGAGGAGCAGGGCAAGCTTACCCCCGAACTGAAGGCCCAGATCGAGGCCTGCAAGGACAAGACCCTGCTTGAAGATATTTACGCCCCCTACAAGCCCAAGAAGCGTACCCGCGCCACCATCGCCAAGGAACTTGGCTTGGAGCCGCTCGCCCGCCTGATGTGGGAACAGGAAGACACCAGCAATACCGCCGAAGAAATCGCCCGCATTTACCTCTCCGAAGAAAAGGGCCTGGCCGACCCGAAGGCCGCCCTCAAGGGAGCCGCCGACATCTTGGCCGAAGAAGTGGCCGACAATACGGAATTCCGCCAGTACCTCCGCGCCCAGATGGAAAAGAAGGGCGTCATGGTCAGCAAGGTCAAGAAGGATTTCGAAAAGCAGGAGACCAAGTTCAAGGACTACTACGACTTCAGCGAACCCGTTTCCAAGATTCCGAGCCACCGTATGCTGGCGCTCCGCCGTGGCGAAAAGGAAAAGGTGCTCCGCCTTTCTATCGAAGTGCCCACCGAAGAGTTGGTGGGTTATCTGAAGGCCCAGGTCATCAAGAAGGATTCCGTGTGGAAGCCCTACCTGGAAGACATGTGCCAGGACGCCTGGGAACGCTTGCTCCAGCCCAGCATGGAAAGCGAAGTGCGCCTGCTTTTGAAGGACGCCGCCGAAGAGGAGGCCTTCAAGGTGTTCAGCAAGAACCTGCAGGACGTTTTGCTGGCCGCCCCCGCTGGCCACAAGGCGGTACTCGCCCTGGACCCCGGTTTCCGTACCGGCTGCAAGGTGGCCGTTCTGGACGAGAACGGCAAGTTCATGGACCATGGTGTGATTTACCCCCACGAACCCAAGAACGACAAGGCTGGCGCCTGCGTCTATCTGATGCAGCTTATCGACAAGTACAAGATTGACCTGATTGCCATCGGTAACGGAACCGCGAGCCGCGAGACCGACGCCTTCTGTGGCGAGATGGCCCTGAAGTTCAAGGGCAAGGTTCCGCCGCGCGTGATCGTCTCCGAGGCGGGTGCTTCTGTCTATAGTGCCAGCATGATTGCCATCCAGGAATTCCCGAAAGAGGACGTGACCACCCGTGGAGCCATTTCCATCGGTCGCCGTCTGCAGGACCCCCTGGCCGAACTGGTGAAGGTGGACCCCCAGTCCATTGGTGTGGGCCAGTACCAGCACGATGTGAACCAGCGCGAACTGAAGAAACGCCTGGATGAAGTGGTGGAGAGCTGCGTGAACATGGTGGGCGTAGATGTGAACAGCGCCTCCGCTCCGCTCCTTTCCCACGTGGCGGGCCTGAGCAGCACCCTTTCCGAAGCCATTGTGAAGTATCGCGAAGAAAACGGCGCTTACGCCAGCCGCGAAGCCCTGAAGAACGTGAAGGGCTTTGGCCCCAAGGCTTTTGAACAGGCCGCAGGCTTTATGCGTATCCCCGGTGCGGAAAACCCGCTGGACGATTCCGCCGTGCACCCCGAAAACTACGCCCTGGTGGAGAAGATGGCCGAAAAGGCCGGAGTCTCCGTGAAGGACATGGTGGGCAACGCCGAAGCGGTGAAGGCCATCAAGGTGGACGAGTTCCTCTCCGACGAGGTGGGTAAGGCTACCTTGGACGACATTCTGAAGGAACTCCAGAAGCCCAGCCGTGACCCCCGTAAGGAATTCCGTTACGCCAAGTTCGACGACCGCATCAAGACCATCAACGACCTGGTGACGGGCAGCTGGATGGAAGGCGTGGTGACCAACGTGGCGAACTTCGGTGCCTTCGTGGATATCGGCGTCCATCAGGACGGCCTGGTGCACGTGTCCGAAATCAGCGACAAGTTCATTGCCGACGCCAAGGAGGCCCTGACGGTGGGTGACATCGTGAAGGTTCGTGTGGTGGCGGTGGATGCAAACCAGAAGCGCATCAGCCTCTCCATGAAGCAGGAATCTACCGACGGCGTTGCCGGAGCGGGCGTGAGTGGCCCTCGCGGCCAGCGTGTCGGCGGACCAAAGGGCGGTTTCGGTGGCCGCGGCCGCGATAACCGCGGCGGACGCCCCCAGGGGGGCATCCAGGGCCACGCTACCATCGCCGACCTGAAGAACAAGATTGCCGGTAAGGAACGCCCGGGCCAGCAGCCGAAAAAGCCCGCCGCCCCCGTACAGATCGGCAAGCTCAACTCCATGCTCAAGCAGATTATGAAAAAAGCGAAGTAGGCGAGAGATACAGAATTGCTTGCAATTCTGCATCCGAGCCGCCCTGAGCTTGTCGTCACGAAGTGACGACAATGCTAAGTAGCGCTCTCTTCGAGAGCGCCCACGGTTGTATTCGCATTCCAGAGTTTCAAACCTGCGATTGTAGCGAATACAACGTGTAGGGAGGGTCTAAGGGAGGGCGAAGCCCTCCCTTGTCGCATAAGAATTAATTCCTGTTTTTTGGGGTTTTAGGGGGCGAGCCCCCTAGGGGAGGGGGTAGGCCGAGCGCGGCTCGGACGAGGGGGAGGCTTCCCCCTTTTTTGTCAATGATATTTCGTTTATTCCTTCGAGAGGATCATGCAGATGACGGGGAGCTTTTTATCGACCAGGTTCTCGCTGGGGATGATTTCGCTTTCGACAATCTTGCAGTTGAATTCCTTCACGAAAAATTCCAGCTGGGCGCGGTCAAAGCCAAGCCAGATGTGGCCGTGGGTTTCACGGAAGGATTCTTCTTTGTGCTGGGCCAGGTCCAGGAGGGCGAGCGTTCCGCCCGGTTTCAGAATACGGATGGCTTCCTTGAGGGCTAGGCGCGGGTCCTGGGCGTGGTGGAGCACCTGGCTCATGAGCACCAGGTCGGCAAAATTGTCCGGAAGCCCGGTAGAGAGCATGTCCGCCACCTTCGGGGTGACGTTTGCGATGCCCTTTTTCTTGAGGATTCTCTGGAGTCCGCTGATGACCTTGGGGTCATAATCCAGGGAGAAGACGTTCTGGCAGCGGTTCGCAAGCATCAGCGAAAGGTCGCCCCCTTCGCCGCAGCCGATATCTACCGCCTTTTCGAATGGCGTCATGAGCTTGCTGAACAGGCTGATTTGGGCCTTGAGGCTGCCGCCGGCCTGGTCCAGCTTGTGGATCTGGCCCTTGGTCTTGTCGGTGCGGTCTTGCAGCACCTGCTCGGCGCGGCACTGGATGATGTCCTTGTCTTGCAGGTCTTCGTAGGCCTCCCGGATGACCGAAAGGACACGGCTCGAAAGCAGAAGTTCTTCGCTGAGCCCGTAGTAGGCCTTGATGCCGTCGCGGCGGTCTTTCAGGAGCTTGCAGGCCGAAAGCTTGGAGAGGTGTCGGCTGGCGTTGCTCTGGTGGATATCCAGGATATCCTTGATTTCGTTGACGGTAAATTCGGCCTGGTCCAGGAGCATCAGGATTTTCAGGCGCATCTCGTCGGAAATGGCGTTGAACAGCTCGATGGAGGGCGTAATGGGCTCGCGGGTAATGTTCTTGCTCGGCATACCTTCAATATAATTTTTTAGTTTGGGGGTGTGAACGCTTTGCGGTGGAAAAAGTTTTTTTTGAGTCTGGTGGCCTTGCCCCTGATGGTGTGGGCGGCGGGAACGCCTGCGCCGGAAGAGGCCCACTACGATGTCTCCTGGTCCAAGGACATGCCGGTCACATTCTTGTCGGCGTTCACGGCCTTCTTTGGCAACTACCGCTACACCCAGATGGAAAAGGCCGAACCTGGGGATTACCGTTCGGTTTCGGAGCTGCTTCCCTGGGACAGGCCCCTGGCGGGGCGGTACAGCGAATCTGCAGACAAGGCGAGCAAGTGGGCGGCTGCTTTTGGGGTGGCACCGCTGGCTCTCGCGGGTTATTCTTATGGAGTGGGGGATGCCTCCGGGCTCGATGCAGCCGGTTTTACCCTGATGTTTGCCCAGGCGCTTGCCCTCCAGTCGGGTATAAACCTGATGGTTCGCTCCATGGAATTTTGGCCCAGGCCCTATGTCTATGCCAAGGACGGCTATGGCTCCGGCAGTCGGAAGGCTATAGAGCGGGCCGAAAAGGCAGATGCCGAGGCTTACGGGAGCTTTTATAGCGGGCACGCTTCGGCTGCCTTTACTGTGGCGGTGTTTACCGGGGAGTGGTTCAGCGAAATGTACCCCCAGTCGCCTTTTAGGGGTGTGGTGTGGGCAGGGGCGCTTTCGGCGGCGGCCCTGGAAGGGGTTTTGCGGATAGCGGCAGGCAAGCACTACCTCACGGACGTGGTGGTGGGGGCCCTGGTGGGCTCGGGCGTGAGCCTTGCGGTAATCGAAATCCATAAAAAGCGGGACGAAAGGTTCTCCCTTTGGGTGTATCCTGGGGCGGCAGGCCTTACAATCCGCATATAACATTTTATTGTAAGTTTCGTTTTTTATTTTGTGATATATATTTGTAGGTGAAATTGAGGTTTTATATGATGAAAATTTGGGGTCGCTTGACCGTGGTCGTGGCACTGTCTTTTGCATTTGCCTGTGCCGCCTCGGTCAAGGACAGCCGCGACGGACGCACCTACAAGATGATGCCCTCCGGAAAGCTCAACTGGTTTACGAGCAATGTTTCTTTAGACGGCAAGCCCGATTTTAAGGACCGGGCGAAGGTCAGTTTCTACAAGAAGGAATCCTGGTCCGGGCTTTGCCCCGCAGGGACTCATCTCCCGGATTTGAAGGAATGGAATGACCTTGCCGAAGACAAGTTCATGGGGCCTCGTAAAAAGCAGAATGCCAAGGCTTTTGCAGGAAATACCCGTGGCTATTACGACATGTCCAAGAAGAACCCGAAGGTCCAGGGGAAAGATGCGGCCTACTTCGCCATAGCGGGGGATGCCGGAAAGTCGGGCATACAGGCGCTGATGCTGGACCTGAAACGCGGGAGCTTCCAGAAGGTGAACCTGCCCAAGGAATCCGTGGTAGCCGTGCGCTGTGTGGGGGAGCGGGACCTGCTTGCCGAAAAGAACATCTCCAAAGACGACATGCTCATGACGGATACCCGCGACGAAAGACAGTACAAGGTGAAAATCGTGGGTGACAAGATTTGGATGGTGCAGAATATCCGCTACGGGCTGACGGACGCCAAGACCCAATGCCTGCTAGAAGACATGGAACTATGCAAGAAATACGGACGGTTCTATACCCACGACGAGGCCAAGAAGGCCTGTCCCAAGGGCTGGCACCTGCCCGACGACGGCGAATGGCGGGATTTTCAGAAGGAACGCTCCCAGTGGGACTGGAACAGCATGGGCGTGGGTGGCTGCAAGGACTGGGACCAGTATTGCGACGGGACCAATACCGGCCACTACTGGTCTGCAACTTCTATCAAGCGCAATACGGGCCGTTCCTGGGAATTTAGGCGCGAGGCCCGGAGCATCAACCGCACCGACGAGAGTGTCCGCAAGGGACTGTACGTGCGCTGCGTTGCGGACATGCGGTAGGTTGTAGCGTAGAAACGAAAAAGCCGTGCCAACAGGGGCGCGGCTTTTGATGTTTTTTGTGCGAACGGTCACCTATATTGTGCGCTCCAGCGGCGCTTGAAGCGGGGCTCGTCCAGAACTTTAGCCCAGATGAATCCCTTGCGCACATCGGCGATGTCCCTCGTGGATACGACGGGCCTACGGACCGTTTGGGCGGTTTCGTTGTCGCCTTCGGAGTCCGCATAATTCTCGCCTGTAAACGCGGCGGCAGATTCCCGGGCGGACTTGGCCCGTTCTTCCAGGGCGTTCAGTTTCTGCTGGCGTTCAAGCTCCTGACGGCGGGTTTCTTCTTGTGCGGCCTCGATTTCGTTCTTTCGGGAATCTTCCTGTTCCTGGGCGGTGCGTTGTTCTCGGTTGAGCAAGTTGTCCAGTTCTTCGATGTCGTGCACCAGAACGTCGCAGTCGCCTTCGCCCATGTCGTGACCCACGATGTGGTGGGCCTGCAGGTCCATCAGCATTTCGGCGGCGGTGTTTTCGTCAACGTCAAAGGAATCCATTAAAAATTCCAGGTTGACAAAATCAACATCGATGACCACCTCTGCGATGTCACGGAGCGTCAGTTGTTCTGCATGCTTGCGTTGCACTGGAGGAGTGGGCGGCTCGATATTGCCTTGAGTCGCCTGCCTCTGGGCGTCTTCGAACTGCCGGATCAAATCCTGCAGGGAACGCGGGGGGCGCTGCTCCTGCGTTTCGTCTTGGGGTTCGTATTCGCTGCCGTCATCTTCCGGCTGGTACTGGGTCGGTTGCTGTTGCCGCTTGTTTCTGCTGGCCGCAACCTTCTTGATGACGACATCCAGAACCCAGATGCCTATGAGGATGAGTAATCCTTCCATGTACTACTTCGCTTCCGGAGCAGCCCCGATTTCCTTCCTCATCTGGGTGTCGGCTTCGATGTTTTTCAGGTTGTAGTAGTCCATCACGCCGAGCTTGCCATCGCGGAGTGCGGTTGCCATGGCCATGGGGATCTGGGCTTCGGCTTCCACCAGCTTAGCCTTCATTTCCATGACCTTCGCCTTCATTTCCTGTTCGGCGGCGTATGCCATGGCACGGCGTTCTTCGGCCTTGGCCTGTGCAATCTTCTTGTCTGCCTCGGCACGGTCGGTTTCCAGGATGGCGCCGATGTTCTGGCCCACATCTACGTCGGCGATGTCGATGGAGAGAATTTCGAAAGCGGTCCCTGCGTCTAGGCCGGAAGCCAGCACCTTCTTGGAAATCATGTTCGGGTTTTCCAGCACTTCCTTGTGGCTTATTGCAGAACCGATGGAAGACACGATGCCTTCGCCGACGCGGGCGATAACCGTCTCTTCGCCGGCACCACCGACGAGCTTCTGGATGCTGGCGCGCACGGTAATACGGGTAATGGCATGCAGCTGGATACCGTCGAGAGCCACTGCGGAAACCTTCGGGGTGGTAATCACCTTCGGGTTCACGGACATCTGCACGGCCTCCAGCACGTTACGGCCGGCGAGGTCGATGGCCGCGGCTTCCTTAAAGTCCAGCTTGATGTTGGCCTTGTTGGCGGCAATGAGGGCCTGGATCACCCGGAGCACGTTACCGCGGCTAAGGTAGTGGGCTTCCAGCAGGTTCGTATCGACGGGAAGGCCAGCCTTGCAGCTGAGGATTCGGGCTTCCACAATCACCTGGGGCGGCACCTTACGGAGCCGCATACCGATGAGCTGGAAAATGCTTACGTTCGCCTTAGAAAACAAGGCCTGGAGCCAGAGGCTGAAGAATTTGCCGATAAAGGCGAGCAAGATGATAACGGCAATGGCCGCGACGATGATTCCGATGATTAA
>CACXMH010000043.1 GCA_902768715.1 Fibrobacter succinogenes | reverse complement strand
GACAAGGTAATTGAAAACTCTTACCACACGGCCCCTAACAGCCACGAGGTTCTGGACAAGGCGACTATCGTCCACAAGTTCGAAGACGCCATCGGGGACTGCGCCTGCGCGGTGGCCTTCAGCCGCCGCATCTACGGTTCAGCCATCAAGCACACCATGATGCCCGGGCTTTCGGAACTGCTGCCCGAAGATGGAACCGTCGCTCTCGTGTTTGGTCGTGAATCTTGCGGGCTGGAGACCGAAGAGGTGAACGCCTGTACCTACCAGTGCGAGATTCCTGTGCCGGGACTCATGAGTCTGAACTTGGCCCAGGCGGTAACGGTAGGCCTGTACGAACTTTGCCGTAGCGGAGCGTTGGCCAACGGCGAGGGCCGTGCCAAACGGACCACACGGGGTGTTGCCGAAACGGGACCTGCCACCATCGAGCAGATCGACAGTTTCAAGAAGTTCATGGACCGCTACCTCACGGGGCAGTACCACGACCAGGCCTGGCGGGACAACTTTCTCAATACGCTTTTGCAGCGCCTGCACCCGACACGTAATGAACTTTCCGCCTTGTTCGGGCTAATCCGCAACATCGCCGGCAAGCCGGCCCGTCTGGAGCATGCGGCAGAAAAGGCCGCCAAGGCTGCCAAGGCAGTTAAAGCTGCCGATACTACAGAAAACGCGGATTAATTCTTGTTGGCAATCTTGCCGTAGAACTCACGAAAATCTTCCCAGCGGTAATACGGAGCTGCCGGGCAATCTTTCGCCTCGCATGTCACGGGCATTTTCTGCTCGATTTCGTTGAGCATTGCCTTCACAAGAATGGGAGAGCCCTTCTTGCTGGACTTGTAAAAAACAAGCTGCACGTTGGCGGCCATGGGGCTGATTTCGTAGTCCCGCCAGACCTTGTGCAGGCCTTCCATTTCGGCGATTTCGACGCCTGTATTCCGTGAGCCGTTTTCCATTTGCAGCAATACGGCGAAGGGGAACACCATGGTGTCGTGTCCAAAGCGCAGCGTGGCGGCAGGCTGACTTCCGGTCTTTGCTTTGGCGGTGTCGGCGTCAATCACCTTGTCTGCTATTTCAAGGACGTTTTTCAGGAGGGGACGGGCGTTTTCTAGACCTTCTTTTTTACCGAAGGGATTGTTCCCGAGAACGCTGTACCACCAGGCATTCTGTGCACGCCAGCGGGCAAAAAGTTCGTCTTCGGTCCACAGGTCATCAAAGCTGAACTTGATTTCGGGACTGCCCTGAAGACTGTTTCCGATTTCGTAAATCTTGCTGAGAAGGTCGCCCGCGTCGACGTTCTTCTGTACGTATGTCGAATCGTTGAAAATGGCGTGCATCATGCGGGCAGGATTCACATGGCTGTACATTTTTTCGTTTTCTTTTTGCCAGGCGGGGGTGTTGGATTCGCTGATGATTTTCCCGAAATCCAGCGGGTTGATAAAGCTCATCAGGTATTTGCCCGATTCCTGATGGATATCCAGTTTCGGTTTCTGGGCCCGCAGTTCTTCAAGGAATGCCGCCATGCTCACCACGCAACGCACACTGGTGCTTGCGTAGGCTTCGATGTAGGCGTCGTTCTTGAACACTTCAGGGAAGTTCTTCACCATGCGCTTGGCGATGCCCTGGTGCTGTGCGACTCCCAGTTGTGTCAGGTCGCCAGCCCGCGGGGCGGCATATTCGTCCAGATATTTGGCGCGCTCCAGCAGGCTCTTGCCCAGGTCGGTAAGCTTGCCGGCAGAGTCGGCTTTTGCAAGAGTGCTATAGAGAAAATGATAATGGTCGGCGGGTTGATGAAAGCGGCTGCCGTGCCTGCCATAGTGGCTAATATAGAACGGTTTGTAACCGGCGGGAGCCTTGGTGTACTTGGCGGTGGGAGTGGAGTAGGCGTAGTAGTTGCTGCCCATCTGGCGAAAATCCTGGGCAAAGGAAATGCTGGCAAAGAAGAGTACTAGCAGAGGGATGAGTTTATGTGTCATTCTGGAGCGACCGTAGGGAGTGATAGAATCTATGGACCCTATCAGTCCCCTGTCGTTGCACTCCAGGGTTCTTCCAGGGTGACTGGGTTGGATTAATCTTCGCAAGTCTTGAAAAAGCAGCTTCTCGCACCCGTGTGGCAGGCAACCTGCGGGCCCTGCATGCGGACCTTGAAGAGCAGTGCGTCAGAGTCGCAGTCGGCGGCCCATTCCACCACCGTCATCACGTTTCCGCTGGTGTCGCCCTTGTGCCAGTATTCCTTGCGGCTACGGCTCCAGAACACCATTTCGCCACATTCGTGCGTACGGCGGAGCGCTTCTTCGTTCATCCAGGCCATCATCAGCACGTCGCCCTTGTCGGCATCCTGTACAATTGCTGGCGCAAGTGCAACCCCGTCCACGACCACTTCAAATTTAATCTCTTTAATCAGGTCTTCGAATTTCATGTTTATTCCTTTATGCAGCGAATGGAATGTGCTGAATTTTTCTCTGATGTATGCCAAAGAATATTTGACCAGATAAGCTCTTCGTTCATAGCGGTGTACGCATAATAACCAGCGAATGTTCCGCTTTTAGGTGATTCTTCTA
Organism: Fibrobacter succinogenes; assembly: GCA_902768715.1. Lineage (GTDB taxonomy): Bacteria > Fibrobacterota > Fibrobacteria > Fibrobacterales > Fibrobacteraceae > Fibrobacter > Fibrobacter succinogenes_L. The sequence continues at coordinate 17,057 of CACXMH010000043.1, read as the reverse complement.
AGCTCCAAAAGGCGGTATATCCATCGAGTCCTTGATAATTGCCTTGGTATATAAGACCTGAGGAAAGCATTGAAAAACCAAAATCATCGGTTGCATCTAAATTCTTTTCTTCCCATGTTTTCATGTCTCTTAATTTTGTTGCCGCCCCATGATAGTAAGCGTATGAACCTTTATCTTCAATGCCTGTCATAATAGATTCTAATAAAGTTATCCAATCCGTTTTGTTGGGAATTCTATATCCTTCTGGGCAAATACCTCTTAACTTTTCGTCTTCCGAAAAATTACAGAGTGCCTGAAATCCACAGGTTCCATATCCGTTTTTTTCTATAGAGACGCTGTCAACTGCAGCAGCCCATGTATAAAGCCTTCCGTATTTTTTACAATATTCGAGGCTGTCGTTATAGCAAAAGCTGTTGGAATCTGTTTCACTCAAAACGTATCGATAATCCAGGTTTTGAGCCATCCATTCCTGGTCAAAGATTTTTACGGTTCTATAAACCTTGTTTTCACGGGAGTCCAATAATTCTCCATACTCTATATCTGGATTTAGGTAGTCGGTTGCAACGCAATCGTACTCCTTGCAACTGTATTTTCCTTCGGGCAATACAGTCGGAATCCAGACGCTTGAACTAGATTCTTCGGAGGAACTGGATTCTTGTACAGACGACGAATAAACTGATGAGGATGATTCTTTTAATGAAGAACTGCTAGACGATTCAGGAACGGAACTCGATGATTCTTCTTCGGAAATTTTCGGGATGACGTTGCGGTAATATGCTTTATCGTTTTCAACCTTGCAGATACATGATTCGAGGGACTTCTCTCCATAGTTTGTTATCATGGGAGAAAGATCTCCATCGCTTTCTAGCACATACGAACAATTCGAAACTTTGGCACGAATATGCATATAGCGCTGTTCAGTGACGATTTCAATGTCGTAATGATTCTGAGCTTTGTTGTACCTGGAAGATGTGCATCGTGCATAGAACGCTAGCATGTTGCTCATATACTCGTTAAGTTCATCGCATATATGATTGGCGATGAAATCATTGCCAGGTAGTGAATCAACCCATGGATCGGTTTCAGTAATTCCGAATTGTTCGTTACACCATGAATCGATTTCCTGTTCTAAGGAACTAGAACTGTTGGATGAATCCTCTGCAGAAGAACTGGAATCTCCGCCACAGGCGTTAAAAAGAAACGCTATCAGTGCGCAGAAAACAAATGACCATTTATTGTTCATTGTATTTGATTACTTTGTTGTTTGTCCAACTACTATCCTCTAACCTGGCCGTTGCCGCGGAGCACCCACTTGTAGGTGCAGAGGCTTTCCACGCCCATGGGGCCCCGGGCATGCAACTTGTCGGTAGAAATCCCTACTTCTGCGCCCAGGCCGTATTCGCCTCCGTCGGCAAAGCGGGTGCTGGCGTTCACCATCACGCTGCTGCTATCGACGTTCGCGACAAAGTAATCCTGCACGCTGGCATCTTCGGCAACCACCGCTTCGGTGTGGCGGCTGCTGTTCTGCTCGATATGCTCGCAGGCTTCGGCTACGTTATCGACGAACTTGACGCTTGCCTTGAGGGCCAGGTATTCGTGGTGGTAATTGCTGTCGTCGCCGATGTCCTTGATACGGCTGTCGTGGCTCTGGGCGTCCTTGTTTCCGAAGAGTTCCACGCCACGGTCGGCGAGGCAATCAAGCAATTTCTTCGTAGTGGCCGCGTCGATATGGCGGTCGATGATGACGCATTCCATAGCGTTGCACACACCGGTGCGCTGTGTCTTCGCGTTAATCAAGATGTTCTCCGCCTTGTCCATGTCGGCGGACTTGTCGATATACACGTGGCAAATGCCGTTGAAGTGCTTGATCACGGGAATCTTGCTCTGTTCCACTACCGCACGGATCAGGCGCTCGCCACCGCGGGGAATCACCAGGTCGATGCAGTCGCTACGCTGCAACAGCATGCCCACCAGGTCGTGGCTGGTTTCGGTCACCAGCTGCACGGCGTCTTCGTCAATGCCGTTTTCGGTAAGGGCCTTGTGGAAGATTCCAGCGAGGCACTTGGCGGAGTTGAGGGATTCCTTACCGCCACGCAAAATCACGGCATTGCCAGCCTTAAAGCAGAGGCAAGCGCCGTCGATGGTCACGTTGGGGCGGCTTTCAAAAATAAAGAACACAGAACCGATAGGTACGGCGATACGGCTAATCTTGATACCGTTCTTCAGTTCCCGGCTTTCCAGCACCCGGTTCAGCGGGTCGGTAAAGGCGGCGATTTCTTCGGCGCCCTTGGCCATGGCCTCGATACGGGCGTCGTTCAGGGTCAAACGGTCCATCTTGGCGTCGTCCAGCTTGCCGGCGGCGGCTTCAAGGTCCATCTTGTTGGCGGCAAGGATTTCCGGCTTGTGTTCCCGGAGCAACTTTGCCACCAGGTTCAGCACGGCACTCCGCTTTTCGCCGGAGAGGGTGCGCAGGTTCTTGCTTGCTTTTTTGGCGTTTTTCGCCAAAAGGTCGGAATATTCGTCCAAGTTGGAATAATTTTTAGTCATGTTTTTAATATAGAAACTTGCTTTTTCACAAAAAGAAGTGTATTTTCAAAATACAGGTTTGTTTTTACCCTCGACATTGAGTGGTAGTCTAGGGTATCGGACTTGGGTGTAAGAGCCCGGCGTTCAACGTCGGGTTTCTTTTTTTATATCTTTATACCGTAAAATAAAGAACGGTAAGTAATGAACATTTACAGTTGGAACGTCAACGGAATCCGTTCCGCCCTCAAGAAGGGGCTGGAAAACTGGTTCCACGAGACCAATCCCGATATCCTGTGCCTCCAGGAAGTCCGCGCCGAGACAGAGCAGATTCCGGAATCCATGGCCAAGCCCGAAGGCTACTTTGCCTACTGGAACCCCTGCCAGCGCAAAAAGGGCTACAGCGGGGTAGGCGTGCTTACAAAGATCGAGCCCGACGCGGTGAACTACGGTTTCGATATCGAAGAGTTTGACGTCGAAGGCCGCGTGCTGCAGCTCGTGTTCCCGGACTGGGTGCTCAACAGCATCTACTTCCCTAATGGCGGCTCCGGCGATGACCGCCTGGATTACAAGCTCCGTTTTTACGACGCCTTTCTGGAAAATTCTGAGCGCTGGATTGCCGACGGCAAGCACGTGCTTACGGTGGGCGACTACAACACCTGCCACAAGGAAATAGACATTGCCCGTCCCAAGGAAAACGAGAACGTGAGCGGCTTCTTGCCCGTGGAACGCGCCTGGATGGACAAGTACGTGGAGCACGGTTTTGTGGATTCCTTCCGCAACCTGCATCCGGATACACGGGACGTTTACTCCTGGTGGTCCAACCGCTTTGGCGCACGGGGCAGGAACGTGGGTTGGCGTCTGGACTATGCCTTTGTAGATGAGGCCCTGATGCCCAACGTGGTCCGTTCCGAAATCCACACGACGGTTATGGGTTCGGACCATTGCCCCATCAGCATCGAACTGGAACCGCCCTTCGCTCCGCTGCCTATAAAGCCAGCATCTGCAGAAGCGGAAGTCCAATAGAAAAAGTCGCTCGAAAGAGCGACTTTTCTTTTAACTTGTTTGCGACAATTACGAGTGCAGGTATTCCACGATGGCGTCGTGGATGGTGGTGAACACTTCCCGCAGTTCCTCTTCGTCCTCTTCCAGGAGCGTCACGCGGAAGCCCTTGAGGTCGGTGCAGAAGCTGGTGCTGGGCACCACGCAGATGCCCTTCGCGCCCAGCAGGTAGTACACGAAGCGGTAGTCCAGGTTCGTGGTCTTGCTGCACCATTCTTCCACCTTCTTCTTGATGATCGGGTTGTCGATTTTCAGCGTCTGGTGGCTGTTCAGCGTCCCTTCGCGGAAGATGATGGTGTTGTAGAACGCACCGTAGGTGGGGTTGAAGTACAGTTCCGGAATGTCCGAAAGGATTTCGTTGATGATGGCGCTACGGCGGCCAATCTTCTCGTTCAGTGCGGTGCGGTGCTCGATAAAGCGCGGATCGCCGAGAACGCGGGGGATTGTCATCTGCGGGAGCGTGGTGGAGCAGACTTCCACCATCTTCGCGTTGTCGATAGCGCGGCAGAAGGCGTCGAACTGTTCGTCCTTGTCGCGGTTGTAGTATTCGGCCCAACCGCAACGAGCGCCCGGCCAGGGGTATTCCTTCGAAATGCCCTTGAGCGCGATGCCCGGAACGTCGCCGATGTATTCGGCCAGGGCGTAGGCGTGGGCACCGTTGTAGGTAATCTTGTTGTAGATTTCGTCGCAGATGATGAACAGGTTGTAGCGCTTCGCGATATCCACGATTTTCTTGAGGATATCCAGCGGATAGACCATGCCCGTCGGGTTGTCCGGGTTCAAGATGAGTATGCCCGCGATGCTGGGGTTGTACTTCACCTTGTTTTCCAGTTCTTCCAGGTCCGGGTACCAGTGGTTTTCGGGCTGGAGGCTGTAGGTGATGGGGGCCGTGTGGGCGTGTGCCGCTTCGGCGGAACTGTGGGTGGAGTAGGCCGGAGCCGGTCCGATGATGCGGGTGTTCATCGATAAGAGACCGTAGATGGTGGCGATGGCGTCACCCAGACCATTGAAGAACAGGATGTCGTCCACGCTAATTTGCGCGCCGCCCAGCTTGTTGTTTTCCTTGACCAGGAATTCGCGGGTTTCCAGCATGCCCTTGGAGGGGCAGTAGCCGTAACTGCGGTTGGTCTTGACCAGGTCCACCACGATATCCTTGATCCAGTCGGGCAGCTGGCATTTCTTTTCGATAGGGTCACCGATGTTTTCCCAGTGGATGGGGAGGCCCAGGGCCTTGAGCTGGTTCGCCTTCTTCACGATCTCGCGGATTTCGTAAGAGAGTTCCTTGGCACCTTCGCTCAAAAGTCTTCTGCGCATTTTATGCTCCTATGGAGTTGTCGAAAAATCACTTGTTTTACGGCGTAATTATAGAATAATAAAACAGTGAAAATTCTTTAAGTTAATGGTTTTGGGTATGAAAAAAGCAGCCTTTTACGGGGCTGCCCTTGAAACTTGTTATCTGGATTTTGGCGTTATGCCTTACAGACCTTGGTTTCTCTGGACAGCCCCACAATAGCTCGGGCTGCTGCCGGGCTTGCTGCGATTGCAGTTGCTGCGATGTTCTGTCCAAAGAATTTGTTCATGTCTCGAAATATAGTTCCAGATGCGGTGTTTGTCAAGAGGGGGAGGTCTCCCCCTGATTGCAGCCCCGGCTTCTAGTTGATGTCACCCTGGAGGGAGCCCTGCGACCGATAGGGTCCACGCCGGGTCTTCCATCACCCCTTCACCTAGGGGCGCAGCCCCTAAAACCCCTATAACGAAAAGATGGCGGACTTGCTGTCCGCCTCTCTCGTTAATCGGATCAAACATTCACTTAATGCAGATGCGTTGGGTATGGCTCTCGATTCGAATTAAATAATTCCCTGCCTTTGCCATTGGAATATTGAAATTCACGGATTCAACACGGCCTTTTTTGAGAACACGCCCCTGCAGGTCGAATATTGCGTATGCAGAGCCTAATGGAGCGGCAGAAATATGGATTGATTGGTTTTGAATGTGAATGGAGAACGGCGTTGCTTTAACCATCGAGTAAACGGTATTCGTTTCCATGCTAGAACTGGATTCAACCTGACTGCTAGAATTTTTTGCAGAACTACTGCTATTGACAGAACTTGAAGAATTCAAAATACTGCTAGAACTCAACACTGCACTGTTGGAACTTGAATTTGCAACAGAACTTGAAGATTTCGGAATGCTGCTAGAACTCGACTTTGCACTGCTGGAGCTTGATTTTACAACAGAGCTAGAACTGCTTTCTGGATTTTTTGTATATACGGCTGTAATTATAATGTTTTCCGTAACGGGAATTGCATCACCGGCAACCCCTAGCTTAGTTTTTCCATTATAATAGCCATCAAAGGTGTAGCCATTCTTATTCGGAGCTGTTGGCAATGTGTAAGATTCTCCTTCCACAATTTTTACGCTATCAATTTTTGTTCCGTCCCCATCAAGAACCTTAACAATGTAGGTTGCCAGTTCCTCAAATAGAGCCTTTACGGTCAAATTCTCCGTAACCTTTGAGAAAGACGTATTCCAGCCAGTAAACCTATATCCTTCGCGAGTCACGTTCGTCGGTGCAGTGGCGGCATCACCATAAGGGACCATCTGTTCGTCAACGATATCGACTCCGTTCATGAAGGTAACTTTGTATTCTACTTTAGTGGAATCATAGGTGGCTGTATATGCGGTCGACTCGGTTACATAATCAAGTGCGGGCTTCCATCCTTTATGTGTATATGTCCACTCTGCCGTTGCAGTTCGCGAGGGTGTTTTACTGCAACTGGGAATCGTGCCATATTCAAACGCACTGCTACTAATTTCCGAACCATCATAGTCTTTAAAAATAATCGAGTAGGAACGAATGGTTGAATCATAAACTGCATAGTAATCAAAGTCTTCAACGGCATTTGTCGGCTCTACGTTCCAACCTTTAAATGTGTAGGTGTATTTTGCCGTCGTTTCTTTTATGGGAGTTTCTCCCTCATAAGCGACAGTGCTGCCATGTTGATATTGTTTTGTTTCCAACAACGTTGAATTGACATCTGTATTGAAGAAATTAATTGTCCAGTAAATGTCTGTCGCATTCATGTAAACGGCATTGACTGTTTGGTCTGACGAAAATACCGTTGCTGGCTTGACTCTAACATTTTCTAAGTTGTACCAACCCATAAATACGAGGCCTTCGGCAGGTTCTGGATTTTCAGGGAATGTTGCAAGCCCCTTGTAATTGGTGTAGCGATTTGATGTTGCACCATCGTCGTTAAACACGACCCTATATATCGGAAGATTAGAATCTTTTGCGAAGTCAGGATAGCCCGTTGTACGAGTCCATACTCCGCTGTTAGTTTCTGTTCCGTTCGTCGTATTCAATATCCAGGCGAATTGGTCTTTCTGCATATTAGCCGTCGTCATGCCAGAAACATTTGTGACTGTCCCCGATTTAGACCCTATTGCAGAACAAACTGTACCCAAAGCAGAACAAGCGGCAATTATATCTGAATCATAATGACTGTTAATGATTTGAGCAGAACTTGTATTTTTTCCAGCGACGCCGCCTCGTGTTCCTAAAGTTCCGATAGATAATGCTAGTGAATAGGAGTTTTTCACTTCTGCAGAAGAAGTTTCATTGTACCCCACAATGCCGCCTACATAGGCACTGATATTGGAGTAAGTAGAGTTGTAGATTGCAGATAGACTCCCTGTGTTAGCACAGTTGTTAATTGAACTAATATTGTATGCAGCTATACCGCCTACGTAAGAGGTTGTATTTGCAAATCCATGATTTGAAGATAAATTGCCACTATTCGAGCAGTTTCTAATGATACCTTTGTTAGATGCTGCGATTCCGCCGGCGAAGGAAGATACTTGAGCGTAAATCTTTGGAAGAGTTACGCTGCCACTATTTTTACTTTTATCCACCAAACCTGTATTATATCCGACTACACCACCAGAACATTGAATCATGTTGAGTCTAGTAGGTGTATCAGTATCTTTAACAGATGCCTTATTAAATGAGGTAGTGATTGTTCCATTGTTATGCCCCACAATCCCACCTATGTAGATGGATGTTGAATCTTCCTTCTTATATACGGCTTCCACCTTATTATTGTTTTCGACATCTTGAATTAAGCCTTCATTGTGAGCAACAAAACCGCCCGCACGAAAACTTCCTCTAATAGAGCCCGAATTCGTTCTTAAATTTTTTACAACGCCACCTGATTTCAAAACTCCAACAATTCCTGCGATGGATACGCCATCCACATAAATTCCATAAATTGTGTATCCCGCTCCGTCTAAGATACCTGCAAACTGATGTTGTGTATCTTTGCCGATGGGAGTCCATTTTACTGAGCATTTTGTGCTATTGTCTTTTCCAAAGACAATATGATTTGCAAGTACTGCATTTATGGTCGATTTTCCACCATTCACTTGAGCAGCAAACCAAGCAAGTTCATCGGCAGTTGTGATGACATAGAAAGACTTGCCGTCAATTTTTTTCATGTTCTCTGGTTCAGACATAGAACCTGTCCATGCCGCCGCAATCGCATTGCTTGCAAGCAACGCAACCAAGGAGACAATGATTAAGTAGAGTTTAGTGATTTTCATGATTAAGCCTCCTTGCTACTTAAACTTTTGATTAGGATGATTGTTGTTATATTCTTCTGTAATTTTATCAGCATAAGTCCAAAATTTTTTGAGATCTTTGGAGGCGGTTTGTTTTGCCCGCATAGCGTCTTTTTCTTTTATATTATCCATGATTAAAGAAAAAGATTTTTTTGATATTTTTCCATACAACCAAACAAGATTGTCAAAAGAGCTATAATCATCTTTTATTGGCTCAAATTTTAAAAGATCCCCTATTAAGGTTGCCTTATGTTCATTTTTTGAATGCATTGGAAACTCATATCCGAAAAACCCCAAAACCCTATTTATGTTTTCTTTTAAAAGGGAATCTTCTATCGGGAAGTTGTGCTCCGTAAGGAAGTAAAAATACTTGCTGATTAGAGAAGGGGCCTTTGCCGAGGGGCTTCCGAAAGATTTTTCGAATAAGTCCGTTATGTCAGGCTGGTTTAACGACATCTTATATTGGCTAATTTTCTTTTTCAAGTCGTCATCGTCTTCAGACATGTCTGCTATCACCTTAGCCAATTCTTCCATCCCACCTATATGTTTTTTCATATTTGTTGAATAAAAGGAATCAATTACAGCGAGACGAACATAAACAATCTCCTGATAAGGTAAATCTGGTTTCAGTTTAAATAGCGCGTCAATAACATTTCGATTTCTGTAATATGGCGTATCATTTTCCAAAACGTCTTTGGCTAATGCCATAAGTTCTCGAAATTCCATTTCCTTAGCCATCGCAGCCTCCATCGTATACATCTATGGAGTTCGCCCCGTTCGGCAATGACTGCACCTAATTTGAAAGAAAACAAAAAAGGCGCAGATCGTTGCATTTACCTAAGTGGGGCTCTAGACTGCCTCTGACTGATAAACGCAAACGACCCACGCCCCAAAAGGGCTGTTGCTTTTGGCCTATACGACCAAAGTCCAGCCTTGAGGGCTGGTACAGCAAACCGAGATACGCCGCAAAACGGCATACCTGCGTGAGCGTTCGCCTCGTTCTCAGTCAATGGAAATTGTCTAGATTTCACTTAGAGAACAAGAGCTAAACTCTCTAATATGTCCAATCTAAAAATAACTTAAAAATGCCGCGATGGAATAGAAAACTTATAAAAAAGAGTGTGCTTGTTGTGAGAATATTGATTTTGAGATAATTTTTGCAATTTGCAGAAATTTGCATATAATTGCGTAAAAATAATGAAAAATATTGCAATTTTTGTGCAAAATTTGTATATTTGCATAAAAAAGGAGTCGCTTATGGCACAGGCTACAGTTTCCGCACGTATCGACAGCAAGGACAAGGAAAGTTTCGACAAGTTCTGCAGCAATGTAGGGCTGTCCACGTCTGCCGCCATATATATGTTCGTGAAAAACGTCATCAACGAACGTCGCATCCCCTTCGAAGTTCGCGAACCCTCCGTCCGCTACAACGCAAACGACATCGAAGCCCTCAAGAAAGGTATCGAGCAGTTGAACGCCGGCAAGGGCGTTGAACACGAACTTATTGAGGTGGATGACTGATGACAATGCCAACCGTTTGATTTATCGAATTAACGGCGAGTTTATCGATATCCTTTCGTGTAAAGGACATTACGAGAACGTTTGATTAAAAAGTATTTTTAATGTCATGACCCACGGAACGATATACGATCCCATCCGCAAGAAGGATGTGCCCGACACCCCCGAAGAGCGGGTGCGTCAGGCCACAATCCGTTTTCTGCTGGAAGAGGTGAAGGTCCCTGCCCACCTGATAACGGTGGAGTTCGGCCTGAGTTCCGTGGACCCCAAGACGGATGACCGGGTGGATATCGTGGTGCACGATTTCCGCAACGGGAACGACCAGGCGAAACCCTGGCTTTTGGTGGAATGCAAGGCTCCCGGCGAATACACCTGGGAGGCTTTGCAGGTTCAGCTGAATAAGTACCTGAAGGTGCTTACGCCCAAGTTCGTGATGCTTTCGTTGGGCGACTGTGAGCGGTTTTTTGAACTGGACGCCGCCACCAAGAGATTTGCTAAGGTTGAGCGGCTTCCTGAATTCCGTTAGGCGGGTATTCGAAGGAGCGGCGTTCCGCAATCCACTTGCGCACGGCTTCGACCGCACGGGCGCCCAGAATCTCTTTCTTGTTCTTTTTCTTGAGTCCCTCGTGGTGGGGAAGTAGCCCGAAGTTGAAATTCATGGGCTGGAAATCCTCATTCTCTTCCACAAGGCGGTTCATGAGGGAGGCGATACAGCTCTCGTCCGGGAGAGGGTCGGCATGCCCGTGCAGAATGGTCTGGGCCATGTTCCAGGCGGCGTACCAGCCGGTGGCTACCGCTTCTGTATAGCCTTCGCTGCCCGTAATCTGCCCAGCGAACCAGGTGGGCGGAATGTCCTTGGCGCATTCCAAATCCGGCCGCAATCTTAAAGTGGCGTCCAAAAACTTGGGCGATTCAATGAAGGTATTGCGGTGCATGCAGCCCAGACGGGCAAACTTCGCATTCTTCAGGGCCGGCACCATGGTGAAGATTTCTTTTTGCGTGCCCCACTTGAGTCGCGTCTGGAAACCCACCATGTTGAAAAGCGTCTTCTGCTTGTTTTCGGCCCGGAGCTGTATTACCGCGTACCACAGATGCCCATTGTTGCCTAGTCCGAGGCCGATGGGGCGCATGGGGCCGTGACGGAGTGTCTCGTAGCCGCGGCGGGCCATTTCTTCGACGGGCAAGCAGCCCTCGAACAGTTCGTTCTTTTCGAAGGGGCGGGGCTCCACGGCTTCGGCCTCGCACAGTTTACGGACAAACTCCGTATAGGTTTCCTTGTCCAGGGGGCAGTTGATAAAGTCCGCCGTCTCGCCCTTTTCCCAGCGGTTCATATAGAAGGCGTGGTCAAAGTCGATGCTGTCGGTCTCTACCACAGGGGCGATGGCGTCGAAGAAATGGAGGCGCTCGCTACCCAGCCTCTTGAAGATATCGTCGGCGAGCGCGTCGCTGGCCAGCGGCCCCGCCGCGACGAGGGTGGGGCAGTCCCCAGCTAGGCTCGTGACTTCTTCCCGGTGGAGGGTGATGTTCTTGCTTTCCGCAATCTTCTTCTCCACCGATTCGCTGAAAATATCGCGGTTTACCGTCAGGGAATCTCCTGCGGGAACAGCCGCTTCCCGGGCGCTGTCCAGCAGAAAGCTCCCCAGCATGGTGAGCTCCTGCTTTAAAAGTCCGTGAGCGCTCGTGATGCCCAGGGCCTTGAAACTGTTGGAACAGACGAGCTGCGCCAAATGACCGTCCTTGTGGGCAGGGGTCTGCCGCACCGGGCGCATCTCATACAAATCTACCTTGAAACCACGGCTAGCCAGTTGCAGTGCCGCCTCGCAGCCTGCAAGTCCACCACCTATGACTCTTACTCGTTGCTGTTCGCTCATTTCATTCGCTTTGAGGTTTAAGGTACGGGGTTTTAGGGGTGTCCCCTAGGAGAAGGGGTAGCGAGCTACGAAGTGCGAGCGAGGGGAAGGCTTTCCCCTTTTTGCCAGTTAGTGCTCGTCGGTTCCCTTGGACTGGATCCTTCATGCTTCGCATTCAGGATGACACACTTGCATTTTACTCATCGGTCAATTCCGAATTCCGAAATCTGAATTCCGAATTAATTCGTCACCACTTTCCGGTAGCTCTTGGCGTTACCGATCCAGAGTTTCACCAGCAGTTCTTCCAGGGAGGCGGTGGAGACGCATTCGGGGTCGGCGTCCTGGATTTCGTCGGAAATCAGGTTCGCCTGGGTCAGGTTCAGCATGCCGTAGTACATGGCTTCCATGAGCTGGGAGGCGAACTTCGGGGAAATCCGCGCCACTGCGTCCATGTCGTTCAGGGGCGGCAGTTGGGTCTTGTCGGGGCTGAACTGGTCCAGGTTGTCCATGGTCCACATGTCGGCGGCCTTGCCCATGTCGTCGCTGGGGGCGATTTTCAGGAGCTTCTCCTTGTAGGCGTTCCATTCCACGTTGGTGGTCTTTCCCGCCTTGCGCACGGACTTCAAGAAGGACAGGACGGCGTAATAGAGGTCCTTTTCTCTCTGGTTCATCTCTTTCTGCGAAGCGGGAATCATGGCCAAACCTGCGGGATTAGTGACGGAAATGCCTCATGCCGGTGAATACCATGGCCACGCCAAGCTTGTCGCAAGCTTCGATGGAGAGGTTATCCTTCTTGGAGCCGCCCGGCTGCACGATGTACTGGACGCCAGCCTTGGCAGCGGCTTCCACGTTGTCCGGGAAGGGGAAGAAGGCATCGGAGCCCATGACGACTTCGCTGAACACCTTCTTTTCCAGAGCCTTGAGGCCGGCCTTGTCGATGCACTTGCCCTTTTCGTTGAAGAACTTCTGGGCGGCCTTCATGCGGGCCACGTTGTCGCGGACGCGGGGCTGGCAGAGGCGGAGGTTGCTATCGATGCGGTTCGGCTGGCCGGGACCAAGGCCGATGACCTGGAAGTAGCCGCGTGCGTATTCGTAACCCATGACGATGGCGTTGGACTTGGTGTGCTTGGTCACGATCCAGGTAAAGCGGGCTAGGGCTTCCTTGTTCTTTGCGAACTTCTTCTTGGTGACGCATTCGAATTTTTCGTAAACATCTACATCGCGGTCCTGAACCAGCATGCCGCCAATCACGTGCTTATAGACCTTGCAGCGGGTGGCCTTCTTGATCTTGCCCACTTCAAGGAGACGAATGTCCTTGGACTTGTTCTTCAAAAATTCCAGAGCGTCCTTGTCGAATGCCGGGGCGAGAAGGATTTCAACGAACTTGCCCTTCAGGAATTCGGCGGTTTTCAGGTCCACCTTCTTGGTTACGGCAATCACGGAACCGAAGGCCGACACCGGGTCGCCTTCCCAGGCGGCTTCCATGGCGTTGCGCAGTGTCTTGCCGGTAGCAAGGCCACAGGGGTTCATGTGCTTCACGATAACGACCGCATTTTCGTCTGCGAATTCGCGGGCCATTTCGAGAGCCGCGTCGGCATCCACGATGTTGTTGTAAGAAAGTTCCTTACCCCACAGCTGCTTCGCGGTGGCGAGGCTTGCTTCGGTGCAGGTCGGGTCGCGGTAGAAGACGGCGGACTGGTGGGAGTTTTCACCGTAGCGCATGGGCTTCGGGTCAACGAATTTCAAAACGAGTTCTTCGGACATGATTTTTCCTTTGTGATTTACAGGATAAAATATAGAAAATATGGTTCGAGGAATGTCATCCTCGCGAAGGCGAGGATCCGCTTGAGGGGCACGAGGCGAGATTAATGTGGAGTGTGGAATGTGAAGTGTGAGATTAATCATTTCTCATTACACATCACACATTTCACACTCTAAAACAAACTTGCCGGCGGGTTGTTGTCGTCGAGGCCTGGCAGATTCGGGTTGGGCGGGATATTGTCCAGCGGGTCTTCGGGTTCTACAATCAGGTTGTAATAGACGTTGTTCTTCAGTTCGTCTTCGATGTAGAAAAGCGTTCCGCCCATGGCAGAGCCGCAACCGGCGCAGGCACCCTGGTAGCGGATTTTCAGGCGGTTGTCGTCGGTCAGATCCAGCACTTCCAGGTCGCCGCCGTCGCCCTGGAGCATGCCTCGGACGGACTGGTGGAGCCAGGCTTCGATCTTTTCGATTTTCTGCGGCTTGGTGAGGGCGTTCCATTCGGCGTCGGCCTCGGCACGGCCCTCGGCGGTCTGGGTGCGGTACTTGATGCGCTCCATCTTCTCGCGGACCAAAATAGCGGTGGCCTTCTTTTCGGGATAGGCCTCCAGAACCCGCTGGATAAGCGTGTTCATTTGTTTGAGTTCCGGAGCGGAGGCGTCAAAAGCCGGCACGTCGGGGGTGTCCCGCAGGTCCTGTTCCAGGCTTTCGGCGGTGATGGCGCAGGCTTCTTCCACCGTGACCATCTGGATTTTCTTGCAGAAGGTGTCGGCAAGTGCTGTAAAGATGGGCCCGCCGTAGGTGAAGAACCGGGTCTCCAGAATCTTGTCGCATTCCGGGTCTATCATCAGGTAAACCTTCAGGCTCGCTTCCTTCACATCTACAAGGGCAAGTCCCTTCTCGTCGGCTTCAATCTGGAAAATCGCGCCCCTGTACTTGGGGGCCTTTGCGATTTCCTGCACCTTCTGGGAAAAATTCGCACACAGTTCTTCGCTCATAACGGCGCATAATATAGTAAAAAAGGGGAGGGCACTCCCCTCGCTTCAGCCCCGACTGTGTCACCCTGAGCGAAGGCGCCGTGCGCCGAAGTCGAATGGGTCTAGTCGGGGCTGCCGCTACCCCTCCTGCGGGGGACAACTGCGTAAGGCGAATAAAACAGGGCTGCTTGCAGACCTACTTTTGAGCCTAGCAGTTGGGACTTTGTCCCCACCCCCGCAACGCCCCCATAAAAAATGCGAGGTCCACGGGCACAGTTCGCACGCAAAAAGCCGTCAGTCGCGTTTTCACTTCGTTTGCCGCTACCCTCCGGATTTTTTGCTTAGCGCCTATGCCCGCTCCCCTCGAAAAGATATATCGCGAAGCAGGACTCGCCTCGGTCACGGTGTTCCCTCGGCTCGAAAAGAGGGCTAAAAAGACGGATTTGTTTTGTTTATTTTCTTTTGAATAAAAGCATGGTATATCCGGAATACGATGCGGTATGATGTATGAAATAAGTTGTATTAGTGACAATGATAGAATTATAGGATTCCATATATTTCACACCATTATCTAAAAGGATTGCCATGTCGCCTCCTAAATTTTTACAAGTTTTTATGGCGTGTTTCTCTCTAAATCCTGTTTTTGAAGTCCAGTTTGTACTACCAACTAGAGCGTATTCGTTAGGATGAAATTCTTCATTTAGCCATTTTTCAAACCAGTACTGAGAATGAAATGTCCTTACTTCACAATAATCTGTTTTGGGGTAGCGAGTCCCATCATAGTTGCGAATAGCCCATTTATTTCCGCCACCACATCCAGTGAGTATGAAAATAACGATTAAAATTAATGGCCGTTTCATTTAATTAACTTGGATTCGAAAATGTGTATGTAACCTGTCTCATGAATATATACATTTTTCTTCAAATCCGCAAGAGTCTTCTTGAATTCTGTTATGCGGCTCAGCCATGATAGTTTCGTGCAGGTACGGTTTCACGGTATTTCGCCTTACGGGGTTTTAGGGGCGGAGCCCCTAGGCGAGGGGGTGATGGAAGACACGGCTAGATCCTTCGACTTCGCATCTTCGCTGCTTCGCTCAGGATGACACGTTCGTGTCGAGCCGTGGCTGTAATCAGGGGGATTCTTCCCCCCTTTTACTGACTGCTCGCACTAGACTCTTGTAATGATTTACGGGGCTGATGCTCGCTTTCTCGACGCTTTCCTGTCCCTATGTCGCCCATACCTCAAAGGGGCTTTAGCCCCGACCTCACACCTCGCAACTACTTCACGTCCACCGTCACTTTGTACATGGGCTTGCCGCGGTAGCTGTTCAGACCCTTGGCGGTCTGGACTTTTACGTTCTTGGCGGTGACGCCCTTCTGCTGCTTGAGCACGTTCAGCAGTTCCTGGTTGCGCTTGCTTGCCAGGTCGGTGAGGTCGTGTTCCATGGCTGTGCCGTCGAAGTCCTTGTCGTGTTCACGGGCGAATGCCTTGAAGTTTGAGTCCCAGTCCTTGATTTCGGCGGCGGCCTTCTCGTCAATTTCGTTGAGGCTTGCCTTGCCTTCTTTCTGCTTGTAGTATTCCTGTTTCAACTTGTGGAGCTTGTGTTCCTTCAGGATTTTGGCGGGATTGTAGTACTGGGTGTAGGTGAGGGTAAGCTTCGGATCTTTGGTCAGGGCTTCGGTCATCTTGGAGGCCTTGGCGAACTGCTCGCTGGTAAATGTCCCGCTGGAAACGTCAATCAGGATTTCGTCGTCCTTGCCCAGGTTCAGGCCCACGGCAGAGGCTCCCGTGTTGGCCACGTTGCCCACGATCTTGATGGGGGAGAGGGCCACCTTCACCAGCAGTTTCGTGATGGTGTCCCACACGATTTTCAGGTAAGAGAACTCCGGGTCCTTCAGGTTGCCCTTTACGGGAACGTCGAACTGGATCTTGTCATCTTTGTCCTTGAGCACGTAGAGCCCAACCTTCATGGGCACGGGGTATTCCGGATCTACACTGTCGTCCTTGTCGCCAACCTCAATGTTGTAGATGTCGATGGTGTTCTTGCTATCGACATTGAAGTTGTTCATTTTGTTGTCGCTGGCGAAGGCCATGGTTCCTGCGGTAATGGGATAGCCCGTAAAGTGCAAGCTGTAGCTGCTGAAATGCTTGAGGGCCAGGTTCTTGACGCTTACGTAGGCGTCCATGGTGCCGATGTCGTTGATGGCGCCCTTGTACTTGACGGACACGGAGCCTCCTTCGGGGAAGGCGGCGCTCACGTTTACATTGCAGGGCTTGTCAAAATTGATGTTGGAGCCGCTTACCGTGATGGCGGAAACCTTGTAGTTAAATGGTTTGGAAAGGGTGTAGTCGTTGGCGGTGACGGTGGTGTTTTGCACCAGGAGTTTTGTGACGATGGCGTCCAGTTTTTTGGCGGGTTCGGCCTTGGCGGTATTTGTAGAGTCCGCCGAAGCATCAGGTGCGGGGGCTACCAGGGAATCCAGCGGAACCGCATTGGAATCAGCGGCTACGGTGTCTGACTTGGCGGCTTTGCCCTTGGGAGTGAGCAGCACGTCGATGTTGGTCTTTCCGCCCTTGTACAGGTCCAGATGGGCGAATGCGCCGTCCACCACTACGGAGTCGATGCGGAACTTGAACTTTTCCAGGTTGGCTTCGGCAATGCCCACGCCCACGTGGCCAGCCCCGATGGTTTTGTCGTTCACCTCGGTGACCACCACGCTATCTACGCTGACAATGCCCTTCACGTTG
>CACXMH010000042.1 GCA_902768715.1 Fibrobacter succinogenes | reverse complement strand
CTCGGGAATCAGGCCGGCCCCAATAGCCGTACGGTGGACTGGAGCGTCTTTGCCCGCTTGGACAATCACATCTTTGCAGGAATCCGGAATACCTGGTTCTGGAAGGGCACGGATTACGGCAGCGCCATAAACGATACTACTCCTCTCCATAACCACATGAAGATTCACAAGAAGTATCTGGAAGGTGCGGAAATGCTTTACTCCCTGACGCCTGCGCTGAGCTACGAAGGACAGTTCGTGAGCTTCCTTGGCGAAGTGACGTTATTCGACGACAAGAAGGTTTACCTGAGGGCCGGGTTCAAGTGGTAACAATTTATGAAAAAGCCTGAATTGCTTGCGCCGGCGGGGGATCTCTCCCGCATGAAATACGCCTTGGCCTACGGGGCCGATGCTGTATATGCAGGCCAGCCCGCCTTTTCTTTGCGGGCCCGCGAAAACGGTTTCAAGAACCTGGATGACCTGGCAGAGGGTGTTGCCTACGTTCATGGTCAGGGGAAAAAGTTCTACTTGACCAGTAACGTGATTCCCCGGAACACCAAGGTAGAGCCATTCCAGAAGGCTCTGCTTGCCGCCCTGGAGTTGAAGCCGGACGCTTTGATTGTGGCGGATCCCGGTTTTGTAGGCTGGCTCCGGAAAGTTTCTCCTCAGACCGAAGTTCATTTGTCCGTGCAGGCCAACACCACCAACTACTTGACCGCCTCATTCTGGAAAGACCTGGGGGTTCGCCGCATCATCTTGAGCCGTGAACTTCGGTTGTCTGAAATTCTGGAAATCAAGGAAAGAATACCGGACCTGGAACTGGAAGTCTTTGTCCATGGGGCGGTGTGCATGGCCATGTCGGGCCGTTGCATGCTTTCGAACTGGGTGACCAGGCGAGATGCCAACCAGGGCGCTTGCGATAACAGTTGCCGTATGCCTTACCGGCTCTACGCCAACGAAGGCCCGCAGTGCGAAGGCTACAAGGAACACGAGGGAGAATTCTTCTTGCAGCGGACGGACCGGCCGGAACTCCAGCCGGTGGCCCTGGACGAAGATACCTGGGGAACCTACTTCATGAGCAGTCGGGACCTGTGCGCCCTGGACGTTGTGCCCGAGCTGGTTCGCGCGGGTCTGGATTCCTTCAAGATCGAGGGCCGCACCCGTTCGGTCTATTATTTGAGCCAGGTGGTCCGGGCCTACCGTATGGCCATCGATGCATCCGTCAATGCACTGGAATCGGGAGATTCTTCGCCTGCAGATTTGAAGGATGCCCGTCATGCTCTGGATTTTGTGGATGGTCGCGGGTTCATGCCGGGATTTTTGAAAGGACCTTTGCCCCAGAACTATGATTCTACCCACGTAGATGCCCCATCGGGTTGTGTCTGTGCCCAGATTTTGGATTACGACGCACCGACCCGTTCTTTCCGCGTGAATGTGAAGAATCAGTTCTCTATGGATGATTCCTTGGAGTTCATGACCCCCGAAGGAATGTCCCTTTGTAAAATCTCGTCGCTGAAAAATTTCAGGGGTGAAGACGCCGACCGGCTGAATCCCGGCACGGAGGGGCGTGTCTTTGTACAAGATAATGTTCCCGTTTCACTGGAGAATGTAAAATTTGGCTTTTTTGTGAAACGAACGCACCCAAATCCCGAAACAAATACATAAATTGTTGTCATGGCCGTAGATGAAGCTACAAAGAAACAGGATGCGCTGGAGCTCTATCAGATAGACGATAAAGCCATCGTGCCTTTTTTTAAGTCTCATCTTGAAGAATTGCAGAAATTCCTGCAAGAACACAAGGGCGAAAACCTTTCCTTGCTGGTCAAACTTAAACAGTTTATCCGGACCTACCGCTTGCCTTTTAACATGCAGCGCTATATGGAGGTTCAGAGAACCTACATTCAGCAGAGCCTGCAGACCCAGGTGCAGAATCGCCAAGAGGCAGTGAGCCATTGGATTCAGGAACACGCCTGTAGGCACCGCAACCGTATGATACAGCTCCAGTGCTTGTATTTGGAACGAATTAAGGATAAACTAATACCCGAAGTTCAAGCTATGCTGGAACATCGGCTCGAAAAGCTACAAGGGAATACAAGGCCTGATTCCGATGGCAATCAAGATAATGCCGGCAAATAGCTGAGGCAGGTTTGAACGGAACAGCTTTGCTGTTCTGGAGCCAATTTCAAAACCGATAACCCCGAATAGGATCGCGGCTAGCGCTATGGCGAAAGTGGCAAAGAGCATGTCTATTTCTACGAAGGCAAAAGAAATGCCGATGGTAAGGGCGTCGATGCTGGTGGCAAGAGAAAGTACTATGATACTTGCAAATCCAAGGTCGGCAATCTTGTGACCATCTTCTTTTTTTCGGAAGGATTCCCAGATAAACTTGACTCCCAGCGCACAAAGGATGGCGCAAGCGATAATCGAGCCTAAATCATGAATCCAGTGCTTTGCCAAAGTTCCAGAAAAGAAGCCTGCAAGGGTCATTCCCCCTTGAAAGAAACCAAACGACAATGCAAGAACGACAGCTTTTAACCGGGACACACCCGAGCGCCCGAGCCCAATAGAAGTGGCCACGGCAAAGCAGTCCATGGCCTCAATAACCGCAATGAGAACTACGGAGAGATAACTCAAAATAGCCTGAAAGGTTTAGGTGTTCTTGAACAGTTCTTCTTTGTCAATGGCTTTGAAGTTGGTGGCCTTCAGTGCTTCGATGGCCTTATCCGTATCCTGGAAACGGAGAATCATGATGTTGGATCCGTTCAGGGTAGAGGGGTAGGCGTACATGTAGTCAATCTGCTGGCTTCCGACGGCGGTGCTCAGGAGCTCGGCAAGGCCACCGATGGCAGCGTTCACAGGGCAGGCCACCACGTCGGTGATGGTTGCGCTGAGACCTGCCTTGGCAAGCACATCTACCGCCTTTTCAGGATTGTTCACAATCAGGCGGATAAGGCCGAACTCACCGGAGTCGGCGAGGGTCAGCGAAAGCAGGTTCACTCCTGCGTCGGCCAGGGAACGGCACACGGCCTGGAGACGGCCCGGACGGTTAGAAACGAAAACTGAAACTTGCGGGATTTTCATTTGAGATACTCCTATTTTAAAACATTTAGGGGTTAGGATCTAGGATTTAGAGGTTAGAGAAAAATATCATGGCTTTGCCATCCGTTATGGACTGACGAAATGTGAGATTCTCTCACTAACCTCTAGCCCCTAGTCTCTAGATCCTCTTATCACATCTTCTTCCTGTTGTCGATAACTCTCTTGGCTTTGCCCTCGCTACGGGGGAGTGAATCCGGTTCGCACAGCGTGACAATCACGGAAATGCCGAGAATCTGTTCGATGGAATGCTTGAACTTCTTGTTCAGCTGTTCCATGGCGCCCATGGAGTCGCTCACCATATCGCGGGAAACTTCCACCTTCACTTCCAGGGTGTCCATGTTGTTCTTGGTGTCGAGCACAATCTGGTAGTGGGGGAGTGCCTTTTCGGCACGGAGAAGTGCCGTCTCGATCTGGCTCGGGAACACGTTCACGCCACGCATGATGATCATGTCGTCGCTACGGCGACCGATACGACGAATGCGGCGGATGGTGCGCCCGCACTTGCACTTGGTCTTTTCGATAGCGGTGATATCGCGGGTGCGGTAGCGCAAAATGGGCATGGCCTTTTTGCTTAGGGTGCTGATGACCAGTTCCCCTTCTTCGCCGTCAGGCAGGGGTTCTAAAGTTTCGGGATCGATAATCTCGGGGTAGAAATGGTCTTCGAAAATGTGGATACCATCGCGGCATTCGCATTCGCAACCAACGCCGGGGCCCACGATTTCAGAAAGACCGTAAATGTCGTAGGCCTTGATGCCCGTCTTTTCCTCGATGTAGTCGCGCATGCCGTCGCTCCAGGGCTCAGCCCCGAAGATACCGCGCTTTACGTTAAGACTGCGGATATCGACACCCATCTTTTCGGCTACGTCGATGATACGGACAAAGTAACTAGGCGTTCCGCCCACCGCGGTGACGCCAAAATCCTTCATGAGCATCACCTGACGTTCGGTATTGCCTCCGCTGATAGGAATGACTGTCGCTCCCAGCGCTTCAAAGCCACCGTGGATGCCGAGACCGCCGGTAAACAGTCCGTAACCGTAGAAGTTCTGCACGATGTCGGTGCTGCGGAACCCGCAGGCGAGAAGCCCGCGCTTGACCACTTGGGCCCAGACTTCCATGTCTTCTTTGGTGTAACCCACCACGATGGGTTTGCCGGTAGTGCCGGAACTGGCGTGCAGGCGAACCACCTCGCTCAGATCTACAGCGAACAGACCATACGGGTAGGTGTCGCGTAAGTCCTTCTTCATGCTGAAGGGAACCTTGCTGATGTCGGCCAGGGTCTTGATGTCATCGGGCTTCACGCCCTTTTCGTCCATCCGTTCACGGAACAGGGGCACCTTTTCGTAGGCAAGCTTGACGGTTGCACGGAGTCTTTGGAGTTGGAGTTCCCGCAGTTTGTCTTCGGGCATGAAATCCAGGGCCATTTCGGGCAGGACTCTGTTTTCTTCGTCATTCCAGGCGGTAGAGCGCATATAAACCTCAAATAGCGGTCCTCAGGACCAGTGTGAAAATACGGAGTAGAATTTATCTTTTTTTCTTTGATAAAAGCCAAAAAAAATGAAAAAAAATAGAGAGTCGGGGGCTTTTTCATCGCTTTGACACAAAATGTAAAGCGAAAAGAATCTTGAGTGGGATTTCTCCCGATTTTGGAATCTTTTTGTGGGCGTAATCACCTTTTTTTTTGTATTTTTGGGCAGAATTTTGTTTTTTTGACTTGATAGGTAGGTTTATTCTGCGCCTTCGCGTTGTGTTTTTGTTGTTCTTTTTTGTGGGAATGGCTTCTGCCCAGCTTTTGGATATGTCCCAGATGTCTGCCGACTATATGGCGGAGAATAAGATCCATAAGGTACGTGTAGAGGGCAATCAGCACATGGATGAACGGAATGTGCTTAGCCGGATTGGGCTTCGGGATGGTCAGAGTTATTCCCCTACGGCCCTGTCTAAAAAGGTCCAGGAGGCTGTTGCAAGCCTCTATGAGTCTGGGTATTTTGACGATGTGACCGCCTGGGTGGACTATGTGGGTGACGGCACCGAGGTGGACTTGATTTTCAAGATCAAGGAACTGCCTGCATTGGATACGGCTATCATTGACGGCTGTGACGAAATTTCTGAAGAGGATTTGCGGCTCAAGATCCGTATGATTCCTGGCCAGGTTTACAGCAAGAGCCAGCTGGAACGCGACCGTCAGGCCATGATAGACTATTACCACTCCGAAGGTTACCTCCTTGCCGAAGTGGGTTACCGCGAAACGCCCGTTGATGAAAATAAGAACCAGGTTACTTTCATTGTTCGGGAAGGGGAGAAGGTCAAGGTCCGTCAGTTTGATATCCAGGGAAACGATAACGTTCCTGCAGAAGATATCATGGAACACATGGTCACCAAGTTGGACCAGTGGTGGGGTGGTGGCGAATTCAAGGAATCGGTGTTTGAAGCGGACCGGGATACAGTATTGAATGCCATTCGTCACTTCGGTTACCTGGATGCAGAGCTTACGGATTACAGGGCTGAATATTTGCCGGATTCCAGTTGCTTGTTCTATTTAGGACGTATGGTCCCCATAGGGGAATCCCTGCAGACTCTTTATGACCAGTTGAATCGCGCCATGGGCGATACGGCTACCGCTATGTCCAAGATGGCTGGCAAACCCACTATGGAGGTGACCCATTATTTCCGCAACGAACGCGTAGGAGCGCATGGTTTTGTGTCCCGTCCGCTACCCCAGGTCAAGTCCGAAGAAGATGCCCTGAAACTTATCAACGACATTATCCGCTATGAAAAGGCCCGCAAGGAATGGCTGAAAATTGTGGCGGGCCGCAAGTTCAACAATCCGAAAATTGATTCCCTCAAAAATCTGAAAAAGCTGCGCCCCTATGAGGAAAAGCTTTTGGTCCGCTATATGATCGAGGACATGTTCCCCGCATTGAACAAGTACGACAATATTCGTACCTCTAGCGCCATTTGTATCCATATTGCCATGGTAGAGGGCCGAAAGTACTACATGGGAAATGTCCACTTCACAGACAATAAAGTCTTGGACGAGGCTGTACTGAAATATGCGTTCCGTCTGGATAGTGGGGAGGTTTTTGACCAGTACAAGTACGATGCTTCCCGCAGGGCCATTCTCGATGCTTATCGCGAAGATGGCTACATATTTGCCCGATTTGACGAGGAAAGAACGTTTGTCAACGATTCTGTGGTGAACCTGACCTACCGCATGACCGAAGGTCTTCCGGCCTCTATCCATAAGGTCTTTATACGTGGCAACACCAAGACAAACGAAAAGGTTATTCGTCGCGAAGTGCGCTTGTATCCGGGCGACACCTACCGCCAATCTTCTCTTGAACGCAGTTTCCGCGAAATCATGCAGCTGAACTATTTCGATATGGTGACCCCCGATATCAAACCGCTGAGCGATCAGGAAGTGGATTTGGAATTCGCCGTGCAAGAAAAGGAGGCTGGCACAGGTCAGTTCAGCCTGGGCGTTTCTTATAGCCAAAGTGATGGATTGGTGGGAACTGCTAGCGTGTCTATCCCCAACTGCTGTATGGGTAACGGCCAGGCGGCCTCCTTCAGCGTGGAATACGGCATGGACAAGAAGAGTGCTACGGTCAGTTTCCAGGAGCCCTGGTTCTTGGATAAGCCCATTACCGTAGGAACAAGCCTCAGCTACAGCTGGTGGAACATGAGCGATTACGACGATCCTGACATCACCCGTTATGGTGGCCAGGTCTATGTGGGTAAGCGTCTCAAGTGGCCCGATGATTATTTCTACGGTCAGGTGGGTTATAGCTGGCTTATGAATAAGCAGGGTCCCAACATCGACGACAGCTATGTGGTCTATACCGGTCTGGAATCGGCGGTGAACTTCCGTCTGATTCGCGATGACAAGAACCTGCCCCAGTTCCCCACAGACGGGTCTCGCTATGTGCTGGATGTCCAGGTGGCCGACGACGCGTTGTACAGTGATTTTGAATTCGTCAAGACCGAGCTTACCATCAAGTGGTGGTTCCCGCTGTTTAGGGATCGCCTGACTATCGCTCTTACCAACGAATACGGCGTCATTTTTGGCGATCAACTCCAGTACAGAACGCTTTACACCATGGGCGGCGTGATGGGCTATGAAGGCATGATGCGCGGTTACAGTTCGGGCTCTATCGGCTACCGTCGCTTGGGTCGGAGCTTCCAGTATATGGGCGCAGAGCTCCAGCTGGCTATTGTTCCGCAGACATTCTACTTGTTACCCTTCTTCTTTGATGCCGGTAACGTGTTCGGTGAACGCTATAACCCCAAGACCAAGGTGGATAAGCCCAGCCGCAATCCCTTGAGCGAGTGGGATCCCACCAGTCTCAAGAAGGACTACGGCTTTGGTTTCCGTGTGGTAGTGCCAATGCTCGGTATTATCGGCTTTGACTTTGCCTGGCCGCTGGATGTGGGTGAAACCTATTCGGGCCTGCAGCGTACCCAGGTGGGAGATATGGAATTCAACTTCGTGATTGGCCAAGGATTCTAGGAGGCGCTATGCTCGAAAAATCTTTGATTCGTCGTCTGGTGATTCTGCTTGTCATGCTCTTGGCATGCGTGTCTTTTGCCGAAGATGGACTCCGCATCGCCCATGTGGATTCCAAGCTCATCTTTGACGGTTACAAGGGCACAAGAAAGGCTCAAGAGGAGTATGACCGTCAGGTGGCTAAGTGGGAACAGCAGGGAAACCTTATCCAGAAAGAACTTGCCGCTATCAAGGAAAAGCTGGACAAGCAGGTGCTAATGCTCAGTGACGAAAAGAAGCGTGAGCTGGAAGCCGATTACGCCAAGAAGGAAACGGAACTGAAGGAATTCATTGACCGTGTATATGGCCGCAAGGGAGAGCTCATTACCGAAAACGAGAAGGTGAGTGGCCCTATTATTCAGCTGATTCGCAAGGCCATTAACGAAATCGCCTTGCAAGAGGGTTACGACATGGTGGTGGACCGAGCTACAGGGGCCGTGGTTTTCTGGAAAAAGGAAAATGACTTGACCCAGAAGGTGCTAGATTACCTGAACAACCGCTAAAAGCTTGCTTTGATGAACCCCTAGTTCGGGGTTCTGTTAGTCTTGCCGGTAGGATTCTGTCTCCAGAATCCTATTTGCGTTTTTGACCCGATCGGGGCTTGGGGATTTTGTGTCCGCAAGCGGGTATTCGATTCCCATTTCTTGGTATTTTGCAAGTGCCAGGGAATGGTAGGGGAGCACTTCCACTTTCTTGACGTTGGAAAGCGTGCTAATGAAATCGCCTGTCTTTTTCAGGTATTCGTCGTTGTCGCTGATGCCTGGTACCAGCACATGCCTGATCCAGATGGGTTTTTGAATTTCGTCCAGGTAGCGAAACAGGTCCAGGTTGTGATCGATGGAATGCCCGGTGAGTTTTTTGTGGAGCTTGGGGTCGATGATTTTCAGGTCCACCAGGAGCAGGTCGGTAACTTCCATAAGTTGCCTGAAGGTGCTGAAATAGGGCTCTGTACGGACGAAGTTTACGCCAGAAGTGTCTATGCAGGTGTGTACGCCAGCCGCCTTTGCCAGGGTGAAAAATTCCAGCAAGAAATCCATCTGCATCAGGGGCTCGCCGCCGCTGACGGTAATGCCTCCGTCTTTGCCCCAATAGCTCCTGTAACGCAGGGCTTTTTTCAACAGGTCTTCGGCTGAAATGTCGAAAGAGCCCGCCTTGTCTCCTTTGAAATCCCAAGTTTCTGGGTTGTGACAGAACAGGCAACGCATGGGGCAACCTTGTGTAAACACCACGAACCGGACTCCAGGGCCATCTACGGAGCCGAAAGTTTCCAGTTTGTTGATTCTGCCGAGCATCGGTCGTAAAGTTACAAAAATAGTCCAGGCCCATGGGGCAAAATTTCTATGTTTGTGCGGCACAAGTTTACCATGTTGGTTTTTTATGAAGATTCTTGTAACTGGCGGTGCAGGCTATATTGGTAGCCACACGATTATAGAACTCTACAAGGCGGGGCATTCCGTCGTAGTTGTGGATAACTTGGTCAATTCTTGCGAAGAATCCCTTCGCAGGGTTTCAAGGATTGTGGGTGAGCAAATTCCTTTTGTAAAGGCCGATGTCCGCGACGCCGTTGCCATGGACTCCCTTTTCAAGCAGAATAAATTCGATGCCTGCATTCATTTTGCCGGGCTCAAGGCTGTAGGGGAATCTGTAGAAAAGCCTCTGGAGTACTACGAGAACAACATGAATGCCACTTTCGTATTGCTTGACGCCATGCGAAAGAACGGTGTCAAGAACATCATCTTTTCGTCCTCGGCTACGGTTTATGGCAATCCGGCGGAAATCCCTATTACTGAGAACTGTCCAAAAGGCGCTATTACCAACCCATATGGTCAGACCAAGTCCATGTTGGAACAGGTCTTGATGGACTTGCAGAAGTCTGATTCCGAATGGAACGTGGTACTGCTGCGTTATTTTAATCCCATAGGGGCACACCCCAGTGGTCTGATTGGAGAAGACCCCAATGGTATTCCCAATAATCTGATGCCTTATATTTCCCAGACGGCGGTGGGACTTCGCAAGGAACTGGGGGTGTTCGGCAATGATTACGATACCCCCGATGGTACGGGGGTTCGCGATTACATTCATGTATGTGATTTGGCGGCAGGACATGTAAGTGCCCTGCAGGCCATTGAACGCAAGTGCGGACTTGCCATCTATAATTTGGGAACGGGGCACGGATATTCCGTTTTAGATGTGGTGCATGCCTTTGAACGGGTAAACGGGGTGAAAGTGCCCTACAGCATCAAGCCCCGGCGTGCAGGGGATATTGCGACCTGCTATTGCAACCCAGAAAAAGCTTACATGGAATTGGGCTGGAAAGCTCAGTTTGGTATTGAAGAAATGTGCCGGGACGCCTGGAATTGGCAAAAGAACAATCCAAAGGGATACCGGGGTTAGTATTTTTCTATACTTGGTAAAAAATTTTAAGGTCGGTTTTTCGAATGACTGAAAATGAACAGAGGGCTACGATTAGCCTCGCTCAGATCCAGGCTCCCCAGGCTGGGGACACCATCACGTTGATGGAAGCCTTGGGTATCTTGTGGAAAAAGAAATTCCTGTTGCTTTTGTTCATAGTGATTGGAACTGCCGTGGGAGTTCTGTTAGGCAACTGGATTCGTCCTCAATACACAAGTGACGCCATGTTGCAGATTGACGTAAAGGGCAACAAGACCAGCAAGGCTATGGGTGAGATGGGAGCCCTACTGGACGTGGCGAGCCCCGCAGATGCCGAAATAGAATTGATTAAGAGCCGCATGGTCCTTTCTAATGTGGTAGAGGATGAACACCTTTGTTTCAAGGCGTCTCCGGTTGGCCGTATGGACCGGCTTTTGCATCGGGAAGGCCGGATGGATTTGGAATACCTCTATATTCCTGAAATGGCTCGTGAAGGCTCGTGGCGCGCTGTAGCGACAGGACCAGGCTCTTATATGGTGGTCTCTCCCGAGGGATCAGCCCTTGTAGAGGGAACCGTGGGCGATATGATAAAGGCCCCCTATGCAGGTGACACTCTTGCCATACGGGTGAGTTTCTTGCATGCGCAAGAAGGAAAGGTCTTTGTGCTTTCGCAGTCGAACCCCTTGTCGGCGGTTCGTGCACTTGCTAAAGGCTTGAAAGTTGCCGAGAAAGGCAAGAAGTCGGGAATTATTGCGG
This sequence comes from Fibrobacter succinogenes, assembly GCA_902768715.1. Classification (GTDB taxonomy): domain Bacteria; phylum Fibrobacterota; class Fibrobacteria; order Fibrobacterales; family Fibrobacteraceae; genus Fibrobacter; species Fibrobacter succinogenes_L. The sequence goes on along the minus strand of CACXMH010000042.1, from coordinate 9,218 downwards.
TGTCTTATTCCCACCGTTTTCCGGACAGGGCGGCATCAATCCTGAATAGCGTGGCTAATACTTACCTGCGTCAGAATGTGGAGATGCGCAGTGCCGAGGCTGAAAAGACCCTGGAGTTTTTGGAAGAACAGCTGCCGGGAGTCAAGGCCAAGTTGGATAGCGCCGAAAAGGTGCTTGCTGATTACCGCCATCGGATTGGTTCTGTGGATATGACCGGAGAAACCCAGGTGCACTTGCAGAAGGAAGTGGACCTGCAGAAGCAGATTCTCCAAATGGAGCAGGAACGCCAGAGGACGACGCGCCTGTTCAAGGCCGAACACCCCAATGTACTTACGCTGAACCGGCAGATAGACAAGCTTCGCAAGGAATTGCAGAAGCTGAAGATTAAGGCCGAGAAGATGCCCCTGACTCAGCAAGAGGTGATGCGCCTCCAAGAAGAAGTTCAGGTGAACAACGCCCTTTATACAACGATGTTGAACAATATCCAGCAGCTCCGCGTGGTTCGTGCTGGCGAAGTGGGTAACGTACGGGTGGTGGATTTTGCCCAGGTGGAATCAAAACCCAGCAAGCCCAAGAAGTTTAATATTCTCGTCTGTTCTGTTGCTGCAAGTTTTATGTTAGGTGTTTTGCTTGTATTCCTGATGCGTATGCTTAGAAACGGCGTTCGCAGTTCTCTTGAAGTCGAGAGAGAAACAGATACAAGTGTCTATGCCAAGATTCCCGAATTTAAGGATGGTGTTAAATCCTTGGCCAGGGGCAAGAAATACAAGGCCTTGGTCCAGACATCCCCGGATAATCCCGCCTGCGAAGCGCTCCGTTCCTTGCAGACGGCTATCGATTTTTCCGTAACGGAAGACAAACGGGTGATGATGGTTACAGGTATGATTCCTGGCGTTGGCAAGTCCTTTGTGAGCTTGAACCTTGCGACCCTTTACGCCATGTCGGGCAAGAAAGTCTTGCTTATAGATGCAGATATGCGTCGAGGCGTGCATCACAGTGGCAAGAAATATGGTCTTGCCGATGCCCTGTGCGGCAAGTGTAACTTGCAAGAAGCGGTATCTATTGCCGAAGTGGAGAATCTCTTCATCATGGGTGCAGGCAATGCGACCATTGCGCCAACGGATATGCTGAGAGGCGGTTCTTTTGAACAACTTCTCCATTTGGCCAAACAGCATTTTGATGTGGTTGTCGTGGATACGCCGCCTATGGACCTGGTGACAGACGCCGAACTGATTTGCGGTTTGGTGGATTTCAACCTGCTTGTCCTTCACTATGGCAAGCATTCCATGGAATCTATCAAGGATGCGGTGGGTCGTCTCAAACGCTATAGTGAAAAGCCCTGTGCCTTTGTGATGAACCATTGCGAGCACGAGCCTGGCCACTATTACGGTCATTACTACGGCAAGTATTACAGCAAGAAGAAGTAGTAGGGTGTTTTTCGGCATCTAGTCCGAGCGGTCGTTAGATTCTCACCTCCATATAAAAAGACCCACACGGCTAGCGATATTGCTTTTCGTGAGCAACAAAGCCCCAGTTATTAAACTGGGGCGGTTGCGACCTTTGGCCACTTAGTGCTTTAGCACTTACGTGGACATGGCCACCTTTAGGTGGGAGCGAGGACCAGCCCTGCTGAAGAATTCGGTTTCTAGTCCGAGCGGTCGTTAGATCCTCACCTCCATAAAAAAGACCCACACGAAGTGGGTCTTTTTTTTATGGAGGTGAGGGGAGTCGAACCCCTGTCCAAAATCACGTCCATGTCCATTCCTACAAGCTTTCCCTTCGTATTTAAGGTCTCGTCTTGTCCACGCCCAAGAAGGTCGGCGCAGAGTTTGACCAGCCTAGTGAATCTCGGAACCTACCCCCAGGCATGGAAGATTCCTATCCCATATTGCGTCCGGACGTACATCCCGATGGGAGCGGAATGAGGCCCGGCGTTGCCGCTAATTAGGCAGCGAGTGCGTAGTTTTCGTCAGCACTTATTTTTTTTCAGACTTTTTTACGAGTGCCCTCGTCTGAGACCTCGGCTTGCAACTAACACTTCGGTAACCCTGTCGAAACCAGATCACCCCCTATGAATATAGGGGGTGATCTGGTTGAGACTCGTCGACTAAATGCGAGCTGGCGAGCATTTAGGCCCTTGAGCACACTCTGTGTGCGAAAGGCCCGAAGGGCAAAATCACTGCGGGTAGCAGGGATTTTGGCAAACCAAGGCACCCCCTTCCCAAGGGAAAGAAGATAAACCAAATATACAAAGTTCAAAGAAAATTGTAAAGTAACCGATCTGGTTGAGACTCGTCGACTAAATGTGAACAGAATCCTGGAGAAAAAATTTCTACTTTTGCAGACCCCATGGACTCCATCCAAGAATACCTGCAGAACCCGGTCCCCCGGACACTGAACCTCTTTGCGGAGGCTGGTGGCGAAGCCGTCCATGTAAACGGTGCCACGGTTCCCATGGCCGCCATGATGGTGGCAAGGCGATTCTTTACGGATCCGGGCAACATCTTGGTGGTAGCCAAAGATTTCAAGTCCGCCGAAGTCTGGATGGAAAATTTGCAGAGCCTCGTGGGCGAGGACTTTGTGCGGTTTTTCCCGTCTATTGGACTCAAACCCTACGAACAGAAGGTCCCTTTTGAGGGAGTTCTAGAAGAACGACTCCGTTTTTTCAAAGACGCCGGGAATCCGGAAAAGCCATTGGTGGCAGTCTGCTCCCTGGATGCCCTGCTCATGCGCTTGCCCGCCCCGGGAACGCTCCAGAAGAACATCCGGTCCTTGAAGGTGGGCGACGTGGTGGAGCCTTCTGCACTCCGTCCCTGGTTTTTGGACCATGGCTTTGTAGAACAGCCCGTGGTGAGCAGTGTGGGGGAGTTTTCTATTCGCGGATGCATTGTAGATGTGAACTGCTTCTTGTACCCGCACCCCGTCCGTATCGAATTCTACGGAGACGAAATCGAGTCCATCCGCACTTTTGACATTTTCACCCAGCGTTCTATCGAAAGGATGGACCGCATTGAATTGTTCCCCATGGGTGAATTCACCCTGCCTTTGCAGGAATCCTCCAAGATAGAAGCAGACCTTTCCGGCCTCTGGTGGCAGCGCTCCCGGTACCAGGAATTGAATTCCAGCCTGTTGGATTACCTGCCCCGCTGTTCTCTGGTGTTCGAAGAACTTTCCTCTCTGGCGGAAACGGCGGCAAGGCAGTATCTGCATTTTGAAGACTTGTTCGGCGAACAGAAAGCGGCCCGCCCCGATACGGAATCGCCGGAGAGAATCTGGTGGAAATTCGGAGAGATTTCTAGGCAGTTCCCGGGCAAGGCGAGTCTGGACCTTACGCGGGTAGAGGCTCAGTCCAACAGCTGGTACAAGATTTCTGCAACCCCTCAGGATTTCTCCAGCACTGGAACCGACGCCGTGGCCAAGCAGATCGAGGAATTTGCGGCTACGGGTGGCGAAGTTTACGTGGTAGCCCCTACGCCTGGAGCTCTTGCGAGACTCCGGCACGTGCTGGAAGGACTCCCCGTAGAAGATTACTTTGTGGGAAACCTGACGGAAGGATTCTGGCTTACCGACGAAAAGGTGGCCTTCCTTACGGAGACACGCATTTTCAACCGCCATGCTGGCAAGGCCCGCAAGCGCCAGATTGCGGGTTCGGTGGCCTCAGCCCTGATGGTGGAGTCCCTGAACCGCGGGGACTACGTGGCTCACGAAGACCACGGTGTGGGCCGCTACCTTGGGCTTGTCCGTGTAGAAGTCAACGGCGGCATGGTAGATTGCGCCCTGCTGGAATACAGCGGCGGAGACCGTCTCAAGTTTCCCGTCTCAGACCTGCAGAAGATTGACCGCCTGGATGTTTCCGAAGAGGAACCGCCCAAGCTGGACAAGTTGGGCGGCAAGAACTGGGACACCGTCAAGAAGCGGGTTCAGAAGAAGGTGGTGCAGATCGCCCGGGAACTTGTGGAACTGTACGCCCGCCGCGAACTGGTGGAAGGTTTCGGTTTCCCGCCCGACGGAAAGCTCCAGCAGGAGTTCGAAGACGCCTTCGAATACGAGCCTACGCCGGACCAGGTGAAGGCTACTGAAGATATCAAGCGGGACATGGAAAGCAGGCGGCCTATGGACCGTCTGGTCTGCGGCGATGTGGGATTCGGCAAAACAGAAGTGGCCATGCGTGCGGCCTTCAAGTGCGTCTGCGCCAAGAAGCAGGTGGCTATTCTTGTGCCCACGACGATTCTGGCTGCCCAGCATTACGAGAATTTCAAGGAACGCTTTGCCGCCTTCCCGGTGAACATCGCCCTGGTAAACCGCTACCGCACGCCCAAGGAAAAACGGGAAGTCTTTAACGGGCTTTCCGAGGGCAAGGTCGATATTGTGGTAGGGACCCATTCCCTGCTCAGCGAGAAGAATCACTTCAAGGACTTGGGCCTGCTCATCGTAGATGAAGAACAGAAGTTCGGCGTGAAGCAGAAGGAAAAGCTCAGGGAGTTCCGCCTGTCGGTGGATACCCTCAGCATGAGCGCCACGCCAATCCCACGGTCCTTGCACTTGAGTATGACTGGTGTTCGGGACATTTCCCTCATCAATACGCCGCCCATCAACCGCTTGCCTGTAGAGACCAAACTTTTGAAGCGGGACGACGTGATTCTTGCAGAAGCGGTGAAGGACGAACTTGCCCGCGGAGGCCAGGTGTTCGTGGTGAACGACCGTGTGCAGAGCATCAACCAGCTGGCCGAAGAAGTGGAAGCCTGGATGCCGGAGGCCCGCGTGGCGGTGGCCCACGGCCAGATGGAAGACCGGGATTTGGAGCGCGTTATGAACGCCTTCCTTTCCAAGGAATTTGACGTGCTGGTGAGCACCAGCATTATCGAGTCGGGCCTGGATGTGCCCAACGCCAACACGATTATCATCAACAACGCCCATCATTTTGGCATCAGCCAGCTTTACCAGATGCGGGGCCGCGTAGGCCGTAGTGACGTTCTGGCCAAGGCTTTTCTGGTGATTCCCGCCAAGTCGGAAATTTCTCCGGAATCCATGCGCCGCCTAAAAGCGCTGGAGCAGTACACCGACCTTGGGAGCGGCTATCAGCTGGCCATGCGGGACCTGGAAATTCGCGGCGCAGGAAACCTCCTGGGGCAAGAGCAGCACGGCTTTATCGCCGAGGTGGGATTCGAGACGTATATCCGGCTGGTCAAGGAAGCGGTGGAGGAGTTGCGGGGCGGCCCTACGGACAAGCCCATTCAGCCCCGCGTGGAAATCGGCGTGGACGCCTACCTGCCCGAGGACTACATTCAGGACGGCCTTACGAGAATTTCCATGTACCAGCGGATTGCCCGCATTGCCTCTCGGGCCGAAGTGGAAAGTATTTCCCAGGAACTGGAAGACCGCTTTGGCCCAGTGCCCGTGCCTGCCCAGATGCTCATGAAGGTAACCGAAATCGGCCTTATCGCAGGCGGGCTACGCATTCAGGGGCTGCAACAGCGTAAGGGAATCCTGGTGGCGACCTTTACGGAATTCCCTCCACCAGATACCCGCATACTGGGCGAAATTTCGGGCCGTTGCACTTGCCCCATGCGTTACTTGGGAGCAACGCCCCTGCAGGCGGTCTTTGAATTGGGAGCCGCTCCGGCCGAAGTACTGGCCGGAAAAATTCTAGAGATTTTCCGCAGCTTCGCGGACATCCCGAAGCTCTGATAGCAACTTCTGGGCGATGTCTCCGGTGCTGGGCTCGCCCTCGCTGAAAAATTTCCCTACAAAACTTTCGTCGGCGTCGGTCTCGTACAGCAGAAACTCTTTCGGAAGTTCCGCTACGGCCTTTTGCGAAGACTTCTTGGTGAGGGTGCTGGAGTGGACCGAAAGGAGGCCGCCCATCTCTAGGATTTGACGGGCAGTGCCGGCATCTCCGCCGAACCGGTGGAAAATGGGCCGCGGGCCTTCTTTAGTCTTTCCGAAACCCGCCTGTTTCAACAAGGCGATAGCGCGTCCGTAGTCGCCGACGCAATGGATTTGCAAATCCCGCTTCAATTCGAGAGCGAGTTCTGCCTGGAAAGTAAACCACTGCTCCTGCAACTCGCCAGCACCGTATTCCGGGAATCTGCGGTCTAGACCCGCTTCGCCTACCATGAAACCGCTATCCCGTTCCAGAATGCGGCGGAGCTCTGCCTTGTGCGGTTCTGTCGCCTGGGCAATTGCCATAGGGTGGATTCCGAAGGCCAGGTTGCAGCCCTTGCTTTTCAGATCCAAATCCAGCCACAGCTTCCATAGGGTCTCCCATTCTCCGGGTTCGCAGGCGACGGCGGCGTAGGCGTAGCCTATTCGGTCCAGTTCCTGGGCGAGTTCCCTTGGATGGGGAAGTCTTGTGATGTGGATATGGTTGTCGTAAGGCGGTTTAAGGGGCATTTGGACCTGTTTTTGAACCAAAATAAAAAGAATTTCAACAAAAATCAAAAAATGCTTGTTTTTTCAGAAAAAAAAGCCTAGTTTATGGCTACGGCGTCCGCCGGAAACAAGTTTGAACCCCAAGAGCCGCCAGGCGGCTGCCAAAAGGAGATTATATGCGCGACCTTATTGAAAAGGTTTTGAAAAAAGGACTTTCCGTTTCTTTTTCTGAAGAGGGTGGCTTTGCGGTTATCCGTATTTGCAAGGGGAACGATGTGGTGGCCAGTTGCAGTCTAGGTTCTGCAGATTTTCGCGCCTCGGTAGAAGACAGCCTCCAGTCTCTGTTGCTGGACCTGGAACGAAAGGGCGTTTAATAATTCAGAATTCGAAGTTCGGATTTCGGAATTTGAGATTCGAATACAGTAGTTCCTAAATGAAAAAAAGTCCTGCGGAATTCCGCGGGACTCTTTCTAATTGCAGAAAAGGTTGTCCTAGTTTATACGGCCAACCAAGTTGCCGGAGAGCATGAAGTCACGAGAGCTGCCGTAGCTGTGGAAACCGGCGGACAGGCTGAAACGGTCCGTGAAGGCCTTTTCCAGGTAGAGGGCGCCGAGAACATCCTTCACGTTCTTGGTCTTGAAGCTCTGGTATTCCGGGTGTTCATGACGGTCGCCGATGTATTCAGCTTCCAGGATGATGCGGTCCACCACCGGGGTGAAGAAGGCAAAGCCACCAGTCACGGGAATCACCATGTCTTCGTTGGGGTCGATGTTCAAAAGAGCCGCTTCGGCGAAGATGTTCATCGTCTTACGGATGATAGGCAGGTTGGCTTTCAAGGAAGCGTTGTGCTTGATTTCGGCATCTGCGTCATAGACCACGTCGAACACGTTGGCACGGTAGGCCAGCTGCACGTTCAGGTCGCTGAGGCCTTCCAGACCGTGGAAGTTGAATGCGGCACGGATGTCACCCTTGTTCAGGTGAGGGGCAGTGCTGATGAGAGAAACGAAGAAGTCCATGTTTTCAGTGGGGCTGAAACCGAATTGCAACTGGTTTTCAGAGCGTTGGGTGGACATGAATCCGGCTAGGTAGCCGTCGATGTAGCCACCGAAATAGTCTCCGTTCTTGTCGGTGTTGTCCCAACGACCGACCTTGAAGCTCAGGTGTTCAGTTTCCTGGTAGGCCCAGGCTTCGTCGAGTTCAAAGTAATCGCTGACTTCGTTGTATTCGTCGTTGCGGATTTTTTCCCGCTTTTGACGCTTGGTCTCGTAGTCGTCAATGGACTTGTCCAGGTCACCGGGGTGCAGGGAGATTCCCAACTTGCCCTTGAAGTCGTCACCTTCGGCCAAGATGGCAAAGTTGGCTTCGCCGTTCCAGGTTTCCAGGTTGTCGCCATTTTCGTCATCTTCGGTGTTCCAGAAGACCTTGCCTGCTTCCAATTCGAAGTCAGCCATCACGTCAAAGGAGAGCTTCTGGGTTTCGAACATGGCGTTGTCGATCATCTTTTTCTTTTTGCGTTTTTTCTTGGCAGGAGCCTTGGCTTCTTTTGTAGGAGCAGCGGCAGCTACGAAACCGGTGGTGTCATCGTCGGCGACAGCGGCGACCTTGGCGGTGTCGGCGGGTGCAACAGCACTATCGGTCGGGGCTGCGGCCACTTCTTCGGCCGGAGCTGCGGCTGCGCTGTCGGCAGGAGCAGCTTCGGTAGCGGCTGCGCTGTCGGCAGGAGCAGCTTCGGTAGCGGCAGCCTGTTCGGCAGGAGCTGCTTCGGCGGGAGCGGCCTCGGCAGGGGCGGCGGCCTGTTCGGCAGGAGCGGCCTCGGCGGGGGCGGCGGCCTGTTCGGCAGGTGCAGCAGCCTGTTCAGCAGGAGCGGCGGCTTCTGCTGCCGGTGCAGCCTGTTCGGCCGGGGCTGCCGGTTGCTGGGCGGCCGGCGCTGCTTCGGGAGCGGCAAAAACGGATGCCGCCAGCACGCATGACAATAGAATCATTTTTTTCATGAAAAAGAATCTCCTTTCAATATTCAATATGCGAAAATTTTAGAAAAAAAATAGGTCTTTGGGGCTCGCGAAAACTGTTTTTCTTAAAAAAATGTTATGTTATAGGCGAATGAGGTTTGTTTTGAAGAAATTTTTAGTGTTTCTGATTTTGATGCTTGCAGTTGCCGCCCTTTCTCAAGAGACATTGCCCGTTTACAAGATGGTCAAGGGGAAAATCAGGGAAGACGCTCCTGTGGGGGAACTAAACCGTTCTGACTGGATCAAGGAACTTCCCATACCCCAGGTCAAGGTAAAAAAGGTCTCTTGGGTCAAGGAAACCGTTCAGGTGAAGGATAAAAAGGGCAAAGTGGTCAAGGACAAGAAGGGCAAGCCTAAGACCAAGGTCAAGAAGAAGAAGGTGGTGAAGTATGTAATGGAAGACCCGAAAGAGCCACCCAAGTTTGTGCCCATCGATTGTAAAATTGGAAAGGTTTATGCTAGGCGTTCGGAGCTGGCCCGTTTCCAGCAGGAATCTATGGATTTGAGCGGTGAGTATGCTTCTGCTACGGGGAGTCTGTTCCTGAAAAAATCTCCCAACAATCCGGGCAAGTTTACGGTGACCATCCAGAACGGACCTCTGGGCGACCGCGCAGAAATAGAGATGAGTGACATTCCCATGGATGAATCTACCAATGGCGGAAGGCTTTCTTACAAGGAAGAAGGTTGCGCCTTGGATATTAGCATCTTGAATCGCAAGGTGACGGTTGTACAGCGGGGTTGTGTAGATTACAATTCTGGGAATTTCAAGTTAGAGGGAAACTACAATACATACAAGGGAAATACTCGGCGTGTGGACACTTTCGTGATGCCGGAACA
>CACXMH010000041.1 GCA_902768715.1 Fibrobacter succinogenes | reverse complement strand
CTGCGCCCTGAAGGGCTACAGTTTCTGGCGCTCCTTCCCCATCATCGCCGAATACCTGCCGGGAGCCACCGCCTCCAGCCTGAACGAGGCGAGACTTGCCCGCGAAGAGATGAACAAGCAGGTCCACGTGTTCGCCCCGATCTACGCCGACGACGAGATCGACCAGATATTGAGCCTTGCAGACCACATCACTTTCAACAGTTTTAGCCAGTGGATGCGATTCAAGGACAAAACTTTAGCAGCGGGCGTCAGCGCAGGCATCCGGGTGAATCCGGAATTTTCTACCGTAGAAACCGACATCTACAACCCCTGCGGAAAGTTCTCCAGGCTGGGCGTTACCGAGCGTGAATTTAGGCCGGAACTGTTGGACGGTATCGAGGGCCTGCATTTTCACGCCCTGTGCGAACAGGACGCCGACGCCCTGGATGGAGTGCTGAAGGCTTTTGAAGCAAAGTTCGGAAAATACCTGGCCCAGATGAAATGGGTGAACTTCGGAGGCGGCCACCACATTACCCGCAAGGACTACCACCGGGAACAGCTGGTGCAGATTCTGAAAGACTTCCGCAATCGCTACCCCCACCTGCAGGTCATCCTGGAACCGGGAGAGGCCGTAGGCTGGCAGACCGGCGAACTGGTAGCCACGGTAGAAGACATTGTCCACAACGAGATAGACATCGCCGTGCTGAACGTGTCCATCAGCGCCCACATGCCCGACTGCCTGGAAATGCCCTACCGGCCCACCATTACCGGAGCGGGAATGCCCGGTGAAAAGCAGTTTACATACAAGATAACAGGCGGCACTTGCCTTGCCGGCGACCAGCTTGGGGATTTCTCCTTTGACAAACCCCTAAAAGTCGGTGACCGGATTATCTTTGAAGACATGATTCACTACACCATGGTGAAGACCACCTTCTTTAACGGCGTACGTCACCCGGATATCGGCATGTTCGACAAAGAAGGAAAGTTCCACCTGCTGCACAAGTTCACCTACGAGCAGTTCAAGGAGAAGCTGTAGGGGCTAGTCCTTGATGCAGCGAACAGATAACCCATCGGACTTGTTGCTATCCTTTTTCAGATTTACTTGATTGTTGTCGTAATATAATTCCAAGCTATATGCGTTCTGGGCATTTTCTGTAGAACTCCAAAAATAAGCGTTCGAATCAATGCCGTGGAAATCTCCGCTGCTTGTTCTACCGCCTGCTGGCAATGCATAAAATGAGATCTCTCTTGTGCCATTCCCTTTTTCTTGCCAGCCCGATATAGATTTGAGAAATTTTCCGGCATCATTTGGGCTACCTGTGTTAGAAATCAATGTTTTATATTCGCGTATTTTTGGCAGATGCCACCCCGTAGGACACGCCTTTACGGCAGACTCCCATGTGTAGAGACGTCCGAACTTTTTGCATTTTTTAGATTTGTCATCGTAACAGTAACTGTCTTCCATTTCGAAATTCAGATTCTCTTCCATCCAAACCTGTTCACCAATTTTCACGGTCTTGTACGTCTTGTCATCGCGGGGATCGGTCATCGGAGTCGAGGATGTAATGCCGAAAGAAGGCGTAGATACTGACTCCTCCGTTCCATCGCTGGAATTGCTGGGCGGTTCGTTGACCTCCGCCCCGGTCTCTTTTTGAGGAACTGGGTCAATTTCAGGTTCTTTTGGCGGTTTTCCCTTAAGGCAACGGACAGAGAGTTCTGTCATTGCGTCCGCAAGGCCGACAGTTCCTCCATCCAAATCAAGCGCTACACCCTCTCCACCCACTATTGGTGCAGAACTCCAGAAATACGTTTGTGTTCCACCATAATCATAGAAGCCTAAATACCCCACACCAGCAGGCAAAGCAGAGAAACCGAAGGCATCAGCACCATTATCGCCTTTCTTCCAACCGCTTTTGGATTTCAACATTTTCCCAGCCTTGTTTTTCCCGCCCACAGTATCAATAAGTTTTTGAAATTCTTCTTTTGTGGGTAGATGCCAGCCATTGGGACAAGCGACAAGGTTCGCGGCAATCCAAGAGTACAAGCGACCGCGCTTTTCACAATTAGCAGGGTTGTTCCAATAGCACGAATTCGGAAATGAGGTCGTTTCATAGTTCAGGTTCTCCGCCATCCAGACCTGTTTGCCAATTTTCACAGTTTTGTATTTTTGTCCGTCGCGGGGATCGGTCATAGTCCCTTTTTTCGGTGCTGCGTAGGAAAATGCTGCAAGGGCAAATACCAATGCCGGCATTATTATTTTGCTATTCATATCTATATCCTTGTTCAGTTTTTCTTGATGTAATTCGCCAAATGATCCAGGTCTGGGAAAAGAAAATACCCGTTTATGTTAATCATATCTAAATCGCGTAAGATGCTTTCCTTATAGGCTGCGGAAATGACAATTTCAGCACAAGTTGGCATATGGATGTCATTGAACAACGATGCTATGATAAAGTCTCCACACTGGTTCTTGATTCTTGGAAATGTTTTACCAGCGCTGACATAAATCGGGAGAAGGGTGTCCCTGTATTGAACATCATTCTTCAACTCATCATAAATAAAAGGGTAATTTGCCGATGAAATGGATTTCCTTGTAATCAAGTCCTTTTTTAATCGATCTATTTCTTGCTTATTTAATCTCGGAAGTGCAGAGAAAAATTTGACAGCATCAAATTCTTCTGTTTTAAGTCGAGGTATTGTTGGATAGAAGATAAGAACTTTACCATCAGTAGGGCCATTTTTATCACTAAACGGGAGGCATGCAAAATAGAGTGCGACAAGCGGATTCGTTGTAATGTCTAGCAACCTTGTCGGGCATCCATGATGTTGCATAAGGGCCAACTTTTGGAAATTTGTCTTTCCGTCAAAACTATCGGAACTGTTTAACATCATTTTACTGTATGCAACATTTTCGGGCAAAGTGTTGTCTTTTCGGAAGATGCTAGCACATGGAGTGAATGACTTGCTAGCGTGACCTCTAAAATAGTATAAGCCTATGCTTGATTCCATCTCTTTACCAGAGTCAAAATTATTTAGAACATACATCCATTTGCCATTGTTCAATTTGATTAGATCACGATTCTCCTGTTTTTTCTTACCATCACATATAAATCCAGATAATCTGATAAATTTTTATCGGGGAACATCTCCTTATAGGTATCTACCTGCTCTATAAAGGCTTTTTGCTCATTTAAGACGCTTTGAGGAAATTCACTGTAATCTTCAATTCCGCGTTCCTTTAGAACAGATTCGATTTGATTCGATTTGATTCCATTTTGTTTCAAAATTTTTCGCATCTTGTTTTTTGATTTTTTTTACGCAAGAGAGAAATCCTTCAATACTTTCTATTTCGTATTTCATATATGGGAGTCCTCCTGTTTGTAAACTTTCACATACCAAATGTAAACAAAAAAAAACAAAACGATGTAAATTTTTGCAAACAACCGTTTTTGCGGTCGTTTTTTTCATTTTTGCTTGTTTTTATTTCCATAATTACGCATTTCTACATAAAAAACAGAAAGAAAACCATTTTTGTATATTACCCCACGGTTTCCCAAATGGGATTCTTTGCGGCCTGAAAGTTTTAGGCCTCTTGCCAGATAGGCCGGCGTTCCGGCCCAAATTCCCATATCAAAATGAACAAAGCCTGCGCGGCCGTTCTCCGCGTATGGCAAGGAGAAACTGTAAATGAACGAAAATACAAGTAATGCAAAACGCGGCCATGATCCTTTTTTTAGGTGGCTTTTTTCTGACACATTTCACGCAAGAAACTTGCTGGAATTGTCCGCAAAAGTGAACCGTGAACTCAGCGAGTTCCTCTCGGTGGTGAACCTGGACACCCTTGTCCGCATTCCCGACTCATACTCGGAAGTGGATGAAACAGGAGAAGCGGATATCGCCTTCCGCGTAAATGTCTCTACAGGTGCTCCCGTGCTTGTGGGTATATTGCTTGAGCACAAGTCGGGGCGGGACCTTGGTGTTCTCAATCAAATCGACAGATATATTCACTCTATAATGAGATTGCATAGCGAAAATCGCATATTTGACGGATTCCCGACTATGGCGATTATCTTCTACAACGGTCGCGAAAATTGGGATCCTCTTAAATTATTGGAAAACGGATATCCAAAATATTTCCAGGGGTCGGTTCTTCCGTTCAAAAGCACCTTCATAAATATGGCAGACATTCCCGACAGCGACTGTCTTGCCTGCGAGGACGTAGAAACGGGCATGGGGATTGTGGCGATGAAGTATGCTTTTGACAAGGATGCACTGCTTTCGATTTTGCCCAAATTCAAGGGTGCGTTGCAGAAGTTGCCCTACAATAAAGCGACTTGCATTATTTCAAAAGTGAAGTTATATTTAGAAGAGTACGTAGATGACAAACTCATCAAGGAGTTGGACATGGCATTCAAGAGCATAGGACAGAAATACGGGTTCGTCAGTGCCGGAGATGTCCGCCGCAAGATGGTGGCCGACGCCGAAGCAAAAGCCGAGGCAAAAGCCACCGAAGACAAGTTGAATACGGCAAAGAAAATGGTTCATGACGGAGTGCTGTCTGTCGAGAACGCCATATCGTATTTCGGCTTTACTAGGGAACAAATTCTCGAAAACTAGCCGCAACACGCTTTACAATATCAAAACGGTTCCCTATCGGGAGCCGTTTGTGGTATGGGGAAAAGCAGCCACCGTATGCCCTAGGAAGGATTTGAAATAAAGCTATATTTATTCATGGTTATGCTTTTTTCCTCTGAAGACGAGACATACGACTGGGCGGTGGAATTCGGACGCACGCTAAAGCCGGGCGACATGGTGGCGCTATACGGCAACCTAGGCGCTGGCAAGACCGTCATTAGCCGCGGTGTCTGCAAGGGTCTTGGCTTTGACGGGAACGTGTGCTCCCCCACCTACACCCTGCTCCACGAATACCCCAACGACCCGCCCATTTTCCACTACGACCTTTACCGCTTGGCATTATCAAGATTGAAATTCTCTCCGAAACAAGCCGCGAAGTCACGCTAGAAAAAATTGGAGCCAAACCATGAAAGCCATTACCCTAAAGGCCGGACGCGAAAAGTCCGCTCTCCGTTACCATCCCTGGATTTTTAGCGGAGCTATCGACGAAGTTATCGGAGACCCAGAACTTGGCGAGACCGTAGAGGTTTATAGTTTCAAGAGCGACTTCTTGGGGCTTGCAGCGTATTCGCCCAAGTCCCAGATCCGTGGACGTTTCTGGACATTTGGCGAAAAGGCGAACATCGACCGGGAATTCTTCAGCGATATTCTGGACCGGGCCATCGCCGCCCGCAAGAGCCGCGGTTTTGACATCGAAGACAAGGAAAGTGCTTTCCGCCTGATCAACGCCGAAAACGATGGCATTCCGGGCTGCATCATTGACAAGTACGCCGACATCTATTCTGTCGAAATCTTGGCCGCCGGCGCCGAAGTCCACCGGGAAACGATTTATGAGTTGCTGGCCGAAAAGACCCACTGCCGCGGCATCTACGAGCGCTGCGATTCCGATGTGCGCAAAAAGGAAGGCCTGCCGCTGCGCACCGGATGCGTCTATGGTGAAGTGAGCGACGAGCCGGTCATCATCAACGAGAACGGAATTCTCTTCCCCATCGACGTCAAGAACGGGCACAAGACGGGTTACTACCTAGACCAGCGGGATGCCCGCCGTCGCATCGGTGAACTTTCCAAAGGAAAGAAGGTGCTGAACTGTTTCTGCTATACCGGCGGATTCGGACTTTACGCTCTCCGCGGCGGTTGCGAAAAAGTTTACCAGGTGGATGTTTCCAAGGACGCGCTCAAGCTCGCCAAGGAAGGCATCATGCGCAACAAGCTCAGCACTGCGCATGCCACGCACGTGGAAGCGGACGTGTTCCAGTACCTGCGCAAGTGCCGAGACAAGGCCGAAACATTCGACCTCATCGTACTCGACCCGCCCAAGTTCGTGGAAAGCAAGGACAACCTGCAGAAAGGCGCCCGGGGTTACAAGGACATCAATCTACTTGCAATGAAGCTGTTGGCCGAGGGCGGCATGCTGGCGACATTTAGCTGTTCGGGCCTAATGGAGATGGACTTGTTCCAGAAGATTATCGCCGATGCCGCCGCCGATGCCAAGCGGCGCGTTCAAATCATTGAACGCTTCGGCCAACCCGCCGACCATCCCGTGAATACGGCATTTCCCGAAGGGCAATACCTAAAGGGATTGCTCGTACAGGTGGTTTAAGAACTTAGCGTTTGCGACGCGGGAGTTCGCTCTTGTGGTTTTCAAGCCACACAGCATCTTCCAGAGCGCGTTCGGCCTCTGTCGCCCAGTCGGAATCCGGGAACTGCTGTACCACTTCGCGGTAGCGGGAAGCGGCACTGTGGAAATCACGAAGCTCGCGGTAGATGTTACCCATCTGGAGCAGCGCGAAATAGCGGTCTTCGGGAGAGAGTTCCGTTTCAAGCATTACCTTGTAAACCTGCAGGGCTTCTTCGAAACTGCCCGACTTGAAAAGGTCGTTGGCTCGGGCAATAGAATAGGCCTTGGCCGGAGCCGGAGCGATTTTCTGGGCCGTAGCCGCAGGAGCCGCTTCCGCAGAAGCGGCGGCGTCCTGAACAGGCGTTGCAGTAACAGCTGCGTTTGCGGAATCAGCAGGAGCGTTTTTCATCTCGGCAAGGCGGGCTTCTACGGCCTTGCGGAACTCACCGTTAGGGCCGGCCTTCTTGATGTAGGCAGCCAAGGATTTCTTTTCCAAATCCGTCTTGTTCTGGGCCTTGTAAATAAGGGACATGTAGTAGTGGACATCGGCGGCGCCGTCCTTGTACTCCTTGCCCTTGTTCAGGTTGAATTCGGCCTTGTCGTATTCCCCCATCTTTAGGCGGGTAACGCCGGCGTAGTAGTAGGCGCCCACGTGCCCCGGAGTCTTTTTCAGCACTTCACGCCACATCTTGGCGGCATCTTCGTACTTACCCTGAGCAAGAAAAGCCTTGCCTTTTTCGAAAGGGTCGTCGGGATTTGCGGCAGGAGTCTCGGCAGCAGGAGCCGATGCGGCAGGCTGTGCAGACGCTGGCTGTGCGGCTTCGGGAGCGGCAGCTTGCGTTGCCGGGGCGGCCTGCGCAGGAGCTTGCTGAACAGCCTCAGCAGCAACGGTCTGTGCGGGAGCAGGTTGAGGTGCAGGAGCTGCCTGTGCGGGCTGTTCAGCAGCAGGAGCGGCCTGGGCAGCCTCCTGTACCGGTGCAGGGGCTTGTTCGGATGTCTGCGCCGTTGTGGCAGGAGCGGGCTGTTCCGGCGCAGTCGCGGCAGGAGCAGCAGGTGCGGCGGCCTGCTCTGCAACCGGTTCCGTTACGGCAGGCTCAGGAGGTCTGTTCTTCGGATCTTTTGCAAGTTCGGCCTCGGCCTTGGCCTTTTGGCCCAACTTTTCATAGACCTTGGCCGCACCTTCGTAGGCGGCACTCATGGTGGGCGTGAACTTGTAGGCCAAGCGGTAGTTGGCCAAAGCCCTGCTGTAGTCGGGCTTGGGCATCTTGATATAGACTTCGGCAGCGGCAAAGTAAGCGTCGGAATTCTGGGGCTGTTCGGCAAGAACCGCACGGTATTCACCGAGGGCCTTTTCGTATTCACCCTGAGCGAGGAATCGAGCCCCCTGTTCAAAACGCGGATCGTCAGCAAAAGACGCACCAATCAGGAGCGCCAACGCAATAAAAGGAACGCGGATATTCATACTTAAAAAAGATACAAAAAATCCTCGGCCCACATTTGTGAAGTCGAGGTTTTTTATAGGAGATCCCCGCCTACGCGGGGATGACAATCGGGACGAACCGACTACTTCTTCGGAAGCACCACCGGCTTGCCGAAATCCACGTTGGTCTTCTTGCCGAGCAAGAGAGCGCGGGTCTTGAGCGGAAGGCCAAAGCAGCGGATAAAGCCCGTTGCGTCCTTCTGGTCGTACATGTCCACGTCGGTGAATCCGCCGAGGCCCATGTCGTAGAGGCTGTAGGGACTCTTGATGCCGGCCGGAATGATGTTGCCCTTGTAGAGCTTGAGGGTCACTTCACCGGTTACAACGGAGTTGACTTCGTTGAAGAAGGCGTCCATAGCCTGGCGGAGCGGAGTGAACCACTGGCCATTGTACACTAAGTTAGCATAGGTCATGGACATCTTCTGGGCTTCGAACAAGGTTTCCTTGTCCAGCACGAGCTGCTGCAGGCATTCGTGAGCCTTGTACAGGAGCGTGCCACCCGGAGTTTCATAAACACCGCGGCTCTTGAGGCCCACGAGGCGGTTTTCAACGATGTCCAACAGACCGCAAGCGTTCTTGCCACCGATCTTGTTGAGGAACTCCAGGAGTTCCACGGCGCCCATCTTCTTGCCGTTGATGGAAACCGGATTGCCCTTTTCGAAACCGATGGTCACGTGGTCGGCCTTGTTCGGGGCCTTTTCGTACGTGGCGGTGTGCTTGAGGAATTCGTACTTGTGTTCCTGTTCCGGGAATTCCAGGACGCCACCTTCGTGAGAGAGGTGCCACAGGTTACCGTCTTCAGAATAAATCTTCTTCTTGCTGATGCCGTTGAGCGGAATCTTATGAGCAGCAGCATAGTCAATAGCGTCTTCGCGGCTATGGAAGTGCCACTTGGGGTCCTTCCACGGAGCGATAATCTGGAGTTTCGGGTTCAGGGCGGCGTAGGTCAGTTCGAAACGGACCTGGTCGTTACCCTTACCGGTAGCACCGTGAGCCACAGCGTAGGCGCCTTCCTTTTCAGCAATCTTAACCTGGTACTTGGCGATGAGCGGACGGGCGAAAGAGGTACCCAGGAGGTAGGTGCTTTCGTACTTTGCACCGGCACGGACGGTCGGCCAAACGTAGTCTTCAAGGAATTCCTTCTTGAGGTCGAGAACGTAGCACTTGGAAGCGCCAGTCTTCAGGGCCTTGTCTTCGAGGGCCTTGGCATCCGGGAAGTCGTTCTGACCCAGGTCGGCGGCGAATGCGATCACTTCGCAGTCGTAGTTTTCCTTGAGCCAGGGGATGATGATGCTGGTATCGAGTCCGCCGCTGTAAGCGAGGACAACCTTTTTCTTGGATTCTTTCTTAGCCATTGTATTTCCTTTGAGAAAATTTTAGACGCTGATAATTTAGTAAAAGGAATGCCCCCAGGCTAGTCCCGAGGGCAATTTATCCACTTACAATTTACATTTCTCACTTTCCGTAAATCCGCTGCGGCGCGTCTTTCTCCGCCGGACGGCCCAGCAGGTCAAAGTGCCGAACTGGCACGTTTTCCAGAGATGGTCGGTAGGTCCGCCGGATAGCCGTTGAAGCAGATTCCCCACTGGAGCTACTCCATCCCAAATTTTCAGACGTACTGCTTGAAACAGGACCTAGGCTTGACGAAGACGTGCTTTCAAACGTGCTACTTGAAACAGGACCAAGGCTTGACGAAGACACGCTTTCAGACGAACTACAGGATTCCGAAATTGTGGAAGAACTGCTCAAGCTCTGGTTCGAAGACGAACTTCCACCCACATCGGTTTCAACCTCAAAGGGCGCCGTCGGGTCAATTTCACGAACGGTCACGAACTTATAGTACGGATGATCGTTGTCGCTACGCATAACAATAGCATCCCCAGCCTGCAAGATGGCCGCCTTGGCATCGCTATAGCTACATCCGTCAATAGTCGCAGCTCCGTAAGCAGCACCGGACCAATCCTGACCAGCATCTTCGGCGACCCCCACCAGTTCCCACTTGCCTGGCGGGGTGGCATTTGTTGTAGAATCGATATAAACTTCCAGGTGGACCGTAGAGGCGTCCTTGTTGTAGACAATGTATTTCATGCCTATCCACTTGTCCACAGGCAGAACAACATTCTCGCCCCACAGGGGATCCTGGTTTCCGACTCCGGTACCGCTCCTGTAGTAGCTGTCCGGGTGTTTCCATTCCTTCTCGAAATCCCACTTTCCGTCGTTTCTGAAACGGGCGTAGTAGGTGTGGGCATCGCAATTGTTGCCACCCGAGGATCCATGCCCCAAAGCGCCGCTACGAACACCCACCACCATACCGCCGTAATCCTTACCGCCCAGCGCATTCCGTTTAAAATAAGCGGTATACTCAACATTCAAGAATTGCTGCTTGTGGTCTGCCCAACTCTGTTGACCGTTGATATGGAAACGTGGGCCGCTACCCAGCATTTGCATGGTTCCCTGACCATCTACATAGAAACCTCCCCCATCGGAACTGCGGTCATCTGTCCACTGGGTAGGATCCTGAGCATCGCCCGCCCAGTTGGCAAGGGAACGGGCATTCCCGTTAGCCCAATGCCTGGAATCCCAAAAATAGGAGCCATCCTTAGTCTTGAAAAATTTCTGGAAACCGAAAACATCGGTAGCCTCTTCGGCATATGCACACACGGCAACAACCCCAACTACAAGCAGGGCACCCAAACATTTTCTCATTACAAGAACCTCCGCATTCTAATATATTTTCAAAACGCCCCAAAGTCAAGACATTTCTTCTTTTCTATATTCAGAACATGCATCTTTCCGACAGGGCCATAGGCTACATCTCCATGCTTGCCATCATCGGCATCATCGGACTTATTGCCCTTGGCATGTTCAGGGCCCACCACAAGGAAAGCCATTGGGCCATCGTAGATTTCGATGAACTGGGCTCCCTGCAAACCGAAGACGTGGTGGTTGTCCGGGGCTACAGGGTGGGTGTCATCAACCAGGTCAAGTGGCTTGGAGACCGTGCACGTGTCGTCATCAACTTTGACGAGCCCCTGACTATCCGCGAAGGAACCCAGTTCAACAACGTGAACTACGCCCTGATGGGGCAGCGCCGCCTAGAAATCACCCTTTCTCCCACAGGAAAGGTACTCCCCCAGGGACACATCCACCAGGGGCATTTCGAACCGGGTATTGCCGAAGCGCTTCGGCTCATGGAAAACGTGAACCAGCAGCTGGCCAGCGTCCGCGTGATGATACGAACTATCACCAAGGGAGACCGCAAACACCCTTCGGCACAGAAGATTTACGAAAAAGTCATGGGCACCCTGGAAGGAATCATCACGAATTCCGAGAACACCCTGAACGCCCTAAACCCGAAACTGAACCAGCTGTTTGACCAGACCAACGTGGCCTCCGAGTACCTGATCAACCTGACAGGACAGGCGGATTCCGCCGTGAAATTTGTCACCGCCGTCACCAACGAAAAAATCCAGAAGGCAAACGAAATCATCTACGCCCTGAACCAGGGCACGGAAAAGGCCAGCCAGGTCATTACCGAAATTGAGAATTCCCCCTCCATGAACGAGCTGCTCACCACAAAGCAGGCCGTGGACCAGCTGGTGAACATCATCGAAAAGTTCAACGCCCTGGTAGCCGCTATCGACACCAAGGGAATCAAGATGTACGACGAAAACGGCAAACCCGTAAAGCTGTTCACCTGGAAAAAGACCAACCTGGTAGGAAAAACCGCACGCCAAAAGGCCAAGGACCGTGCGGAAAAAGGCGAGCGCCTTCCGGATTAGCCCATGGAACTCTCTCAGTTACCGGGACTCGGGCCAAAGCGCGTCCAGGCCCTCCGCAAGGCGGGCTTCAACAGCATCGCAGACCTGCTCTACAACGTCCCCCGCAACTACCTGGACCAGACCAAGGTCACCGCCATCAAGGACTGCAAGGCCGGAGAGCGGGCGGTCCTTATCGGCACTGTCATCCGGTCGGGAATTATCCGCGGCCGCAGGAACCGCTTTGTTGCCACCCTTACCGACGGCACCGGCGAAATGAGCCTCCTGTTCTTCCAGGGCACGAGCTACTGGGCAAAACGCATCCAAAACGGCTCCAAGTGGCTGGTTTCGGGAGCGGTAGGCGAATACCGCGGGCTGCAGATGAGCCACCCCGACATGCAGCCCTTTGACGACGACCAGGAATTCAGTGGAGCAATCCTACCGGTATATTCCATCAGCGAAGCCTGTCGGGAAGCCCGGATGGAACAGAAATTCTTTCGGGGGTTGTACAAGACCATCTTCAAGTTCCCGGGACTTACCCTGCCGGGACTCTGCCCACGGGAACTGACGGACTACCTGCACTTTGCCCCCGTCATGGAAAACCTGCGGACGCTTCACCTGCCAAAGGAGTTCCCCGCCATCTACAAGGCCAAGCGGGAAATGAAAATCCTGGAGTTGCTACCCTTCTGCCTCCGCATGGTGAAACGTCGCGAGAACCAGCGACTCCGTGGGCACGAGCGGCAGATCGACCTGGGCACCGTCATGAAAATCCGTGCCGCCCTCCCCTTCCAGCTGACAGGCGGGCAGGAGTCCGCCCTCAACACCATCATCGACGGACTCAACGGCAAAAAGCAGTTCCACGCCCTGCTGCAGGGAGACGTAGGCTGCGGCAAGACCGTAGTGGCCATGCTGGCCATGATGGCGGTATGCGGCTCCGACGAGCAATGCGCCCTGATGGTGCCTACCGACATTCTGGCAAGACAACACTACAAGTCGTTAAAGCCCTTCTTCGAGGCGGCAGGACTCCGGGTGCAACTTTTGGTGGGCGCCACCGGCGCCGCCGAACGCAAACAAATTCTGGGCGAGCTCCAGATGGGGCTCTGCAACGCGGTCATCGGGACCCACGCCCTCTACAGCAAGGACGTGACATTTTCCAAGCTGGGCTTTGTCATCATCGACGAGCAGCACCGCTTTGGCGTAGGCCAGCGGGAAGCACTACTTTCCAAAGGCGACTACCCCGACATGCTGGTCATGAGCGCCACGCCAATCCCTAGAAGTCTCGCCATGACACTGTACGGCGACCTGAAGGTCATTTCCATCAAGGAAAAACCCGCAGGACGTAAACCCATCAAGACAAGGCTTGTTACGGCAAGCAAGCGCGACGACATGAAGCGTTTCATCTGCGGCGAAGCCTTGAAAGGAAACCTCTGCTACTGGATTGCGAGCCGCGTGGAATCCGGCGATGAAGGCAGCGCCCGCAGCGTGGACGACATCGTGGCGGAATTGCGGAATTTTGCGGCAGGTATAAACGGAGCAACAGCAAATGCCGGTATAAACGACGCAACAGCATACGCCGGTATAAACGGTGCGCCCCTAGTGGTAGAGGGCGTCCACGGCCAGATGGACGAATCCGAAAGGGACGCCATCATCGCCCGCTTCGCGGCAGGACAGATCCACATTCTGGTTGCCACCACCGTCATCGAGGTGGGCGTAAACGTGCCTGCGGCAAACCTGATGGTCATCGACCAGCCGGACCGCTTCGGGCTGTCGCAGCTGCACCAGCTGCGGGGCCGCGTGGGTCGCGGCAATCAAGAAGCCTGGTGCTTCTTGATGCAGCCCGAAGGCGAAACGGCAGACACCAGCATGGAGCGGCTTTCCAGCTTCGCCGCCACCGAAGACGGATTCGAGATTGCGGAGTTGGACTTGCAGACCCGCGGGGCGGGCAACCTGGAAGGAAACGAACAGAGCGGCGCCTGGGTGTTCCGCTGGTTCGACTGGATAGAAGACCAGGAACTGATTTCACAGACCCTTGAAACCGCCGCCAACATTCTCAAGGAAGAATCTGTCTTCGACGACAACGCCAAAGGAAAAATCCAGGCCTGGTACGCCGAAAAGCCTGTAGTCAACGAAGACGGCGTGCACTGACCGAGCACCTGCGGCTTGCCTACCCCAACAGTTGGGTCATGGTCCCGAAAACAAGGGCCGTAAGCACCACGTTCAAAAAGAACATGGCCCGCCTCACAATCATAAAGAACAGGGGCTGCCAATGGAATATGCCGTCAGTGGGGTCCAGCAGTTCCTTCACCGCCAAGAAAATATTGATAAGCCCGGTCACAATGAGCATCAGAGCACCCGGGAAAAATCCTTCGCCCCATACCAAGACCGTAAGGCCTATGCCAAAAATCATGGCGATGACGCCGATGACGATTTCCACCCGCAAAATCATGTTCTTGATCTTGCGCACCTTGTTTTCTACAATCTCTTTCGTCTCTTCAGCCAAAACAACCTCTCAAAAATCCATCCGTTACAGGCTGTAACTGGTAGTCACAGAAAAATGGGGCATGCCCTTCCGCTCCCCGTTCATGGGGAAGCTTACATCCAGCTTGTTCACCAGCCTGCTGATGGACTTGGTCTGGATAAAACGGATACCCGCTCCCAGCACGTAAATCAAGTCCTTGCGGTTGATATCTTCCAGCTCCCAGGCGGTCTCCCCCACAGATGCAAAGGCCACCACCACAGGCACCAGTGTCGCGATTTCAAAGTCAAAGAAATACCTGGGCTCGATGCTGCCGTAAACCCTGGCCTGTCCCGTATAGTAACCCGTAGGGAACCCTACAAATCCGTCGGAGCCGCCCAGCGAAAGCTGGTAGCCCAGGCGGGCGTCGTCGTAAAGGTCCACCAGGCCCCGCAAGGCCGTGGAGAAAGAATTGCTGGGGTGGAAAATGTATTCGCCGTCAACACGGCCGTAAAAATCCCTGCGTTCCCCATGATCCAGGTAGAAGAACATCTGGGTTTTCAGGTTCAGGTGGTTCCAGCCGCTGCCCAGATACAAGTTGGTCCAAAAGTCCAGACGGATATCGTTGTTGTCGGAACCCAGCTGCTCGTAGTTCTTGGAGACCTGCGCCTTCAGGGAATAGCCCTTGTCCACATCTTCGGTCCACTTGGCGTTGTGCAGGTTCTTCACCTTCTCGTAACGCAGGTTGGAATACATCACGTAGGCGCCCAGGCGGGAATCCTTGCGCCTTGGCAGCCACAAATCCCACGCCGCACCGGAATCGATGACATAGGTCTGGTCGTTATGGGTGAACAGGTAGCGGTACAGGCGGCCTTCCTCGGCGGTTTCCCGATGGTAATCGTAGGTGGCCCCCAGATAGAACTTGCGGAGGGTTCCGCCAAAGGAACGGCTGAACCTAAAGCTCAGGGAATCCTCGATAAAGTCCTCCACCTTCAAGAGCTTCACCGTCTCTTCGCCGTTGTATTCCAGGGTATCCTTCGTAAGAATTCCCTCCCGGTACGTTTTCTCGTTCACCGCCACATCCGTGCCGTTTTTCGCAACGGTCTCGTCCGCACTGGACTGGACAAAGTCACCATCGGCCACGCTAAGCTCATACGCATGTGTGGGAGTCGTGGTAAGCCGATAGGTTGAGAATCTTGCCACAGAGCCCCGAGGCAAGTCCCCGCTTCCATAATAATAAGCAAACCGCTTGTTTTTGAGACCTGCCAAGGTATAGGCCCACTGGTTCACGCCCCGACTCAGGAACGGCACGTACATCTGCCAGCTGGCCAGGTAGCCGTCGGTATTGTAACTGTAGAGCACGTCCAGGTGGTTGTAGCGGAAAAGGAAATGGGGATCGGAATACTCCGCCTGCCACATGTCGCGGAACTCGTCATGGCCGTAGTAAAAACCCACCTTCTGCCCCAGGCCAAGGAAGTTGCTCTCCTGGATGCCGATTCCGTAGTTCAGGTTGTCATAGCTCCATTCGCTGCCTGAAAAACCAATGCTGAAAGGCAGCGTCAAGGTCCAGTTGTCGCTGGTATAAACATCTACGAAGGTGGAGTCGCCCTGGCTACTCACCTGGATGCTTGCGTCCGAAAGAAAATTCTGGTCACGCAAGAACCGTTCCGATTCCAGCATCAGGTTCAGATCCACCACATCGCCCTCGTTGAACAGCAGCAACTTGCGGACCGTGGCCTCCTGGGTCTCGATATGGATGACGTTCAGCAGGTTGTAGGCCCACTTGTCGTACTTGGTGTGGTACTTGGAATCGTCGAAGGCATCACCGATGTGGTAGCGAATTTTATCTACCCTAAAAGACGCCGTGGAATCAGCGGCTGCAGCCTGCGCGCCGGACACGCCCTCGGCAAAAACCGAGACCGCAAAGGCACAGACGATAAAGGGCAAAATCCGCATGACGGGGACAATATAGAAAATAGGGGTTAGGGGATAGGATCTAGGGGCTAGGGAGATGTGGAATGTGAGATGTGGAATGTGATGTTCGAGGAATGTCATCCTCGCCCATTCGACAAGCTCAGGGCAGGCTCCGGCGAGGATCCGCTCGATGTTCTAGACTCGGGCTGATAGAGGCAAGAAAACTAATGCGGGATTCGGAATTGTCATTGCGAGGTCCGCAGGAGCATGGCAATCTCTATCCCAAATACAAAGGGGGAAGCCTCCCCCTCGCTTCTGCGACATGTCATCCCCGCGAAGGCGGGGATCTCCTAATCGCATCCGCTACCCCCTCGTGCATCGGGAGTCGTTCATTCCACTCATAAAAATAGTCATTTTCTGACACTAATTTTAATGTAGATTTAAGGAGTAAAAAAGAGAGGTTCATTATGTCTTTTTGCGTTTTGGTCATCTTGATAACCGCCGTCTGTTTCTGCTCCAGCGGTGACACCGGGAAATAAAATTCCTATATTTGCCCCCGGGTAGCGGATGACCGCCGGCAGCGATGCTGGAGGAAAGTCCGGGCACCACAGGGCAGGATGCTGGATAACGTCCAGGCGCGGAAACGCGACAGACAGTGCAACAGAAAGCAAACCGCCAGGTTCGGGCGCAAGTCCGGGCAAGGTAAGGGTGAAAGGGCGAGGTAAGAGCTCACCGCATTCCTGGCGACAGGGATGGCACGGTAAACCTCACCCGGTGCAAGACCAAGCAGGATTCCGTCCGCAAGGACCGGCTGCGGCCCGCGGCTGTTGGATATCCGGGTAGGTCGCTTGAGGCGGTCGGTAACGACTGGCCCAGAGAGATGGTCATCGCCCCGAGATTACATCAAAGGGTACAGAACCCGGCTTATAACTACCCTAAAACGAAGGCCTCCGCTAGTCGCGGGGGCCTTCTCCTTTCCCAAACTATAAAATTAAATATCCAGATCGATGCCTACGCCCACGCCGCGGCTTTCACGCTTGTAGGTATTCTTGCCGTATTCCACCTTTTCTTCCCAGTCGTTGTACAGGGAGTGGAAATAGCCCAGGTTGAACTTGAGCCAGTCGGTAGCCCTGAAAGCAAGGCCAAAGCCGAAGGTGGTGTTATCCAAAATGATGTTCATCTCGCTCAGGTATTCGTCGGACAGGTTGTAGCGAGTCACCTGCACGCCGCCGCTCAAGGTCCAGCGCGTCAAGAAATCCACTTCCACGCCGTAGAGGAACTCGTCGGTATCGTCGGCGTACTTTTCCTGCTTGCCAGGGAGGTTCGCCTTGGAGTCGAACCAGTGGCCATAACCCAAGCTCAAGCGCAGGTTGTCCAGCAGGGAGTATGTAAGGCCCGCATAGATAGAGGCGGGAATGTCGTTGTCGCCCTTGACGCCGTCATTGTAGCTGTCGAGGCCCACCTGGTTCACCTTGGTGTCGTTTTCCATCTCGATGGAGGTGTTGTATTCAAAACGCAGACCAAAGGAGAGGCGCTTGTAATTGATGGCAAGGGCCGCGATGGGGGTAATGCCGTAGCCCGTCTGTTCCACATCCAGTTCCTTGTCGGAAACCTGGGCGGCCACGGCCTCCAGGGTCTTGGACTTGATCATGAGTTCTTCGGCCTGGGCAGCGTACTGTTCGGCGGCAGCCTTGCTCTGGGCGGCAGAAGCCTTGTCACCGGCAGCGGCGTACTTTTCGGCGGCGGCGGCATACTGCTCGGCAGCACCGGCGGCCTCCCCTGCCTTGCCGGCCAGGTAATCAGAAACGTTCTTGAAGGTAGAGGCGGCTTCCACCATGCTGCCGTCCAGCCCGAGAAGTTCGTTCTTCGGGTTCACCCTGATATTCTTCAGTTCGCCCTCGTAGTGGTTGTAGGCGTAGTTGAAGCGGGCGCCAAGGTAGATAGAGGCAAAGTCCACAATGCGGTAAGAGGCACCCAAGGCAAAACCGAATATGTAGGAGGTTCCCGTCAAAGAAATGTCCGCATCGTAATCCGTCGTTTCGAGACCGTTCTGGGTCAGCATTCCAGGAATCTGGGCCACGGCCACGTCAAAGGAGGGGAATCCGTCCTTGTAATTCAGGGCGCCACCGCCACCGGTAATTCCGAAATAACCCGAAAGAGCCAGGTTGCCACGGTGCCAGGTCACAAGAGCGCTGGGCATGGCGGGAATCTGGGCCTTGCCGCGGAACTTCTTTTCGCCACCGAACAGCGGGGATTCCGTATAGGTGTTACGGCTCTGCCAGAACGCCTGGGAGTTGAGGGAGATGTGGAACCCGTCCGTCATGAAAGCCGTTCCTGCGGGGTTGTAGTAGGGAGCGTCCGCCTCGGTAGTGGCATAGCGGGCCACATTGCGCAGATAGGCCGCGGACTGGTTGGTGTTGGTATTCAGGCCGCTAGCCAGGGCCAGGGACGAAAAAGCGCCCATAAGGCCAATAATTTGGGGGAGTTTCATGAGGGGACCTTCTCTGTTTTGAGGAATTCGGCCCCAAAGTTAGAAATGAATCCCACGAATTTATCTACAATTTGCTTACTTTTTTCTAACGCGAAGAAAAATAAAAGTGTTTTGTATGTTTGTGCCCTAGAGGGACACGAACCGCCGGAGCCCAAGGCTCACGGACACTGCACACAAGACGACAGAAGCCGCCAAGGTCACCGCAGGCAACAACAGCCCCTGCAAGAACACCTCGTGAAAGAGCTGCACCAGAAGGAGCAGCGGCACAATCAGGAACAGGGAAATGTGGGCCGCCGCCCGCACCGTCTTCACCCGGAGCGAGAGCATCAGGGAAAACGCCGTCGTGAGAAGCACCGCCGAAAGCGCCCCGAGAATGGAGGCCAAAGCCGCGACGGTGGAAATATCTGGATGGGCGAGCCAATAGGCCGACTGGGCCAAAAGGGAAAACACCACCGGGAAAGGGAGTATGGCAAGCATCTTGCCCCAGAAAAGTGTGGAAGGCTTTATCGGAGAAAGCTGCAAAAGTTCCAGGGAATTGCGCTCCCGCTCCCCCGCAAAGGAATCTCCGGCCAAGGGAGAGCCCATGGGCGCCATGAGGCACCCCAGCAAAAGCATCATGTAACCTTCCATGCCTTCCATAATCTGCCCGCCATAGCGGGAGACCGCAATCCCCTGGCTCGACGCCAGAATCACCGGCGGGATGACGAAGGGAATCCAGAATTTCGGGTCCCGGAATATCAGGCGGATTTCGTGTCTAAAAACGTGAAGCATGGGTTAGGGGTTAGGTTTTAGGGGTTAGGAAGTTTGCAGAGAATTGACTAAAAAGATGGGGAAAAAAATAGAAAAAGAGGCTTTGATTACCGACAAAATACAGGCAAAAAAACACTAAATCGCTGCCACCCTGTAACATTTCCCTATAAAAAGGATATATTTCTCAAGAGAGGAATAAATCTGAGAGGAGGAAAAATGATTACGAAAAACGCATTTGTCGTGCCTTTTGCCTGCGCATCCGTATTCATGATCTGCGCATGTTCACACAATGATTCATCCACGACAGACTCTACGAACACAATACCCGGTTTTTCCAACAAGACTCAAGAACCTTCGCAAGAGAACACTCCCGCCAACCAAATGATTTCCGATGACGGAACTGCTGTAAAAATACATGTAAACAAGGGCTCCACCACATACAGGCTATGCCTTGATATAGACAACTCGAACAACTGCACAAAGCCAACAATTCAAGACGAAGAAGGCGACTACAACCTGAAAAAATTGGGAATGGTCAACGACCTGTTTACTGAAGCCGAAGCAAAATCCGACGAAAACTGCAAGACGTCGGCTGTCGGTTACGACACCTGCAAAAAACAGGGGGACTATTACAACCTTGCAAGATCGGCTTGTAAAAAAGCCGGGGCTAGCCTCCCAACCATAAACCAGTTGATTACCTTAAAGAAATACGCATCTTCCCTATTTCCTTGGGGAATGTTCACGTGGGCTTCCGAGGTATTGACAACCGCAGAAGGCCCCTATGACGTAGGAAGCTGGTATCAAATGTATTCCGACGGCGAAGAAACAGACCCCAAAGTCCACATACACGACAACAACACTAGCGACAAGGGAGTTGGAAACATCCAGCTACTCTGCATCAGCAAATAGCACAAACTGGCCATTATGAAAAAATTATTACTGTTAATTACCTCAAGCCTTCTGGCTTTTGTCGCCTGTTCACAAACAGTTTCAAACCCAAACAAAGACGAAAGTACATCAAAAAAAGAATCCTCCACAAATGAAGAGCCCAATTCAGCAGATGAAGAAGGCTCAGTAGTGGCACCAACTCTCAAAGATCCCATTGTCGAAAACGACGGCACCGAAGAAGCCAAAAGCTATTTTGACGGATTGGAGAAAAAAATTTTTTTGAGTCAATACAAGTTGCACGGCACAGACAGTCAAAAAGAAGAACAACAAAAAGAAATGAATGACTCCTTGAAAAAAGGCGAACTGCTTTTTGATAGAGCCGCTCAGAACACAAAATGGTTTGTTCCCGCCACAATTCAAAAAGGGAATCTGTATTTCGCAATGGCAAACAGCGTAAAAAATCAGGAGATCAGTGCAACGAACAAGCCGGATTCCGTTGCAAAAGATGTCCATATCGCCTTTGAAATAATTTCCTATTACGAACAAGCTAGGCCCATTTTCCAACAGGGAATCAACTCCGTCCGCAGTGAAAAAATCACCGACCAAAATACGCAAATTCTAGAAGAATACTACATCAATACATACTACGAAAACTGCAAGATATACAGAGATTTGTCCGACATATATCTCAATTCCCCTCTGCCCGACAGCGCTGCCGTAGCCGAAGAATACATCCGCTATGATGGAACAACGAAAGAAGACGCCATGGAAATGACCCATGAAGATCTTGAAGCTTACCGAGAAGAACTTTCTTCTAAGTCTAGGGAAATGAAGGGGAAAGCAATTTCGAGCTGCACAAGCGGCATCCTAAAAGCCCAGAAATACGATCTGAAAAACGAACAAGTTGAAGCAACACGAAAATTGCTTCGTGTACTAGACCCCAACAATTCCGCTCTACAATAACAGGCCTAAAACGAGTGTCGAGCACTCGTCCGCCCGGTCAAGCCAGGGATGGCATAAGAATAGCGGTTTCCTTCGACTGTCGCTCAGGACAGGCTCTAGCCGCCTTTTTTATTACTGCCTCGTGAGCGTCTTGTACTTGATGGGCTTCGGATTGTCGGCATCTTCGCCGAGGCGCTTGCGGCGATCGGCTTCGTATTCGCTCCAGTTGCCTTCGAACCACACCACCTTCGAATCACCTTCGTAAGCGAGGATGTGGGTGGCGATGCGGTCCAGGAACCAGCGGTCATGGGAGATAATCACAGCACAGCCCGCGAACTTGAGAATAGCCTGTTCCAGAGCCTGCAGCGTTTCGATATCAAGGTCGTTGGTCGGTTCGTCAAGGAACAAGAGGTTACCCGGCTTCTGCAGGTTCTTCGCCATGAGCACGCGGTTGCGTTCACCGCCCGAAAGCGTCGTGAGCTTTTTCTGCTGGGCAGCACCGGTGAAGTTGAAGAGCCCGCAATAGGCGCGGCCGTTCATCTTGCGGTCACCCACCATAATCTCGTCGTTACCGCCGGTGATTTCTTCCCACACGGTCTTGGAGTCGTCAAGACTATCGCGGCCCTGTTCCATACTGATGATTTCCACGGTCTCGCCAATCTTGAGCGTACCGCCATCAGGCTTTTCCTGGCCCATAATCATCTTGAATAAAGTCGTCTTACCAGCACCGTTCGGGCCGATAATGCCCACGATGCCGGAGCGCGGCAGGTTGAAGTTCAAGTCGTCGAACAGCACCTTGTCGCCAAAGGCTTTCTGCAGGTGTTCCGCCTGGATGACGATATCGCCCAAGCGCTTGCCGTTCGCAATGTGAATCTGCGCCACCTTGATCTGTTCGCGGGAATCTTCGGCAAGCAGTTCTTCGTAAGCCTTGAGACGGGCCTTGCTCTTGGCCTGACGCGCCTTCGGGCTCTGCTTGACCCATTCCTGTTCGCGGGCCAGACGCTTCTGTCTGTCGGATTCGCCCTTCTCTTCGCCGCGAAGGCGTTCGAGCTTCTGGTCGAGCCACTGGGCGTAATTGCCTTCCCAAGGAATGCCGCGGCCGCGGTCGATTTCTAGAATCCAGTTCGTCACGTTGTCGAGGAAGTAACGGTCGTGCGTCACGAGAATCACGGAGCCCTTGTATTCGCGGAGGTGGCGTTCGAGCCAGGCGACCGTTTCGGCATCCAGGTGGTTCGTCGGTTCGTCGAGCAACAGCAAATCCGGTTCTTCCAAAAGCAGGCGGCAAAGAGCCACGCGGCGCTTTTCACCACCGGAGAGGTTCGTCACCGGCCAGTCGCCCGGCGGGCAACGGAGAGCGTCCATTGCAATTTCGATATTGCGGTCGAGGCTCCACAGGTCCTGAGCGTCGATGATGTCCTGAAGTTTCGCCTGTTCGTCGAGGAGCTTGTTCATCTCGTCGTCTTCCATGGGTTCGGCAAACTTCATGGAAATCTCGTTGAAGCGGTCGAGCACGGCCTGCTTCTTGGCGACGGCCTGCATCACGTTTTCCTTGACGGTCAGGTTCGGGTCCAGCTGCGGCTCCTGCGGCAGGTAGCCTGCGGTGCGGCCCGGTTCAATCCAGGCTTCGCCCTGGAATTCCTTGTCGATGCCCGCCATAATGCGCAACAGCGTCGACTTACCGGCACCGTTCTGGCCGATGATGCCAATCTTTGCGCCGTAGTAGAAGCTCAAGGAAATGTCCTTCAGCACCTCCTTGTTAGGCGGGTACGACTTGGTCATCTTGTACATGTAGAAAATGAATTTTTCTGCTTTATTCTGTTCGGCCATAAATAGGTTTTAGGTTGTAGGTTTTAGGTTGTAGGTTTTAGGTTGTAGGTCGTAGGTAGTTAGGTTCGAAGTGTGAGGAGAGTGTACCCTAATACCTCATTTCTCTTTTAAAGATAACAAAAATCTTTTCTATACTTGTGTGGTATGAAGTTTGTCCGTGGCATTATGGTCTGCCTGCTGCTCAGCATTTTTGCTCAAGCGCAAGACGAAAGTGCGCCGGAACATTTCCAGCGATTCTCGGTTATGCCCGTAATCGCCTACTCCGAAGAAACGGAACTGGAATACGGCGGGCTGTTGGTGCTGTTTTTCAAGCCCTTCGAAGGGAGCAGCCATGTTTCCACAATTGACCTGGTGGCCCTGGGCACTACCCGCAACCAGTACGGTTTCCGCGTGTCTCCCGATTTTTGGCTTTTGGCAGACCAGGTACACATTCCCTCCATATTCAGGCTTTACAAATGGGAATCTTCACTCTTTGAAAGGGGCAGCCGTGGAGACTTTGACGCCATCGACACCTACGAAAGGACCTTTTTCAAAGGATATGTTCCCATCGAGCTGAGTTTCGGGATTCCTGACTGGCTGCCCTTCCGCTACGGACCCGTTCTTGATGGCGAAACCCGAAAGAACAAGCTGGGCAAAATCATCCCAGATGGGAGCGAAGACGGCTGGTTCCTGGGGGGCGGCTACAGGCTGGTCCTAGACGAAAGGGACAACCGCAACTGGCCTACAAAAGGCTACTATACAGCCTTCGAAGAAATCTTTTACGGCGGAAACTTCCGTTTTCATACCGAAGAACTGGACCTTCGTTTTTACACGCCACTGTTCTGGAGAACCTCCCTTGCCTTAGGAGCCTATTTCAAGCAAAGCAGGGGCAGCGACATTCCGGTAAGCTACCTTGCCGGCTCTGACGGTACCAAGCGTTTCCGCGGAATCGATTGCGGACTCTGGAACGACAACCAGGCCATGATTTTCCAGATGGAATTCCGGAGACCCCTGTTCTGGCGGCTTGCGGGAACCATCTTCGGAGAAACATTCCAGTCCGGGCCCTACTTTGGCGAAATGCTCAAGCGGAAAATGCACTACTCCGTAGGTTTCGGAGGGCGTCTGGCCCTGAACAGAACCGAAAAACTCCACGCTCGTGGAGACATTTCCCTCATCGACGGAAAACACATCGGCCTTACCATCGACCTGCGGGAAGCTTTCTAAAAAACGGCGCACCGCTGCAGAAAAACGGTACGCCGAAAAATCGGGAAGATGTATTCTTAGGGGTTAGGTGTTAGGTGTTAGGTATTAGGCTTTAGGTTCATAATCGCGACTTCGTCGCCCATTATATGGATGCACGAAGTGCGTGATTTTTTCCTAATACCTACAACCTGTAACCTATAACCTAGAAGTGAATCACGCGGACCTTGATGACCTTGTCGAGCTTGGAGAGCTTTTCGATGATGGAGTCATCGACTTTGCTTTCGACGTCAACGAGGTTGTAGCCGATCTTGCCGTTGCTCTTGTTGCTGAAGCTGGCAATGTTGATGCCTTCTGCGCCGAACACCTTCGTGATTTCGGAAATCATGTTGGGCACGTCCTGGTTGATGACCACGACGCGGCTCTTGACGCCGGCATGCGGGTGATCGACTAGAGCCGGGAAGTTCACGGAATTGCGGACGCAACCGAATTCGATGTAGTCCTTCAGTTCTTCGACGGCCATCACGGCGCAGTTCTCTTCGGCTTCTTCAGTGGAAGCGCCGAGGTGCGGGAAGCAAGTCACCTTGTCGTTCTTGATGAGGTCTGCATCCGGGAAGTCGCAGAGGTAGCCCTGGAGGGAACCGGAAGCGAGCATTTCGTTCACCGGAGCCATTTCCACAATGCCACCGCGGGCGAAGTTCATGATGTAGCTGCCCTTGAAGCCGGCGAGGTTCTTGCGGTTGAGCAGGTTCTCGGTCACGCCCTTGATGAACGGAACGTGCACGGTGAGGAAGTCAGACTTTGCAATCACGGTGTCGAGGTCAGCGATTTCCACCTTGTTGGAAAGTTCGTGCATGTTGGCGGCGTTGGGATACGGTTCGTAAGCGATGACGCGCATGTTCTTCCAACGGGCATAGTTGGCGACGAGCACGCCGATCTTGCCGAGGCCGATCACGCCGAGGGTCTTGCCGGCGAGTTCCATACCGGCGAACTTCTTCTTGCCGCTTTCGACGGTCTTTGCGAGGTCCGGGTCGGTGGTGTCGAGGTTCTTGACCCATGCGGCAGCCTTGTCCACGTTACGGACGGCCATGCCGAGCACGGTCATCACGAGCTCGGCAACGGCGTTGGCGTTTGCACCCGGAGTATTGAACACGCAGATGCCCTTCGCGGAAGCCTTGTCGATAGTGATGTTGTTCACGCCAGCGCCGGCGCGGGCGACAGCCAGCAGGCCGTCAAAGTTGTCGGTATCAACCTGGGCGGAACGCACCAAGATGGCATCCGGA
>CACXMH010000040.1 GCA_902768715.1 Fibrobacter succinogenes | reverse complement strand
GATATCGTTCGCAATCGCTTTCAGGCGGTCGTAAGACGAATAAACCGTGCGCATATTCGCCCAACAGGCTTTCAGTTTTGCCTTCGCGACAGGCGTCATGCCACGCGTTTTCAAATCGAACCATTCATCAATCTTTTCACGGGAGCGTAAATCTTGTGGAACATCGCGGCCTTCGTAACGCAAGTCAAGAATCACGTGATCGCGCACCCCTTCATCGAATTTGTATGTATGAATGTAGCTTCCGAAAACTTCCAGACTCGTCTTCTTGTCTTTCTTCAAAAGCGGTGTGCCGGTAAAGCCCACGAAAATCGCCTTAGGCATCAAAGCAGTCATCGCCTTGTGCAACTTGCCCGATTGTGTGCGGTGGCACTCATCCACGAATACAACGAAATCGCCTTTCACGCTAAAATTAGGCGGCAGCGAATCATTGATTTCTTTTAAAAACTTTTCGTAATCTCCGTCGGTAACTTCACCGCCACGACGTCCGAACTTGTGAACCAGCGAACAAATGATAGAACCTTCGGTAGAATTCAAACGGTCCAACAAATCGCGACCGCTCTTGGTGCGCAGGCGCTTGGCAAGCCAGACCATCGTGAGCGATTTGCCCGAGCCCTGCGTGTGCCATACAATACCGCCCTTCTTTTGCGTGGTAATCCTGTTGTACGTGCGATGAATTGCGTAATACTGAT
This sequence comes from Fibrobacter succinogenes, assembly GCA_902768715.1. Lineage (GTDB taxonomy): Bacteria > Fibrobacterota > Fibrobacteria > Fibrobacterales > Fibrobacteraceae > Fibrobacter > Fibrobacter succinogenes_L. The sequence goes on along the minus strand of CACXMH010000040.1, from coordinate 30,621 downwards.
TGTAGCGGCAGACCTTCTTTACACCATTATCAAAAATGATAAAGTTATGAATCAAGTCTAGGAAGCGGACCTTGTTGAACAGCGAATAAAGACTCTCGAAGAGAACGCCGTCAAACGACGAACTCTTATCATCGATAATCAAATCGTTGTCGTCCAGTTCCTGCAAGCGTTCACGGAATGCCTCCTGCTTCCAGGTCAAGTACTTCTTCTCTGGCGTGGCGATTGTCCCGTAGCGGACACCTTCGCTTTCGTTTGCCGCCAGGCAATACTGAATCGTAGTAAAGAACGACTCGATGAATTCCTGCTTCTGGTTCGTCAGGTTCTGACGAATACCATCAGCAACAGAAACGGAACTCTTCTTGAGTTCAATCACCGCAACCGCAATGCCGTTTATATAAACGACAAGGTCCGGGCGCTTGGAACCGAAAGAACTGCTAACCGTCACCTCTTCGGCAATGGCAAAATGGTTGTTGGCCGGATTTTTAAAATCAATGTAATAGACGCTGATATTTTCGCCATCCGCATCAGAAACCGGGTGCGAATACTTCAGCAAATTATAAACCGTCTTGTTCGCAGAATATAAACCTTGCTGTAAGTCGCCCGCCGCATGTTGCAAATCGGCGATAGCCTTGCGTGCGACCGTTTCCGAATAATGCTGCTTGCGCACCAAGAACGCAAACAGATCATCATCGCGAATGTTCTTGTTTGCCACTTCGCACAAATTGCCCAGGTAATCGAAATGCAATTCGTCCTTGAAGAACTTGATTACCTTCGCCTGCGTCTTGCGTTCGGGAATGTTGATATTCGGTTCGGCCATACTAGAAATATACCATTATTTAAAAGAATGCCTACAAATACATTGCCATATATGCCGGGATAAAGGTAATCCCATTCTGTATTTTCAGGTTCCCCGGATGGACAACCACACCGTGGTCGATACGTTCTGAGAATTTTTCGATAAACCTCTCTAGAGACGTAATCGTATAATTTCGGCTGGACTTGACTTCGATGGGAATAATCTTTCGGCGAAGCTTGTTCCCTGTTCCAATCAAAAAGTCGATTTCGATATCATTGCGCTTCTTTTCTTTGTTGTAATGATTGTAATAGTAAAGTTTATGCCCGTTACAAGATAGCATTTGCGCCACGACATTTTCGAAAAACATACCCTCATTTAGCGAGAGCTTCCCTTGCAGAATTTTTAGATAAAGGTCTTCGTCTGCAAGTTGATTTTCATCAAATGTATGGCTGATTAGAAGTCCCGTGTCACCCATATAACACTTGATGTAAGTTCTTTCCTCGTTTAACGAAAGGCCTATGTTCGGGTCAGTCGTGTTGAAACACTCGTTGACAATCATCGAATCTGCGAGCCAAAAGAACGTGTCCTCATAGGCTTCACCCACACTCCCCTCGACGCCTCTTAGACGGACTCGCTTTTCGTGTTGCGAGAGAAATGACGGAATCTGGTCAAAGATGGACTGCACTTTCGAACGATATTCGCGATCTATTTTTGCAATATCGTTCCTATAAGTCTCAAGGATTTTTCTTTTCTCAATATCGGCAGCGGAAAAATTTCTGTCGTGCTGTATAAACTGCGCGACGGCTTTCGGCATTCCGCCAACAAGCATATACTGGCGGAACAAAAGCATCGCTTTCTTATGCAGATTGTTCTCTAGCGGAACTTTGGAGTCAAAGCATTTCCTGGTGTAGTCAAGAAGCTGAGCTTCATCCAATGCGAGGCAAAATTCCTCGAAATCCATTGGATACATTTTTATGGAATGTTCTTCAGACGGGAGATTGATGTCTTTCACGTTTTCTTTTATCGAAATCAGTGAACCAGTTTCGATAATATCGTAACGCCCGTCCTTGACCAAATACTTGACAGCTTCCCTTGCTTTGGGAAATTTTTGAATCTCGTCAAAGATGACAAGCGATTTTCGGCGATGCAAAGTCGTATGGTAAACGGATGAGAGAAGCATCCAGAACGTATCCAAATCGTTCAGATGGTTCTGGAACGCCTCCTTTACAGTTGCGCTAGCGATTGTAAAATCTACGAGAAGATAGCTTTCGTATTCGTTTTTCCCAAACTCTTCGACAATAGTGGACTTGCCGATGCGCCTCGCTCCTTCTACCAAAAGAGCGGTTTCTCCATTAGATTTGGACTTCCAATCCAATAGTTCCTTGTAGATTTTTCGCCTAAAAGCCTTCATTTTCCCACCTTTGTAACAATACGCAGTGTTAAATATATACAAAAATCAAACAAAACGCAATGTTAAATCCGCCTAAAAAACCAACAAAACGCGGAGCTAAGCGCAAAATGTTAATTTTCTACGGCATATTTGCAAAATTGCCGTAATTTTATTATATTAGAGATATGCCCAAATACGACGGAAAAGAAATTGGCAATACCGAAGGCTTCATGGTCCGCGAAAACATGAGCGCCTACCAGTATCACCAGGCCTTGCAAAAAGTCCAGTCCGGCGAACTGCTCCGCCTCCGCCCCGGAGTGTTTGCGGAGCCCGCCACTCTGGCAGATACGATGCTCGACATTGACGTTCTTGTGCCCGGTGGCGTGCTGTGCATGTATTCCGCATGGGAGCATTACGAGCTGACAATGCAAATTCCCTCCGCATTTTGCATCGCCATCCCGCGCAAACGCAAACTCGTATTGCCCGAATTCCCTCCAGTAACGCTTTATTACTGGTCAGATCATCTGCTAGAGTTCGGAACCACAGCGGCGGAAGTCCATGGCCACAAGGTACGCGTCACCGACTTGGAACGCTCCGTCTGCGACGCCATCAAATACCGCAACAAAATTGGCTTGGATGTATGCGCCGAAATTCTCAAGACATACCTGCATCGCACCGACAGGAACATCGCGAAGCTCACAGAATATGCAAAGAAACTCCGTGTTGCGGCAACCCTGAAAACATATTTGGAAATTGGGATTTAAGATGGTTCAGGATATTGCAAAATCAGTGCGCAATCGCCTACTGGAGCAGACGAGAAAAGCGCATGGGAACTACCAACAGAAACCATTTTTGACATTTACAAAAAATTTTATATCTGTCGCATTTAATATCATTGCTTTTCAATTTTTGCTAATTGAAAAAGTTCTTTCGTCTGATTCCTATTTTTCTCACGCACCTCATCTGAAAACGAATCATCAAAAAAAATACTTTCTGGCAAACAAGACGCCTCTTCAGGAATCTTATCAATAGTAAAATCTTTCGCTAAAAAATTTTTAAGGACATACCGAGTAAAACAATCTCGTCCGCTCTTACTTGTCTCATTTTTACCTGATTCAGGATATGAACTTATGCCGCCAGACTTTATTATTTTTCCCTGTGCATCCTGCAATTTCAACTCAAAATGCCGATAATTTAAATTCGTTGGCGAATGCTCCAAAAAAATAGAGCCTTTTACGTCGTATTTTTTATCCTTTTTAAAAAGATCTTGTATCTTACACTCAATCATTTCAGACTGTTTCTGAAATTTCCTAACATATGGAATCTCGCGTTTGTGGAGATTTTTTGCACTATATATAATCTGAAAGCAATTTCCCTTTTTTTCTATAGCATTTTCATAATTAGAAAAATCAATATTTTCCCCGTTCCAATTGTCACGAGCCAACTCGCATAATTTATAAGATGCGGCTTCACAAGTTTCTTCATCGTCAACAAACGTCATTGACATGGAAGGAATTCGATAATAAAACTCATCCAAAAGAGGTGCACTTAAGGGTATAACAGGGACTCCGCAGGAACAATCTATTCCTGACTCCGCCAAAGGCTTGTCTATGCGGCGAGCTAGAGAAAAATCGGATTTTTCTAACAACACATCAACTTCAGCCTTTATTTTCAGTCCCTGATAAGGAATCATTTTACAAGAGTAAGGCATTATATTTGTGTTTCTTGCTGTATAATTTTTTGAACGTCTTTAATTTTACTTATCAATTCATCAACATCCATCTGGCTAATGATGATTTTTCTTTTCTTTCTAGAGATAGAAAACATAACTTCATTTGAATCTGTCGCACCGATTGCTTTAGCTATAGAAACAAATAAATCACCATCAAAAGTCAAATTGAAATCAATCAGTTCTTCCGTTGTACTAACATCAACAAAACAGCCTTTAAAATCAAGTCTTTGAACATAGCATTCCAATTGCTCAAAAGTCGGCAAAAATACATCAAGACCTTTTTTTTCGGCATCAAAGGATGCCGCAAATGAGTCTTCCAACATTTTTTTTCGAATGTTAAGAACATTAATTTCTGATTGTGGAACAACAATTTCAAACGACGAGGTTGTGTCCTCTATTTTTTCAGTAACAATACAAGAAATTGGGGTCAATTGATTTACATCTAACGAATCGTTTTCTTTTTGGAACGCGTCTAAGCAATCATTTATTTCAAATCCAAAGACATCTACAGCAATTTTGCCGATAGTTATAGATACTTTATTAATGACATTTTTTATTTTATCTAAAGGAAATAATAGAGAATCAAAATTATTTAGATTCTGGGGTTCGTAAGCTAAACAAAAAGACATATTATTCCTCCATTAGTTTTCTTGCGTTATCACTAATAGACCAATCGAATATTCTGAATAAATCATAATTTGATTCTTCTAGTTCCCCTTCGATTTTTTCAACTGAGACACCAGATTTTGTAATGCAATCGCTATACAAAATCAAGCAAAGTAAATCTTTGGGATTTAACATGGATGCGTTGACTCGCAATTCCCTTTTGCCGACAATCCATTTAAATGCTTTTACGCAATCTTCGTTTGGAGCTAAATCCTTGGGGTCATCTATATTAGTATTGTAATTAAAAAAATCTTGAGATAAAAAATACCTCTGAATTTCTTTGTCCAAAGCCTGATTTTTTTCATCTGGCTTTACTTGCCAAGCATCCCATTTTCGAATTTCTACTTCATCTACGGAGTTAAGTCCAACCACATCCTTTATGAATTTTCGCATTTTATATACATGAGGGATTATGGTGTCACTAAAACTAACGTAATCTTTCCCTTGAATTCTTATTGCAACTTGGTCTTTAGAAAATAGATAGTCTATTGAGTTGTCTTTTTTACTTAAACCAACAACTCCATCAACAAAAAATTTCTCTGCTTTCATAAAGAAATTGTTTTGTATATATTCATTCCATTTTTCTTTATTAACACATCCCCAATCGTCTTTTTTATAACGCAAAATAACAACCGCCTGTTGCAAGAACGATTTTTTGTATTTTTTGTACAAAACTTCTTTATCAAATGGAGAAGTAATCATTTTTTTTCCTTTTTTTATTAATATACTTTTTTTTCCTTTTAGCAAAACATAAACTTCTTCATAAATTCATCTATTCGCTACAAAAAACGGACAAAATCCCGTTTTCTCACCATCAATAAGATTCGTCGAACATGTTGAATCAATGCCAAACGCTTCTGCTTGTTCTGTGTCAAACATAAATATTTGAAGTTTGTCTTTTCCAATACCGTTCAATGCATTGCTTATTATGGAACCGATAGCTTTCTTATTCTCGTCATCAAATGACTTTGAAATGTGATCTATCACGAGAAGAGGTGCTATAGGAAAACGATTGTTTTCAAGCAATTTTTGCAAAAAAGCCAAATATCCGCATAATTGCATTGCTGTATGTCTAGCCATGCTACCAGGAAAATAATTTATTTCCACATCGGTCTCTTTCCCATCCTTAACAAAAGTCTTCGTCTCTTTGGGTTGCAGAATGTTCCCTTTCTTAGCATAGCGGATAATAAAGCCTTTTCTTTCGGAATCTTCCGAGATAAAATTGGACGTGTCCTTTCCAGAAAGATAAAAGGATGTTATAATCTTAGAAAATTTTTCTATTTCGACATTTGAGTCATCATTTTTCAATTTCTTTATATCATCTTTTAATTTTTTTATTTTTGACTGCAATTCAGCGATTTCATCACTGTTAACAAATTTATAGCCACTGTCAAGATACTCTTCAATAACAGCAATAGATTTTTTCTTTTCATCCAATGAATAAACTTGGAATTTAGAATCGTTTTTCTTTATTTCTTCTTTAACTTTAATCAACTCTTTATTTAACTTTTTTACTGTTTCGTCTTTTGTTATATACGATCCAAATGACACGGTATTGTTTAAATCTTCTAAAATTTTCACAGACGGATTGACTAAATATTCTAATTCGGGGTGATTTTTAGTTAATTGGATCAAATTTTCAATTAGTTCTATTCGGTATGTATTATCCTTGTTTATTTCTTTAACATCTTTTATCTCGTTATTATATTGCTTTATTTGTTCATGAATGCTATTGTACTTCACTTCTAAATCAGAAATATTTTTTTCTTTAGCTGCTTTAGGTTTGCCATCCATTGTCTTCAAATCGGAAACAGCCTTCTTTATTTTTTCCGCATTAAATCCAGTATATTGAATATTCAAAGATAGTTTCTGCAAATTAGAATTGATTTTATTTAAAATAAACCGATTTTGTTGCTGTTCTGTTTGTTTTTCAGAAAGTTGCCTTGTTAAATCCTTTAATTCAGCTTCTTTATTTCTCAATTCGGCAAGATTTTTATTAAATAGATAATTTAATATCGCATCCTGTTTAAGCCAATACTTTGTTTCTGAACTTTTTGACAAAAAATTTTCCGTATAGCCTTGCTTATCTTCACTCAGAAAATTAAACATCGTGAAAGCACGATAAGAAGTGTCTTCGCCTGTAAACTCTCTCAAATCGCGTAAGGAGTATTCGTTCTTTGTAAAGAATGAATTCAATCTTTTCCTATACATATCTAAAGACAGGCATTCTTCATTTTCTTCATCATCTGTTTCTATATAATTCTCATCAAAATTTAGCGAGCGTTTCAATGTGATGGTTTCTCCATCATACTCTATTTTCATTGAAAAGAAATCCACTACATCTTTATAGCATTCCTTTTCACTCATCTTTTTTGAATCATCGCTTGCACCAAGCATATAATCCAAAAGGGTATAAAATTCTGTCTTTCCAGAATTATTTTTTCCAACGAAATAATTTATCCCCGAATTGAATTTGTAATGAAATTCTTCCTTTTTTTTATTTGAATAAAAACCTAATTCGCATATTCTAAACATTGTACAAAACCTCACGCATAAATCTTTTATCAGACCATTTTTTGCTTTCTTCTATAACTTTTTTGGTAAATTCACGCTCCTCGTAAAGCGTGGACGAAGTTTCTATTTTCACCAAACTGAGCACGCCTTCTTGATTTCTTATTACCGAATTAACAATAAGAATATTTAATGCTTTGAAAATGAATTCATAACTTTTCTCAAATTGTTCAAATTTTCCTATAAGCAATGATAAATATTTTGACACAATATTTGTTGTTATAGTATTCATGAAGATTGCAGAATCTATAACACATTCTTGCTTTATTAAAAAAGAAAAAACACACATCTTGGGAATAGATAGAGAATGATGTTCTTTTAAAACATTTTTAATAATATCGCAATACATGCTTATTTGTCTAATTTCCATTTCTTGCTCTATTTTCATCATCGCTCCATGAAATTTGATTTTCCTCTATATCATCACCAGTTAAATAAATACAAGATCCTCTTTTTATTTGGTCATCTTTTGCATATGAATTGTCGCGTTTTAATGTATTCAACATCCTGTTATATGGAGAATCTTCATTTTTCATAGAAAGTTCTTCTTTGACATCTTCAAAATTTTCATATGACGTAATTTCTATATCGGAGACTTTCTTTGCGTATAAGGATTCCAATAATTTTTCTCGATTATGTTTATAATACAATTCCTGAACAAGCATTCTTTTAATTGTACCTTCAGCAAGAGAGCATTCTACCAACTGTTTATATTCTCGTTGTTCTAATATATTAGCATCAATTTTTTCTATAGGGTGTAATTTCTGAAATTCTGAATATGAAATGCTATACTGCTTTTCAGAGATATCATTACGAATTGTTTCTATAATTCGGCAGTTTTCTTCATATGTTAATTCATATGATAAATTTTTCTCAGCATTGATTATTATATTATAAGTCAAATGCTGAAGATACTCTTTTAATCGATCTTTAAATATTTCCTGATTAACAGAATATGCAAAATCTCTTTTTAAATTTTGTGTAAGAGCGTCATCAATAGAACGGTCATCAAAAGAATACTTGTTCTTTATTTGAGTAATAATTTCTTTAAGTTTGTCTTCTCCAATTTTTTCAAGAATCTTTTTGACTTTTGTTTTATTGCTATTAGGCTTTTGTTCTGATTCTTTTACATCATTTATTAGTGCGTCTGCATCGATATCCTTTAATGTGGTAGCTTTATTTTTATAACTACTATCCGTAAAGAGAATGTATTTCTTGATATTTAGACCTGAATTCTCTAATTGGATCCAATTGAGTAAAACACCTTGTGCAACCTTATTAGAAACATTGGTTCTTTTAACTTGAATTGCGGTTACAGACGTTCTTATATTCGCTTCAACAACATCGTCAAATGTATTAGGTGAAATGTTTTCTTTGGCAACATCATCAAAGGTTTCAAATCCAATCGTTTCACCTTCCTTTAATTCAGTTGCCAACATCGCAAAGACTTTAATCTGATAAGAAAAGCCTCCTAAACTGACAAGACCGCTTTTATCTGGTTGATATTCATTCTCTTCCATAATGGAGTTCTCCTTATACCAACCTAATTTTTCCTGTTAATAGTTGTTGCATCATGCCGGTTTTGAGTTTGCGGTATTTTGCGAGTTTGGTTTCTAGGGTTGCAATTTCTGTGTCCATGTCGCTGAAGACGTTTGCAATGGCGGATTGTTCGGTTTTTGATGGCGGATAGAATAATTTAACTGCAGCAACTTTTTCCTTATTCAGATTCTGGACACTACTTCCTGCAGCCATACTAACATATTGATTAAATACAACTTCCGACGACAACATATAATACAGAAAATCTGTATCAAACGTGTCTTGATAATCTTGAATGGTCAACCAACCATCATGAATGCAACCATCAACTTTTAAAATATAGGGACGCCCAAAACTCATTGAGTTTGATAGGATAAAATCACCCTTATGAACTTCCCTTGATTTACTTTTCCCTTCTGGAATAATTCTTTCTTGAGTTGATGTTATGTATTTAGCACCTTCCTCAACATCGCCAATTTTAATCCAATTGATTCCAGATGGATTCGTTGTAATATACGCTTCAATGGGACGGGGCGAGCCCCCTCTATAAATACTAACTAACTTCCCAAAAACTTCAAATTCCCAATCGGTGGGGATTTTCCCGAGTTCGGTTTGTTTGTAGGTGGGTTTGGCGGGGGCGAATCCGGGGAGGCGTTTCTTGCCGGTGAGGAGTTGTTGCATTGCGCCTTGTTTGATGTTTTTCTTTTTGGCGATGAGTTTTTCAAGGTTGTTGATTAGGGAGTCAACGTCGGAGAGGGCGTTTGCAATGCGTTGTTGTTCTTTTATTGTGGGAGGAACTTGCGTATAGACATCATTAATTTTTTCAACAGACAATCCTGGTTGTGCACAGCCCGTTGCATACTGATTTAAATTTAGCGCCGTCAATTGATAATATAACCATATGGCATCAATATCTTTTTTAGGAGATGCAACAACAGCATGTTCTGTGGCGTAGAATTTTCCTTTTGCCAAATTAACATTTCCACACAACTCACCTTGACGCCCAATAATTGGATAAATACCATCATGAGAATAATGAGACAAATAGGCTCTAATTCCATTACCACCAAAACAAGGATATTTTGGATTGAAATCATTGTAAGAAGTCATTTTTCCGGCTTTTAAGCCTGCGATACTGGATTGCCACGTCGCTACGCTCCTCGCAATGACGAGAACCTTCTTTCGTCTGAACCAAAGTCTGTTTGAATTTCGTTTCTTTCATAAATTAAGCCCTAGATCCTTCGACTCCGTTACACTCCGCTCAGGATGACGCATGTGGATCCTATCGCTTCGCTCCAGGATGACAATCTTTCGTCTCTCGTCTTGGTCATACCTCAAATCCCATTTCTTTGAGGTGGTTCTTGACTTTGGTTTCGTAGTCGGCAACGGATGCTTCGAGGTCAGGGAGCGTGGTTTCGTAGCGGTCGGCGAGTTCGGTCACGCGGGTTGCAATCTTGTGGCTGGTGGTATCGTAGAGGCTCTTGATTCCTTCGAAAATATCAAAGCTCCACTTCTGTTTTACGAGCAGGTCCTTGATTTCTTTTTCGGAGAGCTCTGCATACTTGTTCTTGACGGATTCATCCAGCGCCTTGTTCAGTTCCTTGACGATGCCTGCCTGGTTTTTCGCGGTGGCGGCAAGTTCGGTGTATTTGGCGAGTACTTCGTATTCTTCGCTCTTGTTGCTTGCCTTTTGCTTTTTCAGTCCCTTCAGCTTGGCGGCGATTTTCTTTGCGTCCAGGTCTTCGCTTTCTTCCTTGGCGTAGTCGGCCAGCACGCTGCCTTCGCCGCTATTTTCTTCCACGAATTCTTCGAGCCTGGATTCGCTTTCGGCGACAACTTGTTCGGCACGTTCGATTTCGGCCTGTTCCTTGGCAAAGTAAACGCGCTCGATGACGGTCTTGGGCAAGAGTTTGCCTTCCCAGCCGATTTCCTTGGGTTCGGCCTTTTTCTTGCCGTCATCCTTTTTGGATTCTTTCTTGAAGATTTTCACGATTTCGGCACCGGCCATGTAGCCGTCGTACTTGAGCACGAAAACGTCGTCGCTCATGGTCTCTTGCCAGTAGGCGAGCAGCACCTGGTAAACATCGTAAAAGTCCACCAGTTCAATGTGGCGGAATTCGTTTATTAGCGATTCCGAAAGTTCTATGATAAACTTCTTCACATCTACCGTGCCGTCGATGTTCATCAACTTCTTGGAAGACTTCTTGAGCCATGCGTCAAAGGCGTTGTCAATCTGTCCTGCGTAGGCCTTGAATTCTTCGTCGTTGAAGATTACGCTGCGGATTTCGTCTTTCTCTACCTTGAGCTGGTAATAGCCCGCGCGGAATTTCTTGAAGAGTTTGCTCTTGAGGCCCGGGAAAATATCCCAGTAGCGTTTTAAGGAATCCACGTCGCCCGCGGGGATGCCGCCGTTCAGATGGGCGTCGATGGACTGCTCGTCTTCGGCGTCGCCACTATCAATATAACGCGGGATGTTCAGGTTGTAACCGTTCTTGACCTTGATTTCTTCCATCGGGACAAAGCGCGCGTACTTGGGGTCGTCTTCGATGCGGTTCACGAAAGTCTGCACAATCTTATGGATGTCGCGTTCGCGCAGGCGGTTCTTGGGGCCGTCTTTCACAAAGTCGTGGCTAGCATCAATCATGAATATGCCGCCGTTATTCCCTTGGCGTTCGGCTGCGTCTTCCTTGTCCATCACGATGATGCAGGCGGGAATGCCCGTGCCGTAGAAAAGGTTCGCAGGGAGCCCGATAATGCCCTTGATGTAGCCGCGATCGATGATGTTCTTGCGGAGGGATTCTTCGGCGTTGCCACGGAACAGCACGCCGTGGGGCAAAATCACTGCCGCCTTGCCGGTGGGCTTGAGCGACTTGAGAATATGCAAAAGCCAAGCGTAGTCGCCGTTCTTTTCGGGCGGGCGATCGTCATAGCCATCGAAGCGGCCAAATTCCTGCAAGCCGTCGGTCCAGTTCTTGAGCGAGAACGGAGGATTCGCGACCACAAAGTCGAAACGTTTCAGTGCGCCGTTATCCAAATATTGCGGGTTCGAGAACGTGTTGCCCGACTTGATTTCGCCACTTGCCTTGTTGTGGAGAACCAGGTTCATTTTTGCAAGGCCCGCCGTTGTGGTTTCTTTTTCTTGGCCGTAAATAGCGATGTCGAAGGGAGCTTCGTCTGCTGCGCGGATGAGGAGCGAGCCCGAACCGCACGCGGGGTCGTAAATGGTGGTGTTCCTGTTCTTGACTTTCCCAAGGCCGATGACTTTCGCCAAGATGCGGCTCACTTCTGCCGGGGTGTAGAACTGTCCCTTGCTCTTGCCGCTTTCGGTGGCGAAGTTACGCATCAGGTATTCGTAGGCATCGCCCAGAATGTCGTCGCCGCCCGCCTTGTTGTTGCTGAAATTGAATTCCGGGCGTTCAAAGATAGATACAAGGCCGGTCAGGGTATCCACCATGTCCTTGCCGTTACCGAACTTGGAATTGTCGAAGAACTTTGCATTGTCGATGACGCCTGTCAAGTTGTTCGCTTCGGCGAGTTTCGCGATGGCCTTGTCCATCTTTTCGCCAATGTCCTTGTTGTTCTTGAGCGCGACGAGGTCGTCAAAACTACCGCCTGCCGGGACGTTGATATCGGCGTACTTCTGACCCTTGAACTTGTCGGTCACGTACTTCACGAAAAGGAGCGTCAGAATGTAGTCCTTGTACTGGCTAGCGTCCATGCCGCCGCGCAGTTTGTCACAAGATTCCCAGAGAGAAGAGTAGAGTTCGTTCTTCTTGATAGCCATATAAAAACGCTAGGTAGAGAGGGGGTTAGTTTGTTTTGTAAATATATATAAATGGAGGTGAGAGTTGCGATATTTTTGTTGCGGCCGGGGTTTTAGGGGGCGGAGCCCACTAGGAGAAGGGGTAGCGTATGCCACAGGGAGATCCCCGCCTTCGCGGGGATGACATGGGGCTGAAGCGAGGGGGAGACTTCCCCCATCAAAATAATTTTCAGAAAAAACTCGCGGGCCTATTGACAAACTAGATTTTTGAATCTATATTTAGTGCACAAGTGTGTAGTCTTTGGCATTTTGACGCTTGTATGCCAGAGGAGTTGACGATGAAGAAAGATGTTGCAGCCAGTGCGACCGAGGCTGTCGCGCCGAAAAAGCCCGGATTTTCCCTGATAGACGAGGATTTGCTCAAGTCGCGGATATATACCATCCGCGGGGTAAAGGTGATGCTCGATGCCGATTTGGCGGAGATTTACGGGTATAGCACGAAAGATTTTAACAGGCAAGTCAAGAATAATATCAAAAAATTTGACGCGGATTTTCGGTTTCAATTGACAAAAGCGGAAGTGGAAAATCTTTCAAGGTCAAATTTTTTGACCTTAGAACCGCAAAATTCTTTAAATTTCGCCAATTCTGGACAAAAGGACAACTTGAGGTCCAAAATTTGGACCTCAAGTGAGAAGAGTAAATTTGAGCAAGAAGACGACTTGAGGTGCAAAAATTGCACCTCAAGTGACGGAGATAAACTTGAACCGCAGAAAATCTTGAGGTCGAAAAAATCGGTCTCAAGTTGGGGCGGTGTTAGGTACGCTCCTTATGCCTTCACGGAGCAGGGCATCTACATGCTCATGACGGTTCTCAAGGGCGAACAGGCGACCGCCCAAAGCAAGGCCCTCATCCGCCTTTTCAAGCAGATGAAGGACTACATTGCGGCGGAGAATGCGCCGGATATTTCTGCGGGGATGGTCGCCCTGGCGACGCAGACGAGCCAGAACACGCGGGATATCGCCGAGATTGCCACAGATGTCCGCACGCTTTCTAACAAGGTGGAGCGAAACGAGAGTTTTCTCCAGAAGGTCATGGCAAATTTCGTTGACCCGAGTACCTTCAAGCACTTTTTGATTCTGAACGGGCAGCGGCTGGAGGCCGATGTCGCCTACACGCAGATTTACGGCATGGCGAAAAAGTCGGTGCTGATTGTGGATGATTACCTGGATGTAAAGACGCTCGATTTGCTGCGGTGCGTGGAGAAGGGCGTTTCGGTTAGGATTTTCAGCGAGCAGCACGGGCGCACCCGCCTGACCGAAAGTATGCTGGCGGACTTCAGGGCAGCCCGCCCGGATGTGGAACTCGACGATGTTCGTGCCACGGGGAACATATTCCACGATAGGTACATTTACTTGGATTTTGGAACTGCCAATGAAAAGCTTTTCCACTGCGGGGCGTCAAGTAAGGACGCGGGGAACAAGATTACGACCATCATGCAGCTGGAAGATATCGCCGGGTATCACACACTGTTTGAGAGGCTACTGCGAGAGGGGGAATAGAATTTATTTCGTGTAGTTCGTATTCCGCACATGAGTAGTTGTCAAGGAATACTTGACAACTGCCGGGGCGTTGCGGGGGCGGCGCTCATTTTCGAAGTTGAATATATAAAAATGAGACAAAATCGCAAAAATATCTTGATAAAAGTGTAGTTTTAACACATTTTTATCAAGATATTTAAGTTTGGCTAAGGGCTCACCTGCACTTTCCGGATTACACTGCCGTAGCGCACTATATAGGTACCGGGGTTCCTGAATTTGGCGCGGAGCATACCAGCGAGGGCCGCGTCGCGATAAGTTCCGTCGCGTTCGGCGAAACCGACGCTGTTAAGTTGTTCAAACTGCAAAGTTCCGAGGTGACGACCCTGTAAATCAAATACAAATGCCGAACCACGGGCGGCGTGCAGTCTAGGCAAATACCCGTTGCGGGGCATGGCGATAAAGGCAGCGTTTTCCGCGGAGCTTGAAGACCCGACGACAGAGTTGCTAGATTCCGGGTCAAGCCCGGAATGACGTGACGAACTGCTCGGCCCGACGACAGAACTGCTCGAAAGTCCGTATTCGAATGCGCCGAGGTCGGGAGCGACCCCCACAAACGGGAATCCCAAATCTTCGCCCTTGTCGATGGCGCGGCTTCCTTTCTTGAGTTTCAAGAATCCCACGTTGGGTATGCTTCCGTCGGCGTTGCGGGGGCCCAAAATTCCCGGAATCGTCGAGAGGTCCTTGCCGGTGACGGTCATGCTCGGGTCGTCGAGACTCTCAAAATCATCTTCTGTCAAATCCAGTTTCAAATTCCATGTGTTGTTTTCACCGGCCGGGCATTCCACGTAGTGGTCGATGCCCTGGCTCGGTATATACTCCCAGCATTCCCCGACTTGCGAATTCCTGTTCGGGAAGGCAATGTTGTTCTTGAGCACGTGCGCGTTGTCGCCGGTGAGGGGCGCCACCTCGGCAATGCGATTCCCTTCGGAATCGAAGAGCGTCGATGCCATGGCAAATTCGCGGTCCTTGTTCATATACGACGTGTTATTGAGCCACTTGCTGCCCACGCCGGTGTAATTCGCATAAAAGCCCGTCGCCTTGTTTTTCCAGGCGGCGCAGAACTTTATGGTATGCCGCCCGCCGCCGAGGGTGCTCTCGCCCATCTTGATGCCGTGCCCGTTGCCGTTCTTCGGGTTTCCAAGTCCGTAGTCGCTGTAGCCGTTCCCCATGGCGTAGCAATTTTCCAGCACCACGGGGAATTCCTGGTTGATAAAATCGAAACCGTCGTCGCTGTTCCACCAGGCGCGGCACCCGATGAACTTGGTCGTATCGCCCTCGCCCGGCTTCTGGTAATGCGCACCGAAACCGTCGGCATTTTCGCCGTCGCCCTGCCATCCGGTGGGGTCGTAGTTGTCGTGCGCGTCGCAGTTCAAGAAGATGTGTCCGCCGCCATCCGGCACGCCGTCGTTCGCGAAAAATCCGGGGCCTGCGTTGTGGTGGCTGTCAATCTGCTCCAAGAAAATGTGCTTGCTCGCGTAAAGGAAAACGCCGGAATTGGAATTGTGCTTCATGGGCGTGTTACGGACATCAAAACCCTTCAGGTGCAAATACTTTGCCGAAATCACGATGGGAGATGTGTACATTGCGCCCTCGGGAGTGCCGTCGCTATGGTCCGTGCCTGCCGCCACGGGAAGGTTCGTCGCGTCAAAAATCGGGCGTTCGCCCGGATAGGCCAAGTAATGGATGCGGTTGTCGTCGCTTTCGCCACTCGCTGTCAAGAGGATAGCCGCCGTCATCTTGTACCGTGCGAAAAAGACCGTGTCTTTCAGGTCGTAGATGCCACCGCGAATCCACACGGTGTCGCCCGCTTGCACCACGGTATTTGCCTTGTTGAGTGTCGCGAAGGGTTTCGTTTTTGTGCCCGCATTGCTGTCGTTGCCATCGGTGGCCACGTAGTAAACGGCACCGAACGCCTGCACCGCCGCAATGGCGATTCCCGCCATCAATAAGAATCTTGCTCCCATATACACCTCGAACAGGTATTTTTAATATACACTATTTTCGGAGTATTGGGTACAAATTATTTGAAAATAGCCTCGATATCGGCGCGGCTCAGGTAAGTCCGCTCGTTCAGGGCCTGCGCAATCTTGCAGAGCTGCGTCTGGCAGGCCATCAGGATGTTGTAATCCTGCTCGACCACGTTTGTCTCGGCCAACTGAAAGTAGTAGCACGCCGCCTGGAACTTCTGGTAATCCGAGTCGCTCTTGTAGAGTTCCATGGGAAGTTCCTTCATGACGGTGTCGAGGCCGCACTTGAAATCCTTACGCATCAAAAACTCTGCAATATGCCCCGCCATGGCAATATGGGCGTCGCCCTCGAGTTCCGAACCCGCGATGTGCGTGGTGCCCGGCTGCTCCCTGGAATTGTTCATCTTCACGTAATCCAGCGGGCGCTTGAACAAAAACGCGACGAGCGCGTGGCCCGCCTCGTGATTGCACAATTTTTTGAATTCACCTTCCCCGAAAAACTCTACCAGCGATTCACGCGTCAAGACTTGTTCCGGCATTGCGAAACTCCTTTTTTAGCCGGATAAAATATATGAAAAACTCCCCTACTCCAGGTACCATACCGTTTCGACAGTATCTCCGGCCTCGATGTCGTCGGGAGTGTAATCGACGGAGCTTTTCTCGCAGCAGCCATCATACACGCCCATCGGTTCTTCGTGATAGTTGATATCGATACTCCGCCTGGAATAATCTACGCTCACAATCCCGCCCAGCTTGTGCCCGAGAGTGGCGGCAATGACTTCGGCCTTTTCGCGGGCATCCTTCACGGCAGACTCCAAAATCTGGAGTTTCACGTCGTGCACGTCCTTTTTGATAAAGGCGATATTCACCTCGAGTTCTGGCCAGGCCGCCCCCAATGCGGACATTACCTTCGACGTGATAATGCTGTCTAGCGGCAGTTCGATAGCAAGGCTTTGTTCCAGACGGAACCCGATAAAAACATGCTTGTCCTTTCGCCATTCGGTCGCTTTATTTATCGAAAAATTCGACGTCTTGAGGGATTCCTTGGGGATTCCCAACTTTTCGAGGGTTTCGCGGAGGCCCTTGTTGCCAACAGCGGCCTCGTCGTACGCCTCTTCGTACGAATCGTGCACCGAATCTACCGAAAATCTGAGCCTGGTGGTATCGGGTACAGTCTTGACCAGACCTGTTCCCATGACACGGATTGTTTTCTGTTCCTGATTCATAATAGCCTCCGTTGAATGTACCCCATAAATATACATCCACTTTTATGTCATAAAATGTCATTTTATAAAAACGCAAATTTATAGATGGATAAGTTTTCTCCCTCGTTAAAAAAAACTTCTTTTTTTAAAGTTTATTATCTTTAAAGGAAAAAGGAGCTAAATATGCGCAAAAATCTCGGAATCAAGACCTACCTTTACCCCCAACCCACGCTGGTTATTGCCACCTACAACGAAGACGGCGCTCCCAATGCCATGGTGGCGGCCTGGGGTAGCGTAAGCGACACCAACCAGGTGGCAATTTACGTTGCGCACAGCCACAAGACCATGCAGAACATCCTTGAGCGCAAGGCCTTTACGGTGAGCATGGCCAACGAAAAGAATATCAGGGCCATCGACTACCTGGGCGTAACCTCCGGCAACAAAGTTACAGATAAATTCAAAAAATCAGGACTCACCGCCATCAAGAGTGAAAACGTAGATGCCCCGCTGATTGCGGAACTCCCCCTCGCCTTGGAATGCAAGCTCGTGAGTTACGACGAAAAAACGGAACTTCTTCTCGGAGAAATCGTAAACGTGACTGCCGACGATTCGGTGCTCGACGAAAACGGCAAGCTTTCCGTCGAAAAACTCGCCCCTGTTTGCTACGATTCTGCTGGCCACGGCTACTACGTGATGGAACGCCGTGTAGGTAACGCCTTCAGCGACGGCAAAACACTTTAAGGAGAGAAACGCCTAACGGACTGCAAACAAGTTCAGGTTATTCCTGTTTGGCCGTTTCCTCTGCAGCCTCTTCGCCATGATGGGGCTTGGAGACAAGGCTCATGTAGATGGTGCCGAGAATCGCCGCACTGAAGCTGCCCAGCAAAATGCCGAGTTTTGCGGAATCCTGACGGTCGCCTACATCAAAGGCAAGGCCTGCCACGAACAGCGCCATAGTAAAGCCGATACCCGCCAACATACCGCCACCCCAAAGAACCTTCCAGGAGTAGCTGGGCTGCTTGGAAATGCCAATCTTTACAGAGAGCAGGCTGAACAGGAAAATACCGATGGGCTTGCCGAACACGAGGGCCAAGGCCACCGCACCCATCACGGGAACTTCCACACCGCCCAGCTTGATTTCTACGCCGGCGTTGCTCAAGGCAAACAGCGGCATGATAAAGAAGTTCACCCAGGGCACCAGAGGCTTGAACAAGCGTTCCTGCATAGAAATGCTTTCGCGGGCGCCACGCTTGAGCATGGTGAACACCTCGTACTGTTCGTTTCTGTCCTTGGTCTCGCCCGAAAGCTTGTTGCCCACGTTACCCGCAAAGCTCGCAAGCCTGCCCTTGGCAAGCACCGCCTTCGCAGGCACAGAAAGGCCCAGCAGCACACCAGCGATGGTCGGGTGCACGCCGCTCTTGACAAAGAATGCCCAGACCGCAACGCCGATTACGACAAACAGTAGCATGTTGCGGACCCCAATGCGGAAGAACACGTTGATCAGGGCCAACAGGGCAAAGCCCATGCCCAGGGCCGCAAAGTTGATACCGTCACCGCTGGGGTAACCGATAGCAATCACAAGGATGGCACCGATATCGTCGGCAATAGCGAGAGTAAGGATCATCACGCGCAAAGCATGGGGCACCTTCTTGCCGAGAATGGCCATACAGCCTACCACGAAGGCAATATCGGTAGCCGTCGGAATTCCCCATCCGTGTCCGGCCCCTGCAGGGCAAAGGGCCAGGTAGATCAGCGCAGGGAACAACATACCGCCCGCCGCAGCAATTATCGGCAGGCTCGCTGCCTTGGGGTCGTGCAGTTCACCGTAGGCAATCTCCCCCTTTACCTCGAGACCGATGTTGAAGAAGAAGATGGTCATCAGTGCATCGTTGATGAACCAATGCAAGTCCGCAGCGCCTACCCAACTGCCGATGGTCAGGGCAAATGGCAAGTGCCAAACGTGATGGTAACTCTCCGGGCTCAGGTTCGCCCACAAAAGTGCAGCAACAGTCATGATGATAAGGACTATACCGCCCGTGGTTTCCACCTTCATCAGGCGTTCCATGGGCGTGATGATTTTCCGGATAGGGGTATCCGGGAACAGATCCTCGACTTTATCGCTGCTGGTTACTTTTGCGGACATAGAACCTACAAGGAAAGTGAAACAGCTTAAATGCTACTTCCGAGCAGCGTCGGCAATGCACTTGCCATACGCCTGCTGTTCTTTTTGGCAACCATCCGGGTCTTCTTCCATGCATTTTTCCATGGCTTCACCAAGGTCATCACAACTGCTAATGTCGGGCATGGACTTGTTGTCCAAATCAGCGTCTTCATCATCCTCGTCGTCACCGAGAAGTTCGTCACAGGACAGGTCCTTAGCACTTTTGTCATAGAAGTAAACCGTTCCGGAAACACCGCCCTCGGAAGTTTGACAGGACTTTACCGCACCCGAGGCGCATCCGCCATCGCTGAAGGTTGCTTCAGTGATAAACATACCGTCCTTCACACATTCCGCCTTCGCCGAATCAGCCGATTCAGACGAAGTCTCAGCACACATTTTCGAGCCCATGAAAGTCATGGTGCAAGAAATCTTGCTGTCGGACGAGCTTGAGCTGTCACTACAAGCAACCATGGACAGAGTCAGCACGGCGGCCAGGGGGAGAATCACTTTTTTGATTGACATATGTTTTTCCTTTTTTGCTGGTTAAACCTTTTTTAAATCTAAATAATTTTAAAATGATTTCAAATCACATTAAAAGAACTGGGGCGGCCAACGGGGGTTCTTGGAGGACATGTCGATCTTGTAGAAGTCCTTCTCGAAACGTCCGTCGTCCAGGCCGTACATCTGCATCACGTGGCGGGCAATCCACTTGCCGAGCTTCATCACGGTGAGCTTCTTGCGCAGGCGGCCCTGGCAGTCGCGGTTCATGATGTCCGGGAGAGTCGAAGTCGTGAGGATTTCGTCGATGGCCGGGCTGTTCAGCTTTTCGCGGGCCTCGGGGCTCGTGTGGAAGTGGGTCACGCCGAAGCACACGCGGTTGGGCTTGCCCTTCTTGATGTGTTCGCAGCACTGCACGATCGTGGTACCGGTGCGGACCATGTCGTCGAACACGATCACGTCCTTGCCTTCAATTTCCTCGATGCTGATGTCGGAAAGTTCCGGGTTGAAAGTCATGCTGATTTCACGTTCGCCGGTACGGACCTTGTCCATCACCACGCGCTTGCATTCGGGCAGGTCAAGGGCCTCGTAGACGGCGTTCATGAAGGGGCGTGCGCCCTTGTCCGGAGAGACGATCACCAAGTTGTTGCCGTCCTTGCCGGTCTGCACAAAGTTGCTGTTCTTGATGTAGTGGGCGTAGGCGTCCGTGGGAATCAAATTGTGGAAATTATCCTTGCCGAAAATGTCGGCAAAAAGGTTCTGCACCTTGACGCTGTGGTTGTGCACCGTCACCACGGCATCTACGCCAGAGGTCTTGAGGAGCTGGGCATACAGGAGGCTGGTGAAAGCCTGTCCGTCGAATTTCTTGAGGTCAATATCCGGGCGGTCCTTTTCCAGTTCGCCTACGCGGTGGGGGCCGCGATCCTGGGCACTGTAGAACAGGTCCGGCTCGACCAAGACAACCTGTTCGGCTCCGTTGTCCTTGGCGGCACGGGCCAGAATGCAGTTACGCATGGCGTAATCGTTACGGCTGCGTTCGTGGTTCGAGACCGAGCAAATCAAAACAATCTTGCCTTCCAGGCGGCGGCCGATATGTTCCATATCGTCCACGTCCAGGCCGTAGCGGGGGCAGAATTCGGAGTTTGCGAAGGTCTTCAGGGAGACCACATCGGAAATATCTTCACGAAGACCGATGTACTGGGCCATGTCGATGGCGAACGGGTCGTCGGTGAAGTTACCGGTCACGATAAAACGATCAGACATAATTACGCCTTGATGTTAAAGTTGATGTATTGGGTATCGGAAATATAAAATTTTTAGAACCTGCGCACTACGAGAATATCAAAAGCGGACACGAATTTCTCCTCGAGATGCTCGCCAAAGGCAATGAGGGAATACCCGCACTTGAGGACCACGTTCCACGACCAACTTTCGCCGATGTAGCCCAGGGCGGTTTTCATGTCGGCCTCGGGCAGTAGCAAATTTCCGTCGTCGGCATACTCGCGACCGTAGGCCACACCCACAACGCCCCAGAGGTTCCAGAAATACCCGTTGTCATAGACGAAGGTGTAAGTGTAGCCCATGTCGCCCCAAAAGCTGGTAATGTCCCGCTTGTCGTCTTCGTAGCCCAACACGCCGTCTTTATCCTCGGCATAATTGTGCTGCAGGCGCCCGCCGATAACCATGCTCCCTGCCGAACTTTTCTGCCGGCGGTCCAAAAAGTAGGCGCTCCTGGGGGCAAACCTGCCGCCTGCGGTAGCCATCCAGAGCACGGAAAAGTACATATCGAACACCGTAAGGTCTATAAAACTGTCATCGTCGCTGTCTTCCAGGTTCTGTGCAAAACCGCTGTAGTAGCGAACTTTTGCAGTAAGCCACCAGTCCCCCGGAAAAAGGTCCAGGCCAGTCTCGAAGGTCTTGGAATCGGAATGTCCGTTGCTGGTGGTAAAGGGAAGGCCGTACTTGAAGTCAAACGAAATATCCCAGGGTGTGCCGAACAGGGTGAACAGGCTGTCGTAGCCAAACCCGATACCTACATCTACAGGCCGGTTAGACAAGAGGGGCTCGTCACCGTAGGCGGTGTTCTTGATCATCATGAAGTTGTAGTCGCACAAAAAGCGGAGCGAAATCCGTTCCCGGAATTTCGAGACGGCTGGTTCATCGGTGTCCTGCGGTTCGGCACTGGCAGGGGCAGCAAAGACGGCACACGCCAGGAGCAGGAGCGGCAAAATTCTTGTAAAAAAAAGCTTCATCAGAGGCCTACGGGCACAAATATAGAAGGATAAAATCTATCAACAAGGCATCATCGAGTCATTTTTCTTGATTTTCGTCGGCGATGACAAGTGTTTATATGTTGTTAATTTAATGTTATTTAATTGTGATAGCATTTTACGGGTTAATTTCCATTTCAAACAGATTATTCACAAAATCCATATTTGTTTCACGTGAAACATTTGTTTTGGCGGTCAAATTATCCCCATTTGTGGAAAACCTGTGGGATATTATTCATATTCTATCCACAAAAATAATGGCCAAGCCAATTGGCCAGACCATTCTGTTTATATTTTGTTTAGAAATTTTATCAACATTCTAAGTCATTTTTCCGACAATTATCCGCCGAAAAAAAATGGAACGAGAAATCTAGAAAAATCTAAACTTAAAATTTCACGGTGCGGGGAGCCGCCGTGAAACTGTAGAACGTGGCAGTCGCGTCCTTGAAGTAGAGAGTCTCGGTGTTGTCGTCGTCGGGAGAGTACATCGACTTGAGTTCCGGGTAGTGCTCCAGCATGTCCACTTTCGGTTCACGTCGGTCATCGCGGACCAGGGTACCGGCGACACGGATCCACTTGGAGCCGGACTTGTCCATGGCACAGATTTCCACCTTGCCGTTTTTCTGGATCTGCTTGGAGCAGTCCTTGGACTTGCCCGTCTGGATATAGAGTTTGCCCTCGAAAATATTGGCGGTGCCGAACGGGCGAACGCGGGGTTGATCATTATCTACCGTCGCCAAAAAGTAGGCGCCGGCATCCTTGAGAAATTTTACGACTTCTTCCATAATTAGGTTTTAGGTTTTAGGTTGTAGGGATTAGGTTTTAGGATTGAGGGTCTCAAGAAGTGTCATCCTGAGTGCCCTGTAAGGGCACGAAGGATCCAGTCCAGAGAAAAAGGTGGGAGGTGGTTGAGTAATAGTGAATGTGGAATGTGGAATGTGAGATTAGTACTGGTAACTCACAACTAATTCCCGATGAACTCCTCCTTATATATTCTTTCCATCTCCTCGCTGAAGCAGCAGAAGATGACTTTCTTGACATTTTTAGCCGGAAAATTCCGGACCGTTTTCACGGCAATCTTGGTGGCCGCCTCCCAGGGGTAGCCGTAAACACCGGTGGAAATAGCAGGGAAGGCAACCGTCCCGCAGCCGTTTTCTTCGGCCAAATCGAGGCAGCTTTTGTAGCAGGATTCCAGCAGTTCAGGTTCGCCGTGAAGGCCATCCCGATAGATGGGCCCTGGAGTATGGATGACGAACTTGGCCGGAAGCTTGAACCCCGGAGTGATTTTCGCCTTGCCCGTTTCGCAACCGTTCAGGGGAATGCATGCACCCAAAAGTTCCGGACCTGCCGCCCGATGGATGGCACCATCAACACCTCCGCCACCCAAAAGGGAACAGTTCGCCGCATTCACGATGGCATCGACTTGAAGCTTGGTGATGTCGCCCCGGATAATTTCAATCTCGATCATGTTGGACCTCTGGAGGGAAATATAAAAAAAGTTGTGAGGGGTTAGGTAATAGGTTTTAGGGGCTAGGGATATGAGGTTTGATGGGGACAAGAGGTTCCATCGTCATCCTGAGCGACAGCGAAGGATCCAGGGACAGAAATGTGAGGTGCGAGGAATGTCTCAAATGTTTCACGTGAAACACGCACAAGGTTACCAAGGAAAAAAATGATCTCATTTTTTTATTTGGGAACCGCAGGGTGTAGGACTATGGCGCAGCCATAGTCCCAACAAGCACCCAGCTTGTTGGTTTCACATTCAAATAGTTCCGAGCCCCAGGATGTTGCGATTGCCAACACGCACAAGGTTACCAAGGAAAAATGTGCTTGCTCACTTTTTTCAAGCGGCTGCACATTGGTTTCCCCACTATAATAATATATATTCCATCACATGAGGCGAACCATCATCCTCCTAATCATATCCGCCCTGAGTGCCCATGCGGTTGACTGCATCCGGCCGATGTTTGAATATTTCGCCTCGCACTACAGGACGGAGGTCCTGAACCTCTACATACTTCCCGGCCGCATGAACCCGGACAGTCTCCACCAGCAGCAGAAATCCCAGGTCAGCACCATCAAGTACCACTGGACCCAAAACCACCTGGACAGCCTGACCTTCACTCACGGCTGCCAGGATAAGGTCCATAGGGGGACCGCGAAGGTCGACTGGAAAGTCGATTCCGCCAGGGTAGGCAAGCTCATGAGGTACGACTGGATTTACCCGGACAAGAGCGACAACTTCACCGTCTTCCGCGGAAAGGATTCCGTCGCCATCATCATAGACGAAAAGCAGACCAACAGCTACTACATCAAGAACGACACCATCCGCGAAGTCAACAACTATATCCCTAGAGATTGGGTTATCTATCGTGACCCGACAAACGAAAACAGGTGCTACCAGGCCAACGGAAAAGAAAAGCGCTACGGAAACGGAAGCGTATCAAAGGTAGGGGCCGAAATCTACACCACCTACGAATTCGAGAAGAAGGGCAACACCCTAATCCTAAAAATCACGGAACCCGACCGCAACATGTACCTCAGACCACCTGGACCCTGCATGGGTGGCACCAAGTACACCACCATATTCTTCCACTAACCCTGGGCGTTCCCCCTGCGGGGTCGGGCCATACTCGCTTCGCTCCCCGAGCCCCAGCACAAAAATGTTCAACCACCGGCATGACTTTTGCCGGGTCTCGGCCCTACGGGTCACTGTCCCTAACGCGGGTGTTAGGGGATAGGTAATAGGCTGTAGGTGTTAGGACTGATGGAGCTGGACCTCGTCATCCCCGACATGGTCGGGGATCCGCTTGAGATGTGAAGTGTGAAATGTGGCGTGTATGGTTCGGGGCGTGTCACCCCGGCCTAGCCTGTCCCGGCATCCGCCGGGATGACATCTGGAAACTCAGAAATATTTGTGCGTGTTGGCGATTGCACCAGAATGTAGGGCAGTAGGGAAGCAATCGCAACTTGCTGCACCTCGGAAATGTCGATAAACAAGTTTATCTCCGTTTCCTCGGTTTGCAAACGTTGGCGATTGCATCAGAAAGCAGGGCAGTAGGGAAGCAATCGCAACATCCTGGGGCTCGGCAATGAAAATACATAAATGTATTTTCACTGCACTCGCCCTGCGGGTGTTTCACGTGAAACATTTTTTTATCCACAAAAAATTCACATTTATCAAAAATTTATTCACGGATATTTTTAAAAAATAAGGGTTCAAGGCCCATTTTTCGTTGTGATTGTGATTTAGTAATGCTAAATTGTTGACTAATATAATGTTTCACGTGGAGCAATAGGATATTCACTGTCATCCTGGAGGCCAAAGGCCGATAGGACTCGCGGGAATAACGAATCAGGGTCTTTTGAGTTATAGAAACAACATCGAACAGCAGAACCTTTTGAACCAATTCCTAAAGGAAAATGGTGTCGAATTGCCTGGAGAAACTCTCGGCAAGCTGTACGACTATGCCGACCTGGTGGTAGAAACCAAGCAGTTCGGCAACCTGATTTCGGCGAAGGATTCCGAAAAATTCCTCAGCCGCCACATTGCGGATTCGCTGGTGGCCTATGTATATACAGTAAGGGAATGCAAGGAGATCCCCGCCTTGGTTCGGCTACGCTCACCACAGGTCGCGGGGATGCCGAGTCACGCACAAAAGACTACAACCTCGGCCCACCCATACCTCAAAGCGACCGAAGGGAGCGACCTCATACCTCACACCTATAAATGGGCCGATATGGGTGCCGGAGCCGGCTGTCCGGTTTTCCCCCTTGCCATCGTAATGCCCCAAGTCCAGTTCTATGCCGTAGAACCCCGGAACATGCGGGTGCAGTTCATGCAGATGGCCAAAGAAAAACTGGGCCTCGAGAACCTGACCGTGGTGGGCAAGCGTTTCGAGACATCTGGCCTTACCGACCTGGACTTTATCAGCTGCCGGGCCCTTTCCACTTTCGAAAACGACTGGGAACGCGCGAGGTCCGCCCTCAAGAAGGGTGGCATGTTCCTCACCCTCAAGAGCTACAACAACGTAGCCCAGCTGGAAAGCGATCCTGCAATTATACTGCACAAATATACACTACCTAACGAAGAACAAGTTTACGCCTTAGTCACTCGAGGTAACGAATGAGTAAAGTGATAGCGATATGCAACCAGAAAGGCGGCGTGGGCAAGACCACTACCGCCGTGAACCTGGCTGCCAGTTTTGCCGCCCTGGAGAAAAAGACTCTCCTTATCGACATGGACCCCCAGGGGAACGCATCCCAGGGTTTCGGCTACAACGAATCCCAGGAGATGGACATCCACGAGGTGCTGGAGCTGGCCGAAAATCCGGACAATGTCACCTACGAAAACATCAAGCCCGCCATCATGGACACGAGGCTCGACTTCTTGAAGATCATCACTTCTGGGCCGGACCTTGCCGTCATGGAAATCGAACTGGTAAACGCCATGAGCCGCGAGCACCGTCTGGAGCGTGTCATGAAAGTTCTGGACCAGGCCTTCGAATTCATCATCATCGATGCGCCCCCGAGCCTGAACCTGCTCACCATCAACGTGCTCACCGCCGCAAAGAGCGTGCTGATTCCTATCCAGTGCGAATACTACGCCCTCCACGGCGTGACGGAGCTGTTCAACACCATCCGCGAAGTCCAGAAAAACCTGAACGGAAACCTGAAAATCGAAGGGGCGCTCCTCACCATGTTCGCCAACAACAACCTCTCGAAGCAGGTGGCCGACGAAGTTCGCGAGAACCTGGCCGACACCGTTTTCCAGACGGTCATCCCGCGTAATGTGCGCCTCAGCGAGGCGCCTTCCCACGGAAAGCCGGTCATCTTGTACGACGTGCGGAGCCCCGGTTCCCAGTCCTACATGAAACTCGCCGAGGAAATCCTGAACAAGGGGAAGTAGTTGTGAGTTATGACTTGTGAGTGATGAGTATTGAGTTATGAGTACACACCTCACGTTCCCTAACCACTAATCACTTTACCTCTTGTCCCCATCGGCCCTAATACCTAACACCTAATACCTATAACCTACAACCTAATACCTACAACCTAATACCTAACAATGGGAAAGAAATCTTTTGCACTTGGACGCGGTCTTTCTGACATTCTCAAGGACCATGACGCTAATAAGAATTTTTCTGCAAACGCCCCCCAGGGCGCACCTTCCAATGGCCAGCAGGTCGTAGAAATCCAGCTGGACCTGATCGACCCGAACCCGTTCCAGCCCCGCAAGTTTTTCAGCGACGACGAACTTTCGGAACTGGCCGAAACCATCAAGACCCACGGGCTTCTGACTCCCATCAACGTGCGGAGCGTAAACGGCCGCTACCAGATTATCAGCGGTGAACGCCGTACCCGCGCAAGCCGGCTTGCAGGCCTCAAGACCATCAAGGCCCAGGTGTTCAGCGACGTGGGCGACAAGGCCATGGCCGAATGGGCTCTTATTGAAAACATCCAGCGCGTGGACCTGAACCCCATCGAGACGGCGCAGTCCTACCAGCAGCTCATCGACAACCACGACTACACTCACGAAGACCTGGCAAAGGCGGTAGGCAAGTCCCGTTCCGCCATCACCAACGCGCTTCGCCTGCTGAAACTCCCGGATCAGGTGCAGTACTGGATCCAAGAAGGCAAGCTCTCTTCCGGAGCGGCCCGCGCCCTCTGCAGCGACAAGATTGCCGACGTAGAAGCCCTTGCAAAAAGAATCATCGACGAAGGCCTGAACGTCCGCCAGATCGAGGCAATTTCTAGAGGCGAAGAAATTGACCCGACTAAAGCCGAAAAGCAAGAAAAAGAAAATAATGAAAAGCCTGCAGCAAGTCCTGCGGCTTCTGGAAATCCGCCAAAACCGAAGCCGGAACTCAGCGCCGACATGAAACAGTTCGAGTCCAAGCTGGAAACCTATTTCGGCACCAAGGTGGCAATCAACCCCAGCGCAGGTTCCGAAGCCAAGGGAACCATCGTAATTAACTATTATTCCATGGACGACCTGAACCGTATCCAGCAACTCATGGAAAACGCCTAGGGAATTTATGAAAGGCAAGTACTACACCATACAGATTATCCCGGAAGATTCCGAGAAGGTGAGAAAGTTCAAGGTTCGCACCTGGTGGTTCGCCTTTATCAAGATTTCCCTGGTCGTGTTCATCCTCGTGCTGGGATTGTTCATCTACCACCTCGGGAAAATCAACCGCATCGTGGCAAGCTACGAAAAAATGCGGGTGACCAACGCCCAGCTGGTCAAGAAGGACAACAACTACGAAGAAATGTTCTCCCGCCTGGATTCCTTGTGGATTCTGGAAGAACGCATCCAGAACATCTTCGAGACTTTTTTGGAAAACGATTCTGCAAAAATCAACAGCATTATCGACAAGAACAAGTTCGCCCACACGCCTGCCGAAAAAATCCAGGTGGATTACGAAGGTATCCACGGCTGGCAGCCCCTTTCCGAAAAAATCAAGCTGGAGCACATCCCCAGTGTTCTGCCCGTGGTTGGAATCGAAAGCAAGAAATTTTCCGAAGAAGAAAACCATCTCGGCATAGATATTTCGGCACAGGCCGGAAACCCGGTATTTGCATCGGGAGCTGGCAACGTGGTTTTTGCAGGCCAAAAAGATGAACTGGGAAACACCATTATCATTGACCACCAGAACGGCTACAGGTCAAGTTATTCTCATCTGAAGACAATCAACGTGAGAAAGGGTTATACCGTAAGCAAGGGCGACATTATCGGCACAGTCGGAAGCACCGGCAATACCAGCGGCGCCCATTTGCACTTTGAAATTACAAAGGACGGAATCAACTTGGATCCGTCAGATTTCATAGACTAAAAATTTTAATTCATTGGAGAAACAACATGCCAGGTAAAGAACAGGAAATCACCCAGATTAGCAACACCATTACCATCAAGGGCGACATCATCGGCAAGAGCGATGTCCGCGTGGCAGGTGTGGTAAACGGAAGCATCAGCATCGATGGCGAACTTATTGTCGAAAAGAGCGGTCACATCGAAGGCGAAATCAAGACCAAGTCCGCCGTGATTGCGGGATCCATCAAGGGAAACATAGACTGCTCCGAAAAGATGATTCTTGAAAGCACCTCTCAATTTGTAGGCAACATCAAGACCAAGCAACTCATTATCCAGGAAGGTGCCATGTTCCAGGGCAACTGCCAGATGGGCATTCCTTCCACACCTGCAGCCCAACCTAAGGAGAAGGCATAACTCCACATCTATATCAGTATAATCTATTTATTTATATATAAAGATATTTATACTGATGTTGTGAATTGTGGAAAGAAATGTTGAATGGTAGGTACTAATTTTTAATCTTCAACGAGATACGATATTCACATGGATTATTGAGGATGTTGAAAATCGAAAAATAGTTCACTTTTTTCAATGTTGATTGCTGTTGAAAGAAAATTTTCAACTTCTGTTGACAGAAAAATCACGAAGGCGCGTTCAAAACAGGTGCCAAAAATGATTTTAATCACATTTGAAAGTGAATAAATGAAAAGTATATACCACTAACGCGCAGTAAAGACTATATTTTTCCAAAATGGGTTGTAAGTTGTTGAAGATAGGGCAGATATCGGATCTCCACATAGGCGAGGACGAGAACCTCGTGCAGGGGATTGATGTGCGTGCCAATTTTCAGAAGGCTCTCCGCTCCAAGTCCATGGAAGATATCGACCTGCTGGTCTTGTCCGGTGACCTGGCCAACGAAGACGGGGAGCCCGGCGCTTACCGTTTTGTCTTTGAACAGGTGAAAGATCTTAAGGTTCCCGTGCTGGTCATTCCCGGAAACCATGACCGTCTTGATACCATGGCCCAGTTTTTCGACCTACAGGGCAAGATTCACGGCGAAAAGTGCTATTTCAAGCACGAAATTGCAGGCCGTACGCTGTTTTTCCTAGATAGCGCTTGCGGAACAGTTTCCAAGGACCAGCTGGACTGGTTAAAAGTAGAAGCCGCCAAGGTCCAGGGTGAAATTTTCCTGTTTATGCACCATCCGCCTTGTTTTTGCGGTCACCGGTTCATGGATTCCAAGTATTCGTTAAAGAACAAGGAAGAGGTTCAAGCGGTTTTTACTGAAATCCCGAACCTGACCCACATCTTTTGCGGCCACTACCATTCCCATTTCGAACTGGACATGGGCCGCCAGAAGGTCCATGTAGCCCCTTCTACCCAGATGCAGATAGATTCCTACGCCCCGAACTTTATCCTCAAGAGCTCCGCTCCCGAATGGATGGCCATAGAAATTGGCGAAAATTTCGTAGAAACGGCAGTTTATTTGCGTTAATGCCTTGAATTTTTATAATTTCTTTCTAAATTTGGTTCAAAATGGCGGTTTAGCTCAGCGGTAGAGCACTGGAATCATAATCCATTGGTCCGGGGTTCAAATCCCTGAACCGCTATTACAAAAAAAAGAGGCGCGTATGTCGAAAAAAATTCTAGC
>CACXMH010000039.1 GCA_902768715.1 Fibrobacter succinogenes | reverse complement strand
TATAAAAGATATTATCCCAATTGATAATCCAATTCCATATCCGCAAAAGAGCAGACGCAAAGAACTATTACTCCTGTCCCCATACGCATCACATAACGTAACCGGAATCGAGGTTCCACTTGTATTCCGGCGCGATCTCGTTTCTTTTGCGCATGGCTCCGTTCCTTTCTTTATTTTCTGTATCTTCTTCCGGTCTTTTCGAGGTAGCGGGAGAGAGATCCGATCCAGTCTGTCTGGATGATGTCAAACCGGTCGGCGCACCAGCCCCAGCCGAATTCCGGATCGCCCATGAGGCTTATGTCGGGCGGGTAGGTCTTGAACTTGTTGCCGCTGGTATCCTTGACGCTTACGGGCCTTTCGTTAAGGTCGCCGGTGGTGGCAGTGATGCCCATGCCGGCCCGCACAAAGTAGGAACGGGGCCAGTAGTTCTCTTCGTAGGCCCCGGCCGCAGTTATGACTGCGGCGATAAGTAGGATGATGATTTTTAGCTTCAAGAAGCTTTACTGCGGGTTTTATTTGCAGGAACCATAAGTTCCGATGGACTGAATGTTGAAGGAATATGTACCTTCAACTCCGGTGAACTTGAACTTCAGCGAGTGAAGTTCTCTTGCTGCAGTTGTACCCGTTATAGAAGGATACGGATATCCGTCTTCATCCAGCCATCCAGCTTGTTCAAAGGCGCTCCATGGAATGTCTTTAACTTTGTTGGTTCCTGCAACGAGCGTATATTTCGGAAGGTCGCTTCCGTAATAAGTTTCGTTTTCAAGGCCCATTTCAACAGTGATTGGGGCCTCCGAAGAATAGACAACGCATATCCCTCCCCAAGAGGAGGCATTAGCAATTTCATCAGAATCATCTCCAGATACGTTAAAACCAATACCGGCAAAATTATATGTGAGTATGCCATTGTCCAAATGGACAATACCACATAATCCGTCGCATTCCTCAATGATGGGCACGAAGGATTCATCACTAAATTCGTTTCCTTTGGAAGTAGGCCAGCTAAAATAGGATCCGCCACCGTTACCTTGGTCGTTGTATTCCCACCACCAACCAGACAGGTTGGCCCCGGCATCCAATCCAGTTACGACCTGTTCCTGACCTTCGGGTCCGCACCACATGTCGCCGCAAACGTAGTCATTTGTGCTAGAACTTGCAGAAGATGTGGGAGGGTCTTCGATTATTTCAGCGTTCAAACTGTGCCATTCGGAAAGAGCACAGTAATAATAGTCGTTCTTGGAGGTTACGTAGATTATTGTGCCATCCAGATTATTGGTACATGTGGGCAAATCCGCTACGGTTGAAACTTGTTCAGGAATAACGGGTGAAGCATAGCTTTCAGCACTGGTCGGGGTAGGGGTACTGCCGCTGCTGGTTTGGGTACTGCTGTTGCTGGAGGACGGCTTATCGGGCAGGGAGCTGCTGTTGCTGGAGGACGGCTTATCCTTGTCCTCGGTCTTGACGGGAACCCAATCGCCTTCTTCGGCATCACACTCGAAAAACTCATCGTCTTCTTCTACGTAGTAGATGTCTCCGTCTTTCTTGCTGGTGCAGTTGCCCAGATCATCAGCGGAATCGACGGTCTCGTCTGCCACGGGCTTGCTGGGTTTCTTTTCTTTTTTGACCCATTCACCTTCTTCGGTATCTTCGTCATATTTGCAGGTATAGGCAACCTCGTCTTCTTCTACGAAATAGACCTTGCCGTCTTTCTTGGCAGTACATTTGCCAAGATCATCGGCAGTTTCTACGGTCTTGTCATAATCGCCGGTCTCTTCTTCGTCGGCATTCCCTTTTTTTTCGGTAGAGCTAGACGAACCTTTCTGGTCTGCAAAACCGTTAGTGACATTCGTTCCGTTCTCTCCACACCCGGTGAAGTACATCGAGGCGGCAGCGACGACCAATAGTGCTGTGAACTTTTTCATTTGGATTATCCTCCGTTTGTTAGTACGGAATATATATTAATAACGGCTAAAGTGGTTGCCCTTCGATCCTGGAACAAGCGAAAAAAGGCGATTTTTGCGCTGTTTTTTCATTTCCCCGCATAGTAGAACATGGCGTCGATGCACTTCTTGGCGGCGACACGCACGGACTCGTCCAGAACCACGTGCTTCGCCTTTTCGGGGTGGCGGAGCGTCTCCAGGATGTTTTCCAGGGAATTGCTCTTCATGTACTTGCACATGCTGCAGCTCCCCACGAATTCCTTGTCGGGGAACTCGTATTGCATGCGGGCGTTCAGGCCGCATTCGGTAAGCAGCAGGAATTTGGTGCCCTTGGGCTGGTTCTTGATGTAGTCCACCATCTGGCCGGTTGAGCCCACGTAGTCGCTCAAGAGGGCCACGCCGGGGTGGCATTCGGGGTGGCTTACCACCTTCAGGCCCGGGTTCTGTTCCCGGAAAAAGGCGATCAGTTCGGAGTCGTAGGTCTCGTGAACGTAGCAGCTGCCGGAGTAGAGCACGATTTTTTTGTTGACGCCCCGTTTCTTGAGTTCTTCGGTAAGGTTCTTGCCCATGAGGCCGTCGGGCACGAACACGATCTTGTCGTTTTCCAGGCTGGACACGATTTTCATCACGTTCCCGCTGGTGACGCACACGTCGCAGGCCGCCTTCACGTCGGCGGTGGTGTTGATGTAGCAGACGAAGGTGTGGTCCGGGTACTTTTTGCGCAGTTCCAGGACCTCGGCACCGGAGATGGAGTCGGCGAGGCTACAGCCCGTAAGGGGCCCCGGTATCAGCACGTCTTTTTCTGGGTTCAGAATCTTGGCGGTTTCGCCCATGAACTGCACGGCAGAAAACACGATGTTCTTTGCAGACACCTGGGTGGCGTCCTGGCTCAGCTTGAAGCTGTCGCCGCTGAAGTCGGCAACGCCCAGCACGATTTCGGGAGCGCAGTAGCTGTGGGCGAGAATCACCGCGTCACGTTCCTTTTTGAGCTGGTTGATTTCGTTAATCAGCGGGAGCATCTGCTCGCATTTTTCGCGGGTGTAGGTGCAGAGCACCACGCCGGGCTTGATGGTGCTTAGGCGGTTGTAAAGGTCGTCGACTGTCATAGTTTAAAATATAGAAAATACAGTTAGTGTGTAATGTGGAATGTGTAATGTGTAATGTGTGATGTGAGATGGCTAATGACTCATTTCACATTTCACATAGCGGCTTCGCCGCTAATACCCTGCCCATTCGGCGCTGATGGAAGGACTTGCCTTGCGGATGGACTTTTCCTCTTCGGAATCGTCGGCGGGCGCGATTTCTCCTTGGGCGATTTTCGCCTTGATTTCATCGAAGGTCTTGGGCGGAACATAGTTCGGGGTGTTGTCGCCCAGCACCTTGCAGGGAGCCCCTTCGGACTCCTTCGCCTTGTCCTTGACGGGGGCGTATTCCCTGGCGGCAGGAACTTCGTAGAACTTGTCTTCTTCTGGGCACCAGGCGGTCAGTTTTTTTCCATAGACACAGCCGGAATCCAGCCCGATGAACCCCGGACGGTTCACGAATCCCATCTTGGCCCAGTGCCCGAACACTACGGTCTTTGGCCAGCTGACCTGCTCAAACCAGGGCCGTTCATTCCACATGCGTATGGAGAGCAGCACCTTCGGGCTCATGTCTTCGAGGCGGGTCTTTCCGGGTTCCAGGCCCGCATGGACCAGCAGGGCGTGGGGCGTGTCCCGCCAAAGAGGCCAGTCCTTTACCGTGTCCCGGATGAAGGTCCATTCCTCCAGGGAGAGCCTTGCAAAGCGGTTCTTCTGCTTTTCGGTCCATTCCGTCTGCGGGGTTTCCATCATGCGAATCAGGTGCTCTTCGTGGTTTCCGCGGACGGTCAGAATTCCGAGATTCATCACGGTCTTTAAAGCCCGCATCATGTCGGGGCCCTTGTTGATGATGTCGCCGGTCTGGTACAGGGTGTCCTTGCCTCGCACGAACCCGAAGGCGTCGATAATCCGTTCCAGTTCGTCGGCACAGCCGTGGATGTCACCTATATAGAGTGTGCGTTTGGTCATGTTTAGGGTCTAGGGGATAGGATCTAGGGGCTAGGGGTTCTGAAACTCGTCATGTTCGCGAAGGCGAACATCTGCTAGATGGTAGCAAGCGGATCCTCACCTGCGTGAGGATGACGAAGATAGACTTATCGATCATTCCACATTGCACATTGCTCACACCTCACACCTCATACCTCATGCCTCACACCTCACACCTCAGGTCTACAGTCCTACCGCCTGCCTAAGTTTGTTCATTTCGTCGGGGGTGAGTTCCCGGTATTCGCCGGCGGGTAAATCGCCGAGCCTAATCTTGCAGTAGCTGATGCGTTTCAGGTCGCGAATCTCGTAGCCCAGGGCCCGCATCATCCGGCGGATTTCGCGGTTCTTCCCTTCGATGAGGGTGAGTTCGGCGTATCCTTTTTCCAGGTAAACGTCGGTGGCGAAGGCGATGTCTTCCTTGGCGTCAGGGTCTTCGGGGTCCCGGATATCTACACCGTCCACCAGCTTCTGGGCGGCACTTTCGCTCAGGGGCTTGGTTGTCCACACATTGTAGGTCCGGGGAATCTCGTAACTCGGGTGGGTGAGCCGGTGGAGCAGTTCCCCGTCGTCGGTGAACAGCAACAGCCCGCGGCTCTGCAGGTCCAGGCGGCCCACGTATTTCAGCTGCTGGTATCCTGGAGGCAGGTAGTCATAGACGGTCTCGCGCCCCTGGGGGTCGTCCTTGGTACACACGCATCCGGGCGGCTTGTGGAAAAGGATGGTGGTGGTCCTGCGGGGGAGTTTCGCAGGCTTGCCGTCCACCAGCACAGTGTCGGCGGTCTCGTCCACCTGGTGACCCAGGTCGCTGATGGTCACGCCGTTCACTTGCACGCGGCCTTCTTCGATCAGGGCCTCGGCGGCCCGACGGCTGGCAATTCCGCAAAGGGAAATGTACTTGTTAATTCTCATACAGTAGTCCGAAACGGAGTCCCGCGGTGCTTATTCTAAATGTTTCGACCCGGAGTTTTTCCAGCAGGGAGCGGAGCCAGAACAGGCCGCAGATGATGACGTCGCTCCGTCCGTTTTCAAGACCCGGGAGCATGGCCCGGAGTTCCTTGGACAGGTTGGATATGCGGGTGGTGACGGCTTCCAGGTCGGCAATGCTCATTTCCAGGCCTTCGATGGCCTTGTAGTCGAACTGGGGAAGGTTCTTGAACACCATGGCAAGAGCCGTTCCCGTTCCGCCGATAAGGTAAACCGGCTTCTTGGTCATGCCCTTAAACGAAACTTCCTTGAAGGTTTCCTTCACGAACTTCTTGTATTCGGGACCTGGGATAGGCCCCATGGCCTTGAACATCTTGAGTGCGCCTACCGGAATGGAAAAACCGGTTGCCCCGTTGGAAATTTCCGTCGATCCGCCGCCGATATCGATGGTCACGATGCCTTCGCCGTGCCATTCCTTCACGGAGCGGTAGGTGAGAGCCGCCTCTTCTTCGCCGGAGATGATTCTCGGACGCATCCAGAGGGCTTTCCCCACAGCGTCCAGGACTTCTTCCTGGTTTTCGGCACGGCGCATGGCCTCCGTCATGGCGGCGGCCTTCAGTTCCACGCCCAAGGCGTGGAGGTCCATGCGGAACTTGGTCATGATTCGGCACAGGTCCTGGATTTTTTCTTCGGAAATGCGGCCGGAGTCGTAGATGTCTTCGCCCAGGCGGCAGATTTCCACCTTCTGGAGTTTCGGGACCAGGACTTTGCGGGGCTCGACGCCTTCTGTTTCTGCGGTTGAAGTGTTTTCGTCAGCAGAAACTTGCGCCACGGCGAGCGGATCCTCGCCTTCGCGAGGATGACGAAGAGCGGTTGAGCTTTCGGCGGGTTCAAAAGCGGCGATAAGCAGGATACAGCTGTGGCTCCCGATATCGACGGTGGCGAGCAGTTGTTTATCCATTTTCTGCCTCCGGATTCTCGGGGCGTTGCGGGGTGTCCCCGCTGGAAGGGGTAGCGGCCGCATTGTCGGACGCGAGGGGAAGGCTTTCCCCTTTGTCGTTTGCGCCTTGCGCCTCGGACCTCGAACCTGAATTGAGTCCCGCCTTGATCTTCTCGGCAATCTTTGCCGGGTTCAGCAGGAACTCCTTGGCAAAAGCGATGGCTTCTTCCACCACGGATTCGGGGTGCTTGCCGCTCCAGCTGGCCACCAGGTCGCCGGATTCCGAGCCCAGGGGTTTCTTTTCGCGGATTTCTTGACCCATCTTCAGGGCGAGCAGCAGGCCCAGCTCGAAGGGGCGGGGGCTTTCCTTGTCTTTCAGCAGGTTCTCGACGCGGGTGATACGCTCGTCCAGGGGGATTTTTTCCAGTTCCGACAGGTCTTTTTCTGAAATCATGACTATAAAATAGAAAATGTCCGCCGATTTTCCGGAGAGGATGGCGGACGGAATAAAAAAGAACGGAGTCCCGTAGGGAACTCCGCTCTGTAAAGGAGAGAAAAAGAATTACTTCTTCTTGGCAGGAGCCTTCTTAGCAGCCGGCTTCTTAGCAGCGACCTTCTTGGCAGCCGGCTTCTTGGCGGCAACCTTCTTGGCAGCGGGCTTCTTAGCGGCAACCTTCTTAGCAGGAGCAGCCTTCTTAGCAGCCGGCTTCTTGGCAGCGGGCTTCTTGGCGGCAGCCTTCTTAGCAGGAGCGGCCTTCTTGGCAGCGGGCTTCTTAGCGGCAACCTTCTTGGCAGCGGGTTTCTTAGCGGCGGTTTTCTTTACTGTAGCCATTGTTTTTTTTCCTTTTTTTAGGGTTTAACGATTTGATAGCTATAAAATAACTCTTTTTTCACAAATAATCAACACTTTTTTGAAATTTTTTTCTTTTTTTTTCAAAAAGGTATTGACAAGGAAAAAATCTGTCATTATACGCGTGCGACCCTTGTTTGTTACTTTGTCTGTGAAAATAGGCCATTTTTTGATTTCATAACTTAATGATAATCAAAGTTTTGATAAAAGTTTTTGATAAGAGAGTTTTTGTTTTGTTGTCTGAAAAATTTTTCATTTTGAGACATCTCGAAAAGATTTTTGCTGCGAAATTTTTTTGAAAAATTTTTTCGGAACGTGGAAATTCGTCTGCCGAAAAACAAAAAATGTCCGTCGAAAGTCTCGCCGGACGCAAAAAAATTTATTTGCAAGAGGAAAATTTCTTGCAGCTGGAATTATAGCGCGGGATTTTTCACGCTGTCGATGTACTTCTTGAATCCTTCTACGCCAAGGTCGAACATGTTCACGAACTTGGTGGCGAAGGGCGGAATCTTTTTCTGGTGCATGCCCAGGGCGTCGTGCATCACCAGCACCTGGCCGTCGGTATAGCGCCCGCCGCCGATGCCGATAGTCACGGCCTTCACCTCACGGGTGATCCTTGTGCCCAGTTCTTCGGGAATGTGCTCCAGCACCAGCTCGAAACAGCCCAGGTTATCCACAAAGCGGGCGGCCTGTTCGATGGCGCGGGCCTCTTCTTCCGTCTTTCCCTTCTGCTTGAAGTTTTCCGCCGTCTGGGGGAGCAGTCCCAGGTGAGCGCATACGGGAATGTCGTGACCGCAGAGGAATTCCAGCACGCCTTGGGGAGTTCCTTCCAGCTTGACGCTGGCAGCACCCAGGTCCAGGAACCTGCGGGCGTTATCGTAGGCCGTCTGCGGATCCTTGTCGCTCATGTAGGGCATGTCGGCTACCACATGGGTGTTTGGGGCACCCCGGCACACCGCTCCCACGAAGATGAGCATTTCGGTCATGCCCACGTCGCGGGTGGTCTTGTAGCCCAGCATGGTGTTGGCGAGGCTGTCGCCTACCAGAATCTGGTCGATGCCTGCGGCCTCCGCCATCTGGGCGAAGGCGTAGTCGTAGGCGGTGACCATGGAAATTTTTTCACCCTTGGCTTTCTTTTCGGTTATGTCTTTGGGGTTGAGCATAGTTTTCGAATCTCCTGTAGCCATTGGAGGGAATGTATTTCCTTCAAGAAGCCGATGTGGTTCCTAAGATAGGAAATTAAGGCGTTCTCGGTATATTGGAAATCTTGAATGGGCAAGTTCCTGTGGAGTGCCCAGAAACCGTCCAGGGTTTCTTTCTTGGCGCGGGGGAAGGCGACTCCCAGGCAGTCCTTGCACAGGAACGTCCCCGATTCCGGTGAAAAATCCGCCGCCGGTTCCGTCAGGGGCTTCTCGCAGCGCCCGCAGGTGCCAAGTTCCAGATGGTAGCCCCACATTTCGCAGGTGGCCAGGAGCCAGCGGGCGAAGGCACCGTCGGCAAGGTCCTTGCTGTCCAGTTCCGCAAGCGCCCCTTCCAGATGCTGGAATTCTTCGTCCAGGGGCACGCCCTGGGGGGCGTAACGCAGGATCATTTCCGCCATCACCTGGGCCTGCGCCAGGTGCAGCAGGTCGCCCCGCATGGATTCGTACCAGCGGAGAAGCGTGGCCTCCTTGACGAACTGCAGTTCGGCATTCGGGTTGTGCTTGAACACCACCTCCGCAAGAGCGAGCGGGTCCAGGGCGCCTCTGAAAGGCGACTCCTTCCGTTTACCGCCCTTCACGATGAAGGACACGATCCCGCATTCCTCCGTCAGGGCCTTCACGATCCAGCTGGAATCGCTGTAGGGGTAACGGTGGAGGACTATGGACTTGGATTTAATCATGTCAGGTATTAGGGGTTAGGTCTTAGGTTTTAGGGATATAATCGCGGCCATGCCGCCCTACAAAGATGCGCGGAGCGCATGATACTTCGCCTAAAACCTATAACCTACAACCTGTAACCTATTTCACCGGAAACGGAGGCCAGCCGAACTTCTGTCCGCCAACCACGTGCAGGTGGATGTGGAAAACGGTCTGGCCTGCATCTTCCTTGCAGTTGAA
This sequence comes from Fibrobacter succinogenes, assembly GCA_902768715.1. GTDB lineage: Bacteria > Fibrobacterota > Fibrobacteria > Fibrobacterales > Fibrobacteraceae > Fibrobacter > Fibrobacter succinogenes_L. The sequence continues at coordinate 12,128 of CACXMH010000039.1, read as the reverse complement.
GACGAAACGGGCGCCGGATTCTTCGAGACCCAGGTCCTTGGCGATTTGCTGCCCGCGGTAGAGCAGCTTGCCCACCAGCTCGCAGTCTTCGGGCTTCATGTCCATGAGGGAGGCGATATGGCGCTTGGGGACCACCAGAAAGTGGACGGGGGCCTGGGGTGCCACGTCGTAGAAGGCGAACACGTCGTCGTCTTCGTAGATTTTCTTGGAAGGGATTTCTCCCTTGATGATTTTACAGAAAAGGCAGTTTTCGCTCATAGTGATTATTAATATAGTAAAGGGGTTAGGGGCTAGGATCTAGGGGTTAGGGGTTTGAGGTGTGAGGTATGAGGTGTGGAATGCGAGATGTGAAATATGAGATGAAAGGGGAATGCCTTCCGCACCACCTAAAGGTGGCCATGTACACTAAGCGCTAAAGCGCTAAGTGTCCAAAGGTCGCTCCAGCGGCTCGCCATCCCCGCGACCTTTTTTCGTCATCCTCGCGAAAGCGAGGATCCACTATCGTCTTGGCGGGGATTTCCTTGCTGCTTCCGCTACCCCTTCGCCTAGGGGCTCCGCCCCTAAGACCCTGTCGTCATCCTGAGTGCGAAGCACAAAGAATCCAGCGCGGAACGCTCCTGGATGCCTCGCAGGCTCGGCATGACGGTGGTGGACACCGGACGATTCTTTCAGGTCTGAGAGGGGTGGGATTGTTCAGTCACGTTGTTCCTTCACAACCCTTCGGGTTTTGGCTTCGCCAAAATCCTTGACTGCGCAAGTTCACTTCGTTCACGCGCAGTCAATCGAACCCTCTCCGAGGGTTCGAATATCTACCCATGAAAAAATAAAGGACCCGCAGGGGGTCCTTTATTTTTTCAGGAGAGAGAGGGGTTCGAACCCTCGGTCCTGTGACAGACTCCGGTTTTCGAGACCGGCCCAATCGACCACTCTGGCATCTCTCCGAGGTTTGGGCCAATATAGCAAAAACCCGAGGTATTTTCAACCCAAAGAAAAATCCCCGCAACTTTGGTTGCAGGGATTCCCTTTGAAAAAATCAGGCCTTACTTGATGACAATCCGCTTCGTTGCAGAAAGTCCGGCACCCTTGGCCCGCACCAGGTACGACCCGCGGGCCATACCCGAAAGGCTGAACTGATGAGTCCCGGCGGAGAGGGCACCCTTGTAGAGGCTAGCCACACGGTTCCCCTGCAGGTCGAACACGTCTAGAGAAACGTTTACGGAACGTGCCGTCGTGAAGGAGAGACTGTTGCCCTGGAGCGTCAGGGACGTCCCGTGAGGCAGGGTTGTTCCGATAGCCTCGGTATTAGACGAACCGTCGTTTGTATTTGTCGGGTTGTTGTTCGAGTTGCTATTCGAATTGGCATTTGAACTTGTCGGGTTGACATTCGTGCTGGTCGAGCTGCCGGCATTAGTTGAATTGCTGCTAGAGCTGGAGAACATCGTGTTTTTAGAACTGGAAGAACCGGCGATGTTGGAATTCGACGAGAGTTCTATTGCATTTGCCCAGCCGGGCATTTCGTCAAGGGTAATAATCCGTTCATCTTCCATGTTTTTCTTCCAGACACTATTGGCAGTCTGGCCCGGCCAGGGGCCGCTCCAGGAACTGTACCAGGGCATCCACCAACTCCATACGGCCTGGTCGGTATGCATGTTGTTCACATCGGGAATGGGTCCGTTTTCGGACAGGGCCAGTATTTTGGATGTTCCCCACTTCTCCTTGAAGGAATCAAAGGCGGAGGAATTGCTGGAATGGTCGTTTGCGTTGTTGTAGATGTCCACAGAGATCACGTCGTAGTAGTCGGCACCTGGATCCCAGGACACGTCAAGGGATGCTTCTGGGTTGAATACCCACACCAGGTTCTTTACGCCCTTCACGTTCACCATTTCGTCATAGACCAAGCGGTACAGGGCAGCATATTGTGGTCCCGTGGTGCTGTTGCTCCACCAGAACCAATCTCCGCCCGCTTCGTGCAGGGGCCTGAAGATGGCGGCCACGCCGTCCTTCTGGAGTTGCAGGAAATAGTCGGCAATGTAGTCGATGTCGGCAATAATTCCCTTATAGGCGTCGGATTCCTTGTTCCAGTTGGTGGTTCCAGACACAAAGGCTTCCGATACTCGGAAGGTGGTCCATTCCGTTCCGCCGGAGTTCTTGGCGGCTTCTTCAGTTGCATAGAAAGCATCCTTCGCGTCGGTGGGGTCTTTCCAGTGCCAGCTGAATGCAGGGATTCCCCCTTGGCTCCACAGGTTCTTTGCCAGGAACAGGGCCTTTTGGTCGTAGGCCTTGTTCCAGTCTCCGCTTGCGTTGGGACCAGTAGAGAAGAGGAAGTCGAAGCCTACCAGGGCCGGGTACTTTCCGCTTCGAGTGTAGATGTCGGCTATGTCTTCGTGGGTTTTAAAGTCATTGTTTAGGGTGTAGTTATCCATATTGCCGGTCATAATGCCGGAAATGGTCTTCGTTCCAAAGTTATTCACCAGGAAGGTGTAAAGCTTGACCGCTTCGGCTGTGGCGTTTGCCGTAACGAGGGTCGGAGAAATGTTGAACGCCTTTGATTCAAAGGAGTTGATCTCGATGTAGTCCACCTTGATCCAGCCCCAACTCGAAGTGATAGCTACAGTGTTTGTTCCGGCCTTCAGGGTGACGCTGCTGGATATGTCCACATAATCGTTCCCTTTATCTACGTGGAAGGATCCCGCCGCGGCATCGTTGACGACAATGTTATTGTCTTTTGGACCATAGGCTCCTGCACAATGAATGACCAGGGTGTACTTGCCTGCCGCATCCACGGTGACGTTGTCAAAGGTGATGCTACCACTGTTCAGATCGACGTAGTCCCTGGAACTGCCTATGGCAGCACCATTCGCAGCACCATCCAATAATGCATCTTCGGCTTCGTACTTGGTGGCGCCTGCATAGACGGCGGCCATTAATCCAAAAGCGACAGTCACTTTCTTGATGTCCATAATCTATCCTTTCGTTAAAATAAGGGCCAAATAAATAATGAAATCTATTTCTTGTAGTCCGGGTTGTTGAACACCACCTTGATTTCGGGAATCATTTCTTCGGTGTTTCCGTAAGACCGGCTAAAGGCGTCATACTTGTCCGCATTGAAGTCGAAGAGCGTCTGGTTGCCCGCCTTAAAATTGTCATAGAGAATTGTGCCCGTAAAACCTGAGGCGTAGTTGGCTACGATGATGCTCTTGGTGACATTACGGTCCGCAAAACTGGATATGTCAAAGGAACAAGTCTCCTTTTTTCCTGCTGCTACTTTGCAGGAACCGGTCGTTTCGGTCCAGGTCCATGCATCGGTAAATTTGAAGATGAGATAAAGGTCGGCTTCATTCGCAGCATTGTTCTTGGCTTCGAAAGTCAGGGTGCTTGCACCGCTCAGGTCAAAGTCCTTCTGGTATTCAATCTGGGCGTTGTCTGCACCATAGGTCACGGCCATCATGCCGTCGCCGCTGGAGGCATCGATGGAAATATCCTTGATTTTGATGGATGCTTCTTCCTTTGTCGCAAGGGCTTTCATGGCTTCGAGGGCGGGTTCGATGGTGTAGGTGTAGCCACCAAAATTGGATTCGGTCTTGTCGCCAATGTACTGCCAGGCCAGCGCGCCTGCGTAGCCACCGTCAAAGGCCTTGCGGTAGCATTCCTCGGTAGAAATCTCGGTCTTGGCGGCCATACTGGATGTATAGGTGTCACCCTTCCAGCCGCTGGCAGGGAACTCCCCGATAATCATGGGCTTCTTGTCGTAGCCGTAGGTGGTGGCCATCTGGGCGGCCGTGTTCACGAAGGGGGAAACGGCGTCATCCTGGTAGTAGGGGTAGTAGTGGGTCTGGAAAAAGTCCAGGGTGCCGTTGGCCTCGCCACCAGCCTTTACCAACTCTGCATCGTTCCACCAGCTCTGGTACTTGATGTTCACGCTTCCGGTAGAGACCAGGTACCCCGGGTCTATGTTGTGGATGGCGGCGGCCACTTTGTTGGTAAATTTCTGGAGCTTTTCCTTGGTCATGCTCTCCGCGGTCCAGCCGATGGGCTTCGCGGTCATGCCCTCGGGTTCGTTGAACACTTCCCAAGTCATGAGGGCCTTGTGGAATCCGATGGCCTTCACTACGGGTTCCAGCACGCTGGTGATAAAGGCGGCCGTTCCGTCGTCTTCAAAGAGTTTCTTGTTGGCGTCGATATCTACCTTTTCGTTGTAGATGCCCCATTGGTTCGGTTCCATCAGGTTGTGGCTGAACAGGCACATGGAAACCATCACGCCGTATTCTTCGGCGATATCCAAGGCTTTTTTCATGTTGGCGATGGTGTTTTCCTTGGGTCCGGTGACCAGGTGGGTGGTCTGGTCAATGGTGGGGCTCTGGCTCATGTTGTTAAAAAGCCACCAGCGGATGGCGTTGCCCCCTGCGGCGCGGGTGCCTTCCACTGCCTTGCGCCAGGCGTTTTCGTCAAGCGGGGCGTCGCCCACGTCAGAGTTGTAGTCGCTCCAGGCCAGGTTGGTGCCCGAGAAGAAAATCTTCTTGCCGTTGTACAGAATGTCGGTGCCGCTGACCGTCAGCAGGGGCGTTGAGGATACGGTGGAGTCGTTGCTAGCAGAGGAATTGATGTCATCATCACCGGAATTGCTGCTGGAATCATCACCGCAGGCTGTAAAAAACAGCGAGAAAGAGATTGCCATGCACCCAAGGGTGCTTGCAAAAACATGTTTCTTGAAATTCATAGGGAGCTCCTTTTCTCCCAAAATAAGAAAAATTGGGGGAAAGAGGGGCTTTTTAAGATATATGTATTTTATTTCTTCTGGAATTTGGCCCCGAATGCGAAATTTCGCGATTCTCCAGGGGGAATTTCTATCAGGCCGCGGTGGTGGTTCAGGGCGTCGGGCTCCGATGTCATGGGCTCGATGGCGATGCTTGCCCGGGTAGGGGGCGTGTAAATCTGGATGGCGTTGTACTGCCCTTGACCGGCCTGTTGCCAAATATCCAGCTTGCCTGCGCATCCTTCCAAAAACACGTGGGCCTGCGTTTGGGATAGTGCCGTTGCATCAGAAAAATCGCTCCCCAGGCAGAAGCAGTCATTGATGAACTCGTCGCCGATGGCGCGGCCGCCCACGAAGCGGGTGTCGTCCTTGAAGTTCCCGGTGGGAAGGTCCGCTTGGTCTAAGAGGGCGAGCTTACTTTCGGGTAGGGTCATCTTCAAGCAATCCACCTTTTCGCCCAGGCTGTAGTAGGGGTGCCAGCCTTCGGAATAAGGCATGAGTGCCTTTCCGATGTTCTGCACGGTGGCCTCTACGGCATAGGATTCACCTGTGAATGTTACTTTGTTTGTAGCCTTGAAAGGGAAGGGAAACCCGGCGAAGGCTCCCGGCCAGTCGCAAGTGAAAACGGCGGTGCAACTTTCGGAGTCGCTCTCGAAGTTTTCGAATTTCCATTCCTTGTTCTGCAAGAAACCGTGGAGGGCATGGGGTGCCCAACTCACGTTGTTTATAAGAGCGTAGGTGTTGCCATTCCAGGTGAACTTGGCATAGGCGGTGCGGCCCGGGAAGGGGGCGAGCCTGCAGCCTGCATTGGTGTCGGGTCCTATCTTGTAGATGTCGTCGCCGACCCGGTAACCGAAAAGCAGGTCCAGTTTGTCGGAATCGTTGATGGATGCATCATTTTGTGCAGCGGGGACGCGCCAGGCGTTAAGGCCTCCGCCGTAACCGCTAAGGATTTCCAGTTCGGCACCGTCATCGCGCTGTAAAACGTAACATTGGATTGTGCCGAGAGGGCGAGAAATCAGTTTGAAGTTGCTCATGGTAAAAAAAGTAGTAAAACCTTTTTATCTACATTCTGTTTATGCTTCTAAAACATTTCGTAGTGAATTCCTTCGGTGTGAACGCCTTTGTGTTGAGTAACGATGCAGGTGAAGCCTTTTTCATAGACCCCAGTGTGGGCAACGCCCGTGAGCGGGAAGCCCTGGCAGACTATGTCAAGGCGAAGGGATTGAAGGTGCGGCGTCTCTTGAACACCCACCTGCATCTGGACCATGTGCTGGGAAATGCCTTTGTGGCCCGGACTTACGGTGTGCAACCCGAAGCCCACGAAGAGGATGCCTTCTTGCTGGATTTGCAAGAGGAACAGAGTCAGATGTTCGGCTTGCCTATGGAAGAGGCGTCCCCTGCGTTGGGGAACTACCTGGCCGAAGGCGACGTGGTGGAGGTGCCGGGCATTCGTCTGCAGGTGATTCACGTGGCGGGACACTCTCCCGGCGGAATCGCTTTTTACTGCGAAAACCCTGGCGAAGTGAACGGTCAGAAGGATGTTCCACCGCTTCTGTTCCCGGGCGACATTTTGTTTGCCGGGAGCCGTGGTCGCTCCGACTTGTTCGGCGGTGACGAGGACGCCTTGGTTAAAGGGATAAAGGAAAAATTATTGGTGCTGCCCGAAGACACCATTGTGTTTCCCGGACACGGGCCGAGTACAACTATAGGCGATGAGCGCCGCTGGTATTAAGGAACGTCGCAACTGCCGCCAGCTTGCAGAAATGCTTGCGGCAGGCTTTCGATGACATCGCTGGGGAGCATGGAGAAGGCTCCCAGTTTTTGACGGGCGATTAGGCCTGCCTTCTGGTGTAAAAGCGCTCCTAGGACGGTTGCATTTGTAGGCGTGCAACCCTGGGCCAAAAGTGCCACGATGATTCCGGTAAGTACATCTCCCGAGCCGCCTTTGGCCATGCCGGAATTTTCTGCCGGAACGGATGTCACAGATCCCTCGGGTGTGGCGACCAGAATGGGACTGTTTTTCAGCAGGATTATCTTTCCAAATTCCTTCGCTTTTCTTGCCAGGAATTCGGGGAGCGCGGCGGAGTCTTGCGGATGTTCTCCGAAGAGTCTTGCGAATTCCCGCCGGTGGGGCGTCAAGATGGCGGGTGCGTCTATCCGTTTCAGGTCGCTTGCCGTGAGGGAATTCAGACCGTCGGCGTCGATGACCATGGGCACGCTGCAGCGGGTGACGAAGTTTCGGACGGCGGTCCGGGTCTCTTGCCTCTGGCCAAGCCCCGGCCCGATGGCTACCGCCTGCTGGTACTTTGTGCTTTTCAAAAGTTCCGGGACATGTCGGTCTTTCAGAAAGTCGCATTCGTCGATGCCGCCGATTTCGTCGGGTGAGCATTTCGCAAAATTCGTGCCGCCAGCACGGCAGTCTTCAAGGCTTATAAAGACAGGCTCGGAAAGTTTCGCCTGGAGGATGGGGACAATCCTTCTCGGGGAGGCGAGGGTTACAAGTCCAGCACCGCTCCGGAGGGCGGCCTTGGTGCACAGGGCGGCTGCTCCAGGCATGTCCTTGGAACCGGCAATCACCAGGGCACAACCTTGCGCCCGCTTGTCGCCTTTTTCGTTTCGCGTCGGGAGCAGTTCCGAAATGTTCTTTTCCATATCCTTGATTTCGTGGATCATTAATCTGCCTGCTGGTTGTAGGTGTTGCGTTTTACAGGATTTTCTGGAAAAATTCGGGCCGGTGGAAATCCGGCTTTTCGGTACTTATGGGGAATGCGCTCAGGTAGTGGGGCGTCTTGGCCTTGTCGGCGCACTTGTACAGGTTCCCTTCCAGGGAGATGCCTTCGAAAGTTTCCAGGCCGAAAATTTCCGGTGGAATGGTCACGGTCATTCCCCAGCAGATCAGGTTTCCGGCGACGCTGGCCAGCTGCTTAGTCCTCTTGATTTTGGCGAGGGCGTCTGTGGACAGCTTTTCCCGGTTTTGCCTATCTGCTCCCCGTGCCGCCAGAACAAATCCCCGGCTGGTCACCTCGAAGTTGAAATACTCCGCGGGATTCTTGGGGTTCCTAAGAAAAATCTCTACGCAGGAATCTTCCCAGCTGGTGGAGTTGTCTTCTTGGACTTCGGCGCGGAAACAGTCCAGGGGCTCTTCTACCAGGAATTCTATCTGGAGGGAACCCTCTACGCAGGCGATGTTGGCTTGGACGGCGGGCAGGGTGATTCCCTGGTTGGCTTTCCAGTCAAGATTCGGTTTTAGCAGCATGATTAATCACCTTTTTAGTGACTAAAATATATGATTAATCACTTGCTCAAATCTAGGCACTGCCGAAATTTTGTCAAAAAAGCCGAAATTCTCCTTTGGCATGGTTCTTGCATTTAGCGGGCTACCAAACAACAAACAAAAGGAGGCCTTATGGCTAATACAAACGAAACGAAAAAGACAACAGAAGAAAAGGAATGTTCCTTTGATTGCCTGGCGGTAACCAAGGTGGAAGTGTTTCCTTTTAAGGAAGGTGCCGGCATGGGCCACATGAAGGGCCTTGCCCAGGTGGTGCTCAACGACCAGATGGTCATGCGCGGGCTCCGCGTGATGGATGGCGAATACGGCCTGTTCGTGAGCTACCCCAACGACCCGTTCTACAAGGGCGACGATTACCGCAACATTTACAACCCGATTACCCGCAAGCTTCGTGAACATATCGAGAATTGCGTGCTGGAAAAATACCAGGCCGCGGTGGCATAGTTATGTTCCGAAGGATCCGTTCTTATTGCTTGTTGGGCATCAAGGCTATTCCGGTAAGCGTAGAAGTTGATGCTGCGCTTGGATTGCCCGGTTTTACCCTGGTGGGGCTCCCGGACAATGCGGTAAGAGAGTCTAGGGAGCGGGTCGTTTCGGCGATACGTTCCGTAGATAAGGTGGTGACAGGTTTCCGGACAACCGTAAACCTGTCACCCGCGGATTTGCGTAAAGAAGGTAGCGCTCTGGATTTGCCTTTGGCCATTGGGCTCTTGACCGCTACCGATGAGTTGTCCGTTCCTAATTTGGAAAAGTGTGTCTTTGTTGGGGAGCTCTCCCTGGATGGTCTCTTGAAGGGCGTCCGGGGAGTCCTTTCCATCGCTATGGACTTGGTTCACGACAAGGATTCCATTCTGGTAATCCCTAGGGAAAACGAACAGGAGGCATCCCTTGTGGAGGGCCTGCGTTATATCTGTGCGGACACGCTTAAAGAATGTATAGAGATTTTAGAACAAAATAATGAAGAAATTGTTTGCCGGGCGAGGGGGCTTGACCGGCAGAAGTTTTCGTCGGGACTGGATGTTCCCGACTTCAAGAATGTGGTGGGCATGGAAGGGGTCAAGCGGGCCCTGGAAGTGGCCGCCGCAGGCGGGCACAATTTCCTTCTGGTGGGTTCGCCTGGCGCAGGGAAGACTCTTTGCGCCAGGTGTCTCCCGGGAATCTTGCCGGAAATGTGCGACGAAGAAATTCTGGAGACCACACGCATTCATTCTTGCGCCAGGCGCTCCGGCGACATGGAATCGTTTCGTCCGGTGCTTTTACGCCCCTTCCGCACGCCGCACCACAGTGCCTCCATGGTGGCGCTGGTGGGCGGCGGTGCGCGGCTCTTGCCCGGCGAGGCAAGCCTTGCCCACAACGGCGTGCTGTTTCTGGACGAACTTCCGGAATTTAATCGCAGCGTGCTGGAGGCTCTGCGGGAGCCTATGGAAGACGGTGAGATTTCGGTGAGCCGTGCCAGCGGAACGGTGGTGTGGCCTGCACGCTTTATGATGGGGGCGGCCATGAACCCTTGCCCCTGCGGGTATTCTATGGACCCGAAGAAGGTCTGTACCTGCCTGCCCGATGCCCGCAAGCGTTACCAGGAAAAAATATCTGGCCCGCTGCTGGACCGTATCGACATCCAGGTGAGCGTCCCGCCGGTAGAAACGTCCCAGTTTGCTTGCGGGTCAGGCGTCGAAACGTCGGCGGAAATCCGCCAGCGGGTGTGTGCCGCCCGGGAAATTCAACGCAGGCGTTTTGCCGGACTATCGTTCCGTTGCAATGCCGCCATGAATTCCGAAGCGGCAAGACGCTTTGCCCAGATGGAGGGAGCGACTGAAAAGTTCGCCGTAGCCTCTGCGGACAAGATGAACCTGAGCGCTCGGGGGTATTACCGCCTGCTGAAGGTGGCCCGCACCATTGCGGACCTGCGCCATTCGGAGTCCGTAGAAATTCCGGACCTGGCCGAAGCGTTACGGTACCGGGCATTTCGCGGTTAGGGATTGAACGGTTGAGAAAAATGTGTAGTGTGAAGTGTGTGGTGTGAAATTACTCATCCCACATTACACATTTCACATTGTTTTTTTCTATCTCGTTACCTTAATGCAGGCTTCCGCTCCCTTGCTCTGGGGGATGGCGTTTGGCTTGCATACGGATACCTGTGCGGCCTGGGTCTTGGGGTAGTGGTCCAAAATGAATTTGGCAGTCTCTAGCACCAGCGTTTCTACCAGCTGGAACTTGCTGTCCTTGATGAACTTTTGCAGGTGTTCTGCCAGTTGGGCGTAGTCGATGGAGTGAATCAGGTCGTCGTTTCTGGCGGCAAGCGAAAAGTCCAACCACAGTTCCACGTTTAGCACCACGGGCTGAACCGCCTCCCTTTCGTAGGGAAGCGTCCCGATAATGCAGTCGAACTGCAAGTCCTTGATTGAAATACAGCCGCTACTGATTACCATACGTAGAGTACGATGGCGGCAGTCAGGCTGAGCCCAGCCACGCCGAACCAGATGTTACGGGCAGTGGAGTAAGAATCCTGGGTCTTCTTGTTGGTCTTTTTACGTTCCCGGAGCTTGGCAATAGTGTAGTCGTTTGCTAGAGGTGCCATTTGTATAACGGCTTCCTTACATTTTCCATCGACTTTGCCATCTGCGCCAGTACAGGCGTTATCTACCTCGGCAATAAGCTGCTTTTCGAGGTCGTTGAGGTCGTCGTAGGCTTCCTTTGCCTCGTTCGCCTTGGAGTGCTGGATGACGCCCATGACGGCCGAACCCACGAACACGGCGGCAAGACCGATGGCAGACCAGAAACGAACTTCGTCGGCGATACCGAAACGGTCGGTCACATCGCTAGAGGCGTTGTATGCGGCAAGATCCCTCTGGTCTGCGGCTTCGTTGGTGGCGTCTGTATCGCTAGCGGTGTCGTAACCTTCGTCTTCGTCTTCTTCTTCGCATTCCGGATCGTCTTCTTCGCATTCTTCTTCATCTTCTCCGCCTGCGGAGTCTGCAGCGGCAAACTCTGCTGCTTCAGCGTCTGCATCTGCTGTTGCCGATTTTAGCTGAATGGGGTCGCCGTTGATAAAGGCAATGGCTGTAGTTGCGCCTGGAACAAACACGGACTTGCCGTCGAAATAGACCTTTTCTACATCGTCGGTAGCGGGCATTCCCCTACGGGGATAAAGCTTTGCCTTGATCAGAGCGGAATAGTCCGTTCCTTCGGGGGCGGTCAGGGCGGTCATGGAACTGAGGTCGCCTGCCGATCCCTGGTAAATCTGGTAACTAGTGGGCTGTTGACCGAAGGGGTCGCTGAATTTCTGACGAACTACCAGACGCCCTTCTTGAAGGGAGGAAACTTCCTCGACGGGAATGGTCTTCAGTTCGCCGCCGAATTCGGCAGTGATGACTTCGTCCGGGGTTCCTGGATCCTGGGCAGTAAATTCCTCAATATCATAGGGGCCTGCAAAAGCGGCTGCCACAAAAAGACAAATCGTCGCTAAAAACGAACGCTTCATTTTTCACTCCAATATATATATCCCACAGAAATATATAAAAAAAAACGAGAAATGTTAATTTTTTGCCATAAAACCCCAATTTGGATACTTCTTTTGGGGGTAAAGCCATATTTTGGGGGATATATTGCCTTTTTTAGGGGAAAATTCTAATTTTTAGCCCGTAAATTTTAACCCTAAAAGAGGAATCCATAATGGCAAAGCTCTCTATTGAAGATCTCGAACTCGCCGGCAAGCGCGTGTTCATCCGTGTTGACTTCAACGTTCCGCAGGACAAGGTGACTGGCGAAATCACCAACACCAAGCGTATCGAAGCCGCTCTCCCGACCATCCAGTACGCTCTCGACAAGGGTGCAGCCGTCGTGCTCGCTTCCCACCTGGGCCGTCCGAATGGCGAAAAGAACATGAAATATACCCTTGCTCCGGTTGCAAAGAAGCTCGAAGAACTCATCAAGAAGCCGGTGAAGTTCCTCTCCGACTGCGTGGGTCCCGAAGTCGAAGCTGCCTGCGCCGCTATCAAGCCGGGTGAAATCATCCTCCTCGAAAACCTCCGCTTCCACATCGAAGAAGAAGGCAAGCGCAAGATCAAGAACGCCGATGGC
>CACXMH010000038.1 GCA_902768715.1 Fibrobacter succinogenes | reverse complement strand
AAAATGAAAGAAGGTATCCACCCTAACTATCAACCGGTCGTGTTCGTCGATGCGAATACGGGTAAAGAATACATCACCCGCTCCACGAAGTCTTCCGCCGAAAAGAAGACTATCGATGGGGTTGAACATAGCGTGATTTCTCTGGAAATCACCGCTGATACCCATCCGTTCTGGACGGGCAAGCAGCATCGCGTGGATACGGCTGGCCGTATCGACCGCTTCAACAAGCGTTTCGCCGGCAACATCACCGGTGCAAAGCGCAAGACCCGCAAGGCGGCTCCCGCCAAGGCCGAAGAAGAAGCCTAGTCTTTTTATGCCCTCCCCTAAAACGGGAGGGTTTTTGTATATTTAAAGAAATTCAAAAGGAAATACAATGAAAAAAACACTTACTCTCTGTGCTACCGCCGCTCTCGTGGCTATGGCTCTCACCGGTTGCGAAAAGACCGGTACTATCGAAGGTGAAGTCTGTGACGCTTTCACTGGCAAGCCTCTCGAAATGCCCACCATCTGGATGGACTCCACTATCTACTCCACCCTCAAGGAAAAGTACAAGTACAAGCAGGAACTCCGCAAGGGCCAGTTCAAGTTCGAAAAGGTCCCCGTGGGTAACTACAAGATTCTCGCCGGCCGCTCCAAGTACATCAAGAGCAAGAACATGATTTCTACCACCGAAGAAAACCCGAACCTGAAGGTGACGCTGTACATCTATAGCGACCAGATTGAACCGGGTCTCTACCTGCCTGGCGACGAAGAAAACGGCCCGAAGAAGATTTCCAACGAATGGGTTGTCTGGTCCACCCAGTGCAACGAATCCATTGCTGGCTATCAGCTGGAACGCCCCCAGGCTGGCGACGGTGCCAAGGTGCCCGACCAGAAGAAGAGCAAGAAGAAAGGCAAGAAGGACGCTGCCAAGATGTCTCCGCTGCCTGCTCCTCGCGTAATCGAGGGCAAGCTGGAAGTCTTCTACCGCAATGCTAGCTCCGTGACCTCTCCGCTCATTGCCAAGACCTATCCCGCCGTGGAACAGGACGTGGCTGCCCACAAGGACTGCAAGGGCTTCGAAGAAAGCGAGAAGAAGGGACTCTTTGCCGACAAGGACAAGGGCACGAACCTGACGGTGACCTACATGGCCGAAAACCTGTTCAAGATCACCGGCGATCTTCCCAAGGGCAAGCAGATTATCCAGTTCTCCCAGGATGGCAAGACTCTGACCACCTACTACTTCGAGAACAAGTAATCCGCTCTTGAAAAAACTTTTGAATCCGGTGGGCTTCGGCTCGCCGGATTTTTTTGATTTCTCCGTTTCCTTCTTTTTTTGCAGGTCTGAAGACCGCCAGTAGGGCTTCTAATTATGTATCTTTCCCATGAAAGATTTACGGGATAAACCGATGAAAAAGTCTAAGGGTTTTTTTGCTTTTTATGGGTTTGCCTTTACCCAGGTGGCCCTCTCTACTATCCTTGTCGCCTATATGGAACTGGTGCTGAGCCGTGCCGGATTTACGGCCATGGGCTCTTGGCAGTTCTATGTGCTGCACCTGTTGTTCTTGCTGCCCTGTGCCTTGCTCATGACTCCTGCGGGTTATTTTTCCGACAAGTTCCCCAAGGAACGGGTCCTTAGGTGGACGACCCTGCTTTCGCTACCTACGGTGGTGCTGTTCGGTTACGGGGTCTGTACGGCGAACCTCCTGTTCGAGTTTCTTTCCATTGGCCTGTTCTTTGTGCTGCAGGCGTTCCAGAGTCCGGCCAAGAACGGCTACATGAAGGAACTGGTAGGGGTGCGCTCCCTGGCCCAGGGGAGCGGTATCCTGATGATTATCCTGTTCGTGGCCCTGGTGCTGAGCGGAGGCGTTACCGCCTACGCCTATGAGCGGATGCTCCCTGTGGCAGGGGATCTTTCGGAGGCGCTCCAGACATTCGCCCCTGTGGGGATAACCCTCGTGGCCCTTGAAATTTTGGGAATCCTGTTCACCTTCGGGCTCCCGCCTATTGGCGCCTACGATGCCGAGCTGAAATTCCCCTGGAAGCGTTACTGGAACCTGCTGTTTACCCGCCGCAAGCTGAGCAAGCTCTGGGTGAACCGGGCGCTTCGCCAGTCCATTATCGGGCTTTCCATGTTCTGGGTCATGATATTCCTACTGGTGTTTATCATCCAGGACCTGTTCGGTTCGGGTTCGCTCTTTAACCGGGATATCTTGGCCAACTACGCCATCTTCGGAACGGCCCTGGGTCTTGTGGTGGGCATCGTCTTTGCCATGCGCATGTCCAGGAACTTTATCGAGACCGGGCTTATCCCCATGGGCACAGCCGGGGCTGCCATTCTCATATTCTTGATTCCCTTTATCCCCAGGCCCTACAACGCCATCGCCTTTACCTTGCTGGGTTTCTGTGGCGGCATCTACATGATTCCCATGTTCTCCATGCTGCTGTACCATACCAAGCCCAGGTCGGCGGGCCACGTGCTTTCGGTGGCCAACGGGGTGCAGAACCTTTGTATCCTCCTCTTTGAAATTGTGGCCGTTGTCCTTATCCGGTTCTTGAACTTGGACCGGATGAGCCTGTTCTTTATTCTGGGTATCGTGTGCCTGGGCGGCACCATTTGGGCCCTGATGGCCATGCCCCATACGCTGCTTCGCCAGCTGATGCGCTCGGTGCTTTCGTTCCATTACAAGTTCCTGGTGTCTGGCGTGGAGCGCATTCCCTGGGAAGGTCCGGTACTTTTGGTGGGTAACCACATTTCTTATGTGGACTGGGCCATGATCCAGATGGCAAGCCCCCGCCCCTTGCGCTTTGTGATTACCAAGCGGCCTTTTGAAAAGTGGTATGTGCGTCTGCTCCTTTCACAGATGCGGACCATCGAGCTGGACATTGCACACCCGGAGTCCGCCATGAAGGAGGCCCGGGAGGCCCTGCTCCGGGGCGAGGCCGTGGTGATGTTCCCCGAGAACACCATGACCGCCACGGGTAACATGAGCCGTTTCCGCCTGGACTATTCCGACGCCATCAAGGATGTGCACCACCTGAAACTCTTGCCGTTCTATGTGCAGGGACTGTGGGGGAGCAGTTACTCCCAGGCGGGTTCCGGCTTCAAGGACCTGATTCACAGCGAAGGCCGTGTCATCTCCGTAGCCTTTGGCGAGGAACTTCCCCTGGATGCGGATGCGGTTACGGTCCAGCGGGCCGTGCAGGAACTTTCCATTACGGCGTGGACCTCTTATATCCGGCTGCTCCGTCCGGTGGCGTCTGCCTGGATACGCACGGTCAAGCGTATCGGGAGCGGACCTTCGGTCTATAGTCCCGACGGCCACCACCTGGCGGCAAACGCCCTGGCGGCGGCATCCCTGACTTTTGCCAAGATGATTGACAGCCTTACCAAGGGCGAAAAGAACGTGGGCGTGCTGATTCCGCCTTCGGGCCCGGGCATCATCGTGAATATGGCCTGCCTCATCAAGGGCAAGACGGTCTATAACCTGAACTACACCAACACGCCGGAGACCATGGACTACTGCTGTAACGTGGCCGACGTGAAGACCATCATTACCGCCCGGGTGTTTATCGACAAGCTGAAGCAGAAGGGACTCCCCATGGAGCAGCTTCTGGACAAGTACAAGGTCTATTACATGGAAGACCTGAAGGAAAAGCTGAAAAAGCCCGCCCTGGTGCTGAACTTCTTGCGGGTGATGCTACTTCCGGCCTGGTACTTGGAACTTAGGTTCTTCAAGAAGGTCTCCCTGGACGACGTGGCGACGATTATTTTCAGTTCCGGTTCCGAGGGTCGCCCCAAGGGAGTGGAACTGACCCACTTCAACTTGATGGGTAACATCAAGCAGTGCGAAAGCGTGCTGAACCCCGGCTCCGACGACGTGTTCCTGGGGTCGCTCCCGTTGTTCCATGCCTTCGGGTTCTCCATTACGACTATGCTTTGCTTGGTGGACGGCGTGCCGGTGGCTACCTGCCCCGACCCCACGGATGCAAGGCTCGTGTCCCGCATGTGCGCCCAGTTCAAGGTGACTATCATGGTGGCCACGGGCACCTTCTTGCGGATGTGGGGCATGAACCGTGCGGTGCACCCGCTGATGTTTGGCCATGTGCGGAGCATCTACGCCGGAGCCGAAAAGATTCGCGAAGACGTGCGCCAGCTATACCGCACCAAGTTCAAACTGGAAATTTTCGAAGGCTTTGGCTGTACCGAGACCACCCCCGTGGCGGCGGTAAACACCAAGGATGTTCTGATGGACGACTACAAGACGGTGCTGCAGGGCAACAAGCCGGGGACCGTGGGAGCGCCTCTCCCGGGAACCCAGTTCCGCATTGTAGATCCGGACACTATGGAAGAGCTGCCCATCGGTGGCGACGGATTGATTCTCATCGGTGGTGCCCAGATTATGAAGGGCTACCTGAAGGACCCGGAACGCACCGCCCAGGCCATAGCCGTTATCAACGGCAAGCGCTGGTACAAGACCGGCGACAAGGGCCATGTAGATGAAGACGGCTACCTGACCATCGTGGACCGCTACAGCCGATTTGCAAAGCTTGGCGGCGAGATGGTGAGCCTCGGCTCCGTGGATTTCAAGATTTCGGAAAACGCCATGTTCGACGAAATCGACCATTTTGCCGTGGCCGTTCCCGACGGGAGCAAGGGCGAAAAGATTGTGCTGGTCTATGCCGGCGAAAAGTCCGAAGACGAGGTGAAGGACATGCTCCGCCAGATAGGGCTTCCGCCCCTGATGGTGCCTGGCGCCGTGGTGAAGGTGGAAAGCCTTCCCAAGCTGGGCAGTGGCAAGTGCGATTTCCAGACCGGCAAGAAGATCGCCATGGAAAGGCTGGGGGTGGGGTAGGTGTTAGTGGTATGAGGTATGAGGTCGGGCCTGCGGCCCTTTGAGGTGTGGGGTGTGATGGGGACAAATGGTGTCATCCTCGCGGAGGCGAGGATCCGCTTGAGGAATCAGTGATTAGTGATTAGTGGTTGGTGGTTAGGATTGCGGGTCTCAAGAGGTGTCATCCTCGCGGAGGCGAGGATCCGCTTGAGGAGTCGGTGGTTAGGGTCGGTTATTTAGAGTATGAAACGAGAAGTGTGAAATGAAAAAGGATAAAGAAAAGAAAAATGCGTTGAAGGAGTGGTTCAAGTCGTTGAACCTGGGGAAACCCCAGGGGCTCATGCTTGTGGTCACCCTGATTGTGCTGGTCATAGCATTCCTTATTTTTAACGGAACCTCCGTGGCTACGGCCCGCAAGTGGGATATCGAATGGGGCTATTACGCCATCCTTTCCACGTTTGTGGTGGGCCTCGTAGGTGTTGCGGTGAACCTGCCCTTTATCGCAAAGCATATCCGCGGGTATTTGCCCGGCGGCAAGAGCCTTTGCGGGCTGGCCGTGCTGCTTCTGGTGTTTTCTGTTTTCATGTTCGGAAACATCGGGAACAGCCATCGGGTGCTGAGCGACGAGACCAGCTGGGAATCCATGGGCCTGCAGATGTACTTCCAGCACTCCGGCGGTATCTGCAACGAAGGTATCTGGAAAGACGGCAACCTGGAATGTACCGACGAGGTGAACAATTTCAAGGGCAAGGCCCTCGGCTTTGTGTATTCCCTGGTGTTCAACTTTATGGAACCCAACAGGGATACCGCCTTGTTGGTAAACTACCCCTTCTACATCCTGAGCCTGATTTTCTTTTTCTTTGCGCTATGCAGATGGTTCAAGAGTGAGCCTTTGGCGCTTGCGGCCACGGCGTTCTTGGGCGGCATGCCCATATTCCTTTTGCAGGCACGCTCTGCCTCCACAGAAGTCCTCTACATCGCCCTCCTGACGGCCTTGATGGCCTGGTACGCCTTTGTGCCGACTAACAAGGTGACCTGGAAACATTTCTTGCTGACCGTGCCCCTGCTTGGCTTCTTTGCACAGACTAGACAGGAAACTGTTTTCGCCTTTATTCCTTTCGCTCTGTATTATTATCGCTATTTCTTGGAAAAACCATACCGACTGCCCCTCTTTGTGGCTTCGGTCATTGCGGTGAGCTGGCCCTCCATCAATACCATGGCGGCTTACCGCGGTTATGATTTCCAGGGCGGGGAACACGCGGCCCACTCTCTTGAAAACCTGTGGTTCAACCTGAAGACCAATGTAGAAATCATGATGAACATGAAGCCAGATACGGCTTTTGGCGGGATTCTCGAAAATCCGTTCTACACGTCCTTTACGGTACTCCTGCTGGCGTCCACGGTATGGCTCCTGTTCAGGATGGTTTACTCCAGGCGCTATGTTCGTGGCTTTGTTCTCGGGATTTCGTTCTGCATCCAGATTTTTGTCATCTTGCTGAACGTGTCGGGCACCTTCACCATCGACATTAATCAGCGTTACGTGCTGGTGGCCTTGCCCCTGTTCGCTCTCTTGATGGCCCTTGGCCCTTACGACGCCCTGTGCTTTTTCTCCAAGATGAAACCCGACGGTATAGGTCGCCTGGTCCTTGGTGTAGCTGTTGCCATGGCTGTTGGGCTCATGATGTATCATGCGCCGAGTTACAAGGCCAACATGCTCTATTACAAGAACAAATTGCTGGGTGAAGAAGATTTCTTGAATACGGAACTGAAAAAGTATCCTGAGAATTCCATCTACATTTACTCAAGACCCTGGCAGATGCTTGCCTCTGGCCACAGCGCCTTTAGCGAACGGACATTCAAACGCTGGGATACGGATACCTTTGCCAAGTGGTACCAGGCGTCTGGAGGAAACATCTACCTGGTGCGCGGTCAGGATGGCTACGGTTCGGTGAATCGCCAGAGCCGCGTGGTTGGTTTCAAGACCACCGACCAGATTGACGAAATTCTGGATTCCTACAAGAACGAACGTGTACTTCTGGAACCCAAGCTGTTCGGCTACCCGCTGGTAATTTACCGCATCGACGCCAAGAAGGGCGTGTCCCAGTATGCACAGCGGTTCTCCGTTGCGAACATGGACAGTAACATCGTGTCGCTGCACAAGAATTTTGCAGAAGCGGTGGCCTGCTCCTATTCCATCAACGGCAAACCCGAAAAGGAAAAGGTGGTATCCGAAACCCAGGATTCGCTTGTACTGGATTCAACGGATTTTGCCATTGGTATGAACCGCTTGGAAATGAGGTGCTTGATGCCCGATGCCGACACCTTGACCTTGCATAAGGACCTGTTTGTAGCAGGCGAAGGCGTCGCCCTGGTTTCGGAGATGCCCATGAAGAGTTACCGTCAGGATTGGGGTGAGCCACAAAAAGACCAGACGGTAGAACACAACGGGATAACTTTGGACAAGGAATCCTTCCGCTACGGAATTGGAAGCCACGCCGATGCTGTCCTGGAGTACGATATTGCGGGTAGGTTCAGTACGCTTCACGGCGTTATCGGCCTTGACGACGAAAGTGCCTGCGGTGACGGGGCGTTCTTCGTGGTAAAAGGTGACGGTCGCGAACTGTTCCGCTCAAACAAGATGTATTCCACGCAAAAACAGATCATAGAAGTAGATGTGTCCGGAGTCCAGAACCTGCAGCTGGTACTGGAACAGGGAGGCAACAAGGACTGCGATCACGGTGACTGGGCTAACGCATGGCTGGAGGCCAGGTAGTGAAAGTCCTGGTGGCGCCTTTGGACTGGGGACTGGGCCATGCGACCCGCTGCGTCCCTGTCATTAAGGAGTTCCTACGGCAGGGAGCTCAGGTGGAGCTTGCCGTTACGGAATCTTATGCGCCATTGTACAACGAAATTTTTCCGGAGCTGAAAAAACATACGGCTCCGTCTTATGGTATTGTTTATCCGAAACATGGATTCAATATGGGGCTTTGGCTCCTGAAAAACAGCGTCCATTTGAATAGGGTCGTTGAATACGAACACCACTATGCCGAAGAAATGGTCCGCCGTCACGGGTTCGACATTTTGTTTTCGGACAACCGCTTCGGTTTTTATTCGGCGAAGGCGCTTTCCATTTACATGACGCACCAGTGCCGTATTGCGTTCCCGGCCCTTTTCTCCAAGTTCGAGGGAATCGGGGTCCATTGGCATCGAAAGAAAATGGAAAACTTCGACCAGGTGTGGATTCCCGATTTGGAAGATGCCCCCGGTTATGCGGGTGCCATGTCCCATGTGAAATTTTGCCCGGAAAACATTCGTTATGCAGGCCCGTTGAGCCGTTTTACGGAACTGGATGACTTGCCTGAAATTATGGCAACGACATCAAGAGATTTGAACGTGGTAGCGGTCATCTCTGGAGTGGAACCTGCCCGCAGCGCCTTTGAACGCAGACTGCGGGAATTGCTCTCCGAACTGCCCGGAAACCATGTGATGATTCTCGGGAAACCCGGTGCAGAAAGAAAATCATGGACCGAAGGAAACATTCAGTTTTTTAGTCATTTGGAATCCTCCGAATTTGCGCGCACCGTCCGGCGCGCCCGCTGGGTTATTTCTCGAGGCGGCTACAGCACCATTATGGACATGGCCGTTCTGGGTGCCAGCTGTATCTTTGTGCCCACGCCTGGGCAGTACGAACAGGTGGTGCTCGCCAAAAGTCTTTCCCGGGCAGGCTACGCGGTAGAAATTCCTGCGGCAAAACTGAACCTGGAAACATTGCAGACCGCCATGGAAACACAGGTGTGCCTGCCGAAACCGCCATTGCAGAACTTGCTCACTCCCTTGGTAAAGGAGGCCTTGAAACAGGTATGAATTCTTTTGTTCTCGCATTCCCGTTGACCGTGGCTCAGGACGAGCCTTTTGCCGTAACACCTAATGTCGTAGTAGAAAAAGATACGGCAAGCCTGATGGTGCCTGGCTGTACCTTGAATTTCAAGGTGGTCCGCAAGGAGGCAACTCCGGGGCTTTCCGAAATCTTCAAGGAACATCAGGAAATTTCTGCAGAAGATGCTTCGGCCATCGATTCCCACAAGTCTCTGCTATTCTTGCTTGGGAGCTTGAAAAGCCCTGCGGACCTGACTATGGTGAATACCGCCATACTGAAGGTGCTTTCGGCAGGAGCCTTGGGCGTGTATATGCAGCAGAGCGGCGCCGCCTGGACCGCAGAGGCATTCCGTGAAGAATTGGGCGACGCCCAGTTCCCGATGGACCCCTGGATGAATTACCTGGAAGGCCCAGACGTGCTTTACACCTTGGGCCTTGAAACCTTTGCCCTGCCGGACCTGTGCATCTCGAAAGCTTCGGATGGCACAGACCCCCGCGAGGTCTTGAGCGTGGTGGCCGACAGCCTGTTTGTGGAAGGTGTCAGCTCCAAGTCAGGGACCGAAGTGGACTGCGGCGAGTGCGGAATTTACGCCCTGCGGCAAGAGACGAAAAGCCCCTTCGCCAAGGACGACCCGGAATACAACCGCCAGGGAATCATGCGTCTTCTGAAACGCTAACCATTTAAATTATATTGCTCACCATGATAGATATTTACGCCTTGTCAAAGAACCCTCTTGTATTCCAGAAACAGCGGACCATCACGTCGGCCTATATCGATGTGTCCGGAAAGATGGGCCTTGCCCAGACGGTGCTTATGGTCCAGGATAACATCACCGAAAATTTCGGCGCCATGAAGATGGACAATTTTGTGGTGAAGGAGAAGGGTGGCTTCTGGGTGGTTTACAAGGCCAAGTTCAAGTTTTTCAAGCGCCCGTACTGGCGGGACAAGGTGGTCACCACGTCGTTTCCGGCGGATAACCAGCTAATCAGGCTCAACGAAAATACCGCCATCACTACGACCGAGGGCGAGCCCATCATTTTGGCCAAGCAGGAGATGTGCTGTCTTGGTTTTGAAAATCATCGTCCTCTGCGGCTTTCGTCGGTGGGTTTTCCGACGGAAGGTTTTCCGGAGACACTCGATGCTTCGGACTTCGATCGTTTTCACGTAAAGCCGGAAGAATACCAGGAAGTTTACCAGCAGAAGGTGCTGCCCCAGCACATCGACATGTCCCACCACATGAACAACATCGAATATGTGAAGCTTGCCTTGAACGTGTTCGGGACTCCCGACTGGGAACTTTGCAATCCGGCAACGCTGGAGATTCATTACCTGGGCGAATCGAAAGAAGGCCAGACCCTGCGCATTTTCCGTGCGGACCACAGCGGGGCTACCTACATGCGTATCTTGGACGAGACGGACCGTGCGGTCTTCGAGATGCGTCTCCGGATGATGTAGTTTTTTACAGCAATTTTCCGAGAGCCACGATGGCAGCTGTACGGGCCCGGAGTCTTGTGTTTCCCAGGTTCAGGGCGTAACTTTTTCCGCCTGTAAATTCTTTTGTCATGCGGATTTCTTCGGGAGAAAAACCGCCTTCGGGCCCCACCAGAAGGGTCACGGGAGTTGAAGTTGCGTCGCTCTTATTGTCACAGGCAGGGTCGGCTGTGAGTTTGTCTGTGACTTCTTTAGGGGCTGTCCTTTCGCCATCTACATCGCAGAGGATCAGGTCGCCACGGTAACTTTTTAGCCATTCCTTGAATTCGACAGGTCCGCAGATTTCGGTAAGCCAAGGTTTTTTGGACTGTTTCAGGCTTACCAGGCTCTTGAGCTCGGAACGGCGGACCAACTTGTGCAAGTCGGAATTCTTGGGCTCCTGGGAATAGTCCGTCCGTAAGAAGGTAATGCTTGCAATTTCGGTCTGGGCGGCATGGAATACCACTTCTTCCAGGGCGTCGTCCTTGAGGCAGGCGATGGCCAGGTTCAGCAGGGGTCTCGCCGGTTTGGGCGTTTCTACCTTGGAGATTTCCACCTGGCAGGCCCTCGGGTCGGCAACCACGATGGTTCCGGCCGCAAAGTGGCCCTGTCCGTCGCAAAGTTCCAGAACGTCTCCTTGGGTGGCGCGGCATACCTTTACGGCATGGGCGCTTTCGTTTTCGTCCAGGGTTGCCTTTCCGCATTGGATTTGTGGGCAGTAAAAACGGCTATCGGGAGTCTTCATGGCATCTAAGGTAGCAATTTTTTCTACCTTAGTACCCATGACAGCGCACAAGCCCGTAAAAGTGGTGGTCTTTGACCTGGACGGAACCCTCTACCTGAGCGGCCGTCCGTACCCTGGTGCGGTAGATACCGTGAAGCGGGTGGCCTCAAAAGTGCCTGTTTACTACCTGAGCAACAACACCAGCAAGTCTCCCGTGTTTTACGAGAACCGTCTGAACGTGATGGGGCTTCCTCTTCGCGACGACGGCATTATTTCTGCGCTGACTTTATCCTTGACGGCCATACATGAAAAAGGGCTCAAGAACGTCTATTTCTTTGCCAATCCCGAAGTCTTCGAATGGTTTGCCGCCCAGGATCCCTCTCTCAATTTGCGCCCATCTGTAACTGATACGGAATTGGTTTTGGTGGCCTACCACAACAGTTTTGACTACCGGGAACTTTGCGAGCTTTCGTTCCGGGTGCAGCGGGGGATACCTTTCTGGGTGACCCATACAGATTTCGTGTGCCCCGACGCCCGGGGCCCTGTGCCCGACATCGGAAGTTTCATGGCGCTACTCAAGACGGCTTACGGTGTAGAGCCGGAGCGCAGTTTCGGTAAGCCCAACCCCGCCATGCTATCGGGGCTGTTGAAGACGTATGCTCCCGAAGAAATCCTGTTTGTAGGGGATAGGCTCTATACGGATTTTGAGCTGGCAAAGCGCTCCGGTTGCAGGTTCGTGCTGCCCCTGTGCGGCGAAACCAAGCGCTCGGACGTGGAAAAACTGGATGTGAAGCCGGAATACGTGGTCGAAAGCGTCAAGGATATCGATTTCGAGGGCTTTTTCGAGGGCCGGCTGTAACGGTTTTCGTGAAAAAATGTATAATAGGGTTAGAGGTTTTTTGATGAACTTGAACTTGAAAAAGTATGTGACTCCCTTTGGGGTTGCCGTCGCCTGTGGATTTGTGCTTTCGGCCTGTGGCAGCGATAGCGGTTCTTCTAGCATAGACTTGGAAGATTCCTTTGATATTGTCCTCTCCAAGGCCAGTTATGATTATAATTCAAAAGATTCTACCCTGAAGGTCACTTATCCCGTTTGCAAGGTTGGAACACTTGGTGACCTTGTTTGGAAAAAAGCAAACGAGGATTCGGATTCCACGGCCAAGTTTAAGGCCTACCTGGACAGGAATACGGCGGTGCTCCAGCAAAAAGGGGCTGATAAGCCAAAGCAGTACGATTTTGACGGCGGTAAGTTCCCTACGGGATTCTGGTCCGAGGCGTTGGACAAGAAGGGGCTTAAGTTCCAGCCGGGTTTGGTGTTCGAAAAGGGCGATGCCCTGTCCAGTGTAGTCCGCTATACAGGCGAATGTTACGCCCAGGATTTCAAGGCGAATATGTTCAATAAGAATGCCTCCATTGCCAAGACAGAAAACGCCCTGGTGAAATTTTACCTGATGTTCCAGCCTGATGACAAGAAAGAAGTTAAGGATGAAAAGGAAGTTCTCAAGAATATTCGTGCGGTGGATTGCGACCGTTTGACCTTGTACAACGACCTTGTGGAAATCGAGGTGGACGAACTGAAGGAATCCTCCGGAGAACTGACGGTTTCTTACGAAGGGGACGAATGCTCCGTGAATTTTGCAATCCGGTACGCCTCGGAAAAGGAAGATTGCAATGCCGCCTACAGCGAATTTGAGAAGGAAAAAGGAAAGGGCGCAGAAGGATTCAACTTTGCTGACTATGGCATGAATGTCGAATATGACGAATACTGTATTGCTCAGCTGATTTTGAATCTGAAGAGAGACAAGAACATCCCTCTAAATCTGAAAAAGTCCGCTTCCTTGAAGACCGAAAGCAAGACGTTCGCCAAGGGCGTTGCCAGTCTCATTCTTTCCGGATTGAAGTAGTTTCCTTTTTTTCAAAGAAAAAATGCCGCAACGCAAGTGCGGCATTTTTTATTGTTTTTTTGCTCTTGCCAGCACTGCCACTCCAAAGATGGCAAGCAGGACTATGGCGAGTGCGCTGACCTTGAGGCAGGCGTGGAAGGGCTTGCTCCGGTATTCCATGCGGATGGTGGATTTTCCCTTGGGCACTTCTACGGCTCGCAAGTTCCCGAAGGCCTTATAGACCTTGGATTCCTTTCCGTTTACGTAAGCCTTCCAGTAGGGGTGGTAATTACCAGCCACCACCATGATAGCGGGCCTGTCGCTTTCGGCTTCGAATACCTGGGTGTCCATTTTGGGCTGTTCCACGAGACGGACTTGCCCTTGAACAATGCCTCCTTCTAAGGGCTGCTCGGGATTTTCGGACAGGATTGCCTTTTCCTTGTAGTAGAAAACGTTGGGGTCGTTTTCGGGTTCTGCGGCAACTTCTGTAGGCGCGGCGGCGCTATCGGCACTTGCCACGGTGGAGTCTGCGGCCGTAGAATCTGAAACAGGTTCTGCCGCGGGTTCCGGGGCCTTGGGCTTGCGGATGGCCGCCTTGGTCTGCAAGGTCTTGATGGCGTCTTCGTCGCTCATGACGGTGGCCTCGCCGTAGAGGTAAGCCTCTCCCATGGCGGTAGGGATAGGCATGTAGGTCGTGCCCCGCTGGCTGTCGAAGATGATAAAGCCGATGTTCATCAGGTCCAGGAAGGGGTGGGCCGCTTCGGGATTGTTGATGTTCAAGAGGAAGTTGGCGTTCTGTTGGCCGCCGCGGAAAGCCCTGTAGCTTGCCAGTTCGTTGTCGTGGAACCCGTCGGCGTTGCGCAAGTGGAACTGCGGGAAGGCGTTTGCTCCCAGCGCCTTGTTCCTGGAAAGGGAAAGCACGCGGGGCGTGTTCAGACTGTCTGCCTTGAAGGGGGCCTTGACGGCGGCTACCACGGGGTTTGCCGGCTGGAGGTATTCCTTGGCTTCTACGTTCTGGATGAACGCCCCGTCAATGAAGAACAGCTCTACGGCGGCCACGGCGGCAAGGAGTCCTGCCTTTTGGGCAATGCCCGCTTTCCACCTGAAGGTGAACAAGGTGGCGGCTACGATTACGAGTACCAGGATGAATCCGGGAATGATTTTTCCTGCGCTCGTCTGCATGGCGATTTCGTTCAGGGGCTTGAAATAGGGGGCCGTTACCCCATCTTCCAGGAGTTTCTGCCCGCTCATGAGGAACAGCCCTATCAGAGCAAATCCGATTACGATACAGACCTGAATCGCACGGTGTGTTCCAGGAAGCCCCGTTTTGAAGCTATCTGCAAAGTTGGCTACAGAAAATTCCTTCCCCTGGTCGTCCAGGCTCATGACGCCGAGACATGCTGCGGCATACACCAGGCAGGCGACAAGTCCGAAGGGCCCGATAAAGAGTGTCCAGTTGTAGCGGGCGATGACAACGATGACCAGGAGCAGCACAAACATGACGGCGCCGTGGAACAGGGCGCGGCGATTCTTGATGGAGTCGGCAGAGTCATCGGAAATGGCTTTGAGCACGGGAGCTGCCATCATCACGAGCAGCAGGGGCAACCAGAACAGCGCCATGCCGGGGGCGCGGAAATTTTTGACACCAGGCAAGATGTTGTACCAGAGCTTGAACAGCGGAGAGTGCGCTCCCATGCCGTAGCTCAGGGCAAGAACTGCTCCAAGTCCCCAGAACATGGCCCAGCGGCGTTTGCCGGGCAAGAACAGGCATAGGAATCCCAGCAGGGTGAGAAGTGCTCCTGCGTTGTTGTGATCCAACTTGAATGGGTTGTGTCCCCAGTAGAACGGAGACCCGCCCGAGGACTGGTATTCCTGTACGGTAAATCCCACGAAAGAACTGCCATCCAGTTTCCCGGCCTTGTCGTCGTATTCATAGACATCCACCCCGATGAACCCCGGCAGGAGCATCTGGGCCATTTCCTCTTGATGCAAGGACCAGCTGACGGCGTGGCCCAGGTTGGTGTGGTCTCCTTCGCCACGGACGGACTGGGTGGTGGTGTACAGGTAGGGCGGCACTACCTGGAAGCAGCTGATGGCAAGCCCGAAGGCGAGTCCTGCCGCTGCAAGTCCAATGCGCTTGCCTTTTGTCTTAAAGGAATCACAATGGAAGAATGCTTCGTAGAGGGTGTAGAATCCTGCTCCCCACAGGAACAGGTAGGTGAGCTGCAGGTGGGAACTTAGGATCATCCCCTTCGTCTCCAGCGGACTGACAGAAGCGGACGGCATGACTGACTTCAGTTCCAATGCCGGTCATAACGACGGCTATGCCGGATACTATGATGTCTCCCCGGATGCTCTGGAGAGCAACTACGCGGCTGCCATCGAAATCCTCAAAAAATACTATAAGTTCGACGAGGCCACCCAGACGGTCAAGATAAACTTGAAACCCACGGCTCGGGCGGGGTCAGTAAGGAACTGAACCCAAACCAGGGGATGATAGACGTCGGCGAAAAGGGCGTCGATGGTGGGGACGCCGCCCAGGCGAGAATCGTCCCATTCCGTGACGACAGCGTTTTCGGCGCGGAGAATACGGCTGCCGATACCGTTCAGCTGGTCGCTGTTCAGCATCAGGGTGTCGGGGTTGAAGGCGAATTCCCGGAAAACAATCAGCAAAATGCCCAGGAAAACCGCGGCTATTACTGCAAAAAATAGGGGTTTCTTGTTCAAAAAGTTCATGCGGATAATATAGAAAAGCACCCGAAGGACGGGTGCACAAAAGGCCGGGTACAAGTCCCGGCGATTCTAAAAAGGGAAGGTCGGCTAGTCGGCGGTGTTCTCGTCGATGCGTGCTGTACGGATGATCCCGTAAATACCGAGGGCGGAAATCAGGCAGACAGCGATAATGACCGTGATTTTAATGATTTTTCCCATAGGAGCTCCTTTCCGTAATAAATCTACCTGTTTTTTTTGAAAAAAGCAATAGCTTGGTGTTTTTTTTCGGATTTTCTTTTGTGTGGCCGTCCCTTGTGAAAAAAAAACGACCGATAATCATCGGTCGCTCAGAAAAACGAACGAGCTGTTTTTATCAGTCCCCGGTGAAGATAATCACCAGCACGGACGCCACGAAGGCGGCGGACACGATCAGGAATTCCCAGGGGTTTTCCATGATGGAGGACTTGGCAGAAGCGGTAGATTCAGAGGGAGCGGCGGCCTCGGCCTTGGCGGCTTCTTCGGCGGCCTTCTTGTCGGCTTCGGACTGGGCGAGGGCGGCGCTGTCAACCGGAGCTTCTTCGGTCTTGGCTTCCAGCACTTCGGCGGAGTCGGCCTTGGCGGTATCTGCGGCGGCTACGGCTTCAGCCGGAGCGGCGGCAGCGGAGTCGGCGGGAGCGGCAGCTTCAGCAGGCTGAGCGGCGGAATCTGCTGGGGCGGCAGCGGCTTCGGCGGGTGCGGCCTCGGCAGCAGGCTGAGCAGCAGAATCAGCAGGGACTGCGGCAGGAGCAGCTGCGGGAGCGGCAGCTTCGGCGGGAGCGGCAGCGGGTGCGGCGGCTTCAGCAGCCGGGGCAGGAGCAGCTTCGGCAGGAGCAGCGGCAGGTGCCGGTGCGGCAGCTTCGGCCTTCGGGGCTTCAGCGGCGGGAGCGGCTGCCGGTGCAGCGGCTTCGGTCTTAGCAGGAGCGGCAGCGGGGGCTGCGGCGGCAGGCTTTGCGGCATCGGCTGCAAAGGCAACGGCGGAAGCCAGCATGGTTGCCAACAACAGGTTCTTGATCTTCATAGTATTCCTCTCTATGTTTAAACTTTAACGCTCTAAAAATAGCACTTCTTTGACCGATTTGCTCACTTTTTTTCAAAAAAAAACATTTTGTCCGCTTTTTTTACCCTTTTGTCGCTTTTTTGCGGATTATTGCGGCCTAAAATAGTCGAAAACGCTCCATTTGGGCATGGAAATTTTATCTTGTAATATATGAACTGTAAGCCAGGCGTTGCGGGTTGGCGACTGAAGCCCGCTAGAAGGGGTAGGTGGCAACAACGTGCCACCGAGGGGAAGGCTTTCCCCTTTAATTACCGTTCGGCTCAATCTCGGGGGTGTACCTCCGGCATCGCCTCACTCTCGCCACCACGCCTCGTCAATACGAGTCGCTTGTGGCTCACGGCCCTTCTTTGACTTTTGGCGTAAACTTCCTGTAACTAATCAACCTAACACCTACAACCTACAACCTAAAACCTAACTATGGCATTCAAATACGAAGCGACCGTGCAGCACGGCGAAGACAAGACTGAATACGTGAACCTCGGCAAGGACGGCATTTCTGTCGCCGAGTTCGAAGGCAAGAAGATTTTGAAGGTCGCCCCCGAGGCGCTGACCAAGATCGCCCAGGCGGCGTTCGAGGAAGTGAGCTTCAGACTCCGCCCGGCCCACACCCAGAAGGTGGCAAAGATTTTGCAGGACCCGGAGGCATCGGACAACGACAAGTTCGTGGCCCTCACGCTTTTGAAGAACGCCTGCGTGGCCGCCAAGGGAATTCTCCCGTTCTGCCAGGACACCGGTACCGCCATCTGTATTTGCCACAAGGGCCAGCAGGTTTGGACCGGCGCCGACGATGCGAAAGCCATTTCCGAAGGTATCTACAACGCCTACACCGGCAAGAACCTGCGCTACAGCCAGATTGCCCCTCTCACCATGTACGAGGAGAAGAACACGGCCTGCAACTTGCCCGCCCAGATTGACATCCACGCCGAAGAAGGGGCTGACCTCAAGTTCCTGTTCGTCGCCAAGGGCGGCGGCTCTGCCAACAAGACCTACTACTGGCCCATGACCAAGGCGCTCCTCAACCCCAAGTCCCTTGAAAAGTTCATCAGCGACAAGGTGAAGACCCTCGGTACGGCGGCCTGCCCTCCGTATCACCTGGCCATCGTGATTGGCGGAACTTCTGCCGAAATGAACACCCACACAGTGAAGCTGGCCAGCTGCGGCTACCTGGACGACCTTCCGACCACCGGTTCTGAAGGCGGTCGTATGTTCCGCGACGTGGAGATGGAAGAAAAGGTTTTGCACATCTGCCAGAAGACGGGCATTGGCGCCCAGTTCGGCGGCAAGTATTTTGTGCACGATGTGCGAGTGATCCGCTGCCCCCGTCATGCCGCAAGCTGCCCGGTATCTATCGGTGTCTCTTGCTCTGCCGACCGCAACATCAAGGCGAAGATTGACGAGAACGGCCTCTGGCTCGAGAAGATGGAACACAATCCGGAACAGTACCTGCCGAAGGGCGACGCCGTGAACATGGCCCCGGCGGTAGAAATCGATCTCGACCGCCCCATGAAGGAAGTCCTCGCCGAACTCACCAAGTACCCGGTGAAGACCCGCCTGAACCTGAAGGGCACCATGATTGTGGCCCGCGACATGGCTCACGCGAAGATTGCCGAAATCTTCGACAAGCAGGAGAAGGGCGAGGCCCTCTCCGATATCGAAAAGACGGTTCTTGAAGTCGTCAGCAACCACCCGATTTACTACGCGGGCCCTGCCAAGACTCCGGAAGGCATGCCCACCGGAAGCTTCGGCCCCACGACCGCCGGCCGTATGGACCCGTACGTGATGCGCTTCCAGAGCAAGGGCGCATCCATGATTATGGTGGCTAAGGGCAACCGCAGCCAGGACGTGACCGACGCCTGCCACAAGTACGGCGGTTTCTACCTGGGCTCCATCGGTGGCCCGGCCGCCATCCTTGCCGAGCAGAACATTTTGAGCAACGACATCGTCGCCTTCCCGGAGCTGGGCATGGAAGCCATCCGCAAGATCACCATCAAGGACTTCCCGGCCTTCATCCTCGTGGATGATAAGGGCAACGACTTTTTCAAGGACTTGCTGTAATATGAATAATTCTTCTACACGTAGCAAACTTCGGGACGAAGTATATACCCAGATGATGTGCGCACAGGCACGTCTTTCCAAGGATCAGAATACCCAGATGGGGGCGGTACTCGTCTCTGCCGAGGGTCGCGTTATCAGTACCGGATACAACGGGGCCCCGGCGGGCTTCGACGACGAGACGGTGCCCTACACCCGCGAAAAGCAGAAACTGGCCTACGACATCCTGGATGCGGATTCCGGCGAACTGCTGAGCCATCACGAGTTCGAGGCCAACAAGTACCCCTTCATGGTCCATGCCGAAATCAACGCCCTGCATTATGCCCGCGGGAAAGTTCCCCCTGGCTCCAAGTTGTACGTGATTGGCTTCCCCTGCGAGCGTTGCGCCCTGGACGTGAGCCTTTCGGGCGTGGCCGAGGTGTTTGTGACCAAGGACGATTACGATCCAAAATCCACGCTGAACAATAGCCGCGACACGGCCTACTACATGTTCGCCCAGGCGGGCATCGTGGTGACTCTCTGCGGCAAGCGCTTGCGCCCTGTGGTCTCTAAGCCGAAGGGGTAGGCCCGCTCAATCAGTCCTTGGGGACTGTGAATTCTACCTTTTCGGCTCCCGAAAGATCTGGACCGAACCCTTCAAGGTTAACTGGGATTACGGCGAACGTGATTTTCTGAATTTCACTGAGGTTTACAAAGTCCTGAGTATCGGTGAAAATTTCATGATTTTCAGGCTCAGCTGTCCATTGACCGGCCTCTGCGAAATCTTCCATTATCTCGGTTTTATAGTAAAGTTTGAATTTTACAATATTTTTGTTGCTTTCGGGGGCTGTCCACTTTATCGAGACAAACCTGTCGCCCTCAACTGTTAGACCTGTTACATTGGTAGGAACCGCAGCCTTCCAGGTTCCGTTTTTGCATACAAAGTCCATTTTTGGATCATTAATTTTCGCGCCATCGTTACTTGATGTGCATGGAGTATTGTAGGTGATGCACCGTACGGAGTAGTAATTCCCCTTTTCATTCCCGCTTACGCGGGTCCACCAGTCACTCGCATTTAATCCCATGGCTTCTTTTTTCGGGCTTTCTGGGTTTTCAGAAGCAAACCAAAGGGTTGGCCATTGATCGTCTATAGTTCCCCAATTTGGGGCCCATCCCGAATTGATTAAACTGAATCCGTATTTATCTGTGGCGAAAGATTTCCAGGATTCAACACCTTTTGACCTGAGATCGTCAATGGATTCTCCGGTGACCTTGTACAGATAGGCGTATTCGGTTGTATCGGGGAGCCACCAGCCATCGGGGCATACGCCCTGATTTTTTTCTGTTATAATATTGACTGCGGACTTTTCTTTGTATTTTGGGTCAATGTTCATGGCGGCTGTCCAGCTGTACAGACGTCCTCCGAAATCACAGTTGATGTCGTAACCGTAATAGCATTGGATATTTTCTTTAAGGTTGGTCATGGTGGCCGTATCGGCATAGTTAAGGTTCTGTGCCATCCATGTGTATGGGCCGATGTCAATGGTGGCGTAGCTTTGACCGTCGCGGGTGTCTTTCAAAGTTTTGTAGGTGATGCTAGAATTTAGGTAGGCATCCCTTTCTTTTGTCCAGGGGAAGATTTTGCTGTCGTACCAGAATCCTTTGTAGCAGGTGTAGATGTTTGAGCCGTCTTCGGCACCTTTTATCTGGTCAAAGTCTTTTGAACAGACTCTTCCGTCTATGTCTGCAGTCCAATTTTCGTAATCTTCTGAAGAAAGGTAAACCCATTTTCCGCTGCTGCAAATATTGTAACCGCCAATATTTGCAGGGATTGCCTCGCCCTCGTTAGATTTGTCGCATTCGATTTTTTCACCGTATTCGTTGCAGACATCGGTTTCTTTGCAATTAACTCCTGTTTCACCGCAATCACCATCAACTCTGCAGCCAAGTACCCATTCGCCATTTTGACATACTACATAGTCGCCATACTCGTTAATGCCTTTTATGCCATCATTGGCGCTGTTGCATTCGTTTTCTGATTCGATGTAGCAGGTTCCGTATGTTTCACAGTCGTATTCTCCGCCGCCATATTCGTTCTGTTCGACAGGCTTCACTGTCGCTTTGCCGCAGGTTCCCATGGGGCCGATAGCCTTGAGTTTGAACTTCCCATTGTTCTCGATTCTGAACTTAATGCCCACTGCGGCCTTTAGGTTCCTTTCCAGAACGGAGGGCTTGCCCCATACAGGTTGTATAAAGTACTCCCAGGGGATGTCTATTATGCCTGCTTTGGTTACATTATAATAGAAATTGCCGTACTCCGTTTCATTTTCTTGATCCTTCGGAATGATTTCAATGTTCAGGTCTCCCTCTGACTCAACGCACAAACCACCCCAAGCGGAAATATCCGTAGATTCCGTTGATTCGCCTACCCCTTTGGCGGTGAAATTGAGAGTGAACCCAAGATATTCGCCTTTGGTGGCTTGTCCGCAAATACCCTTGCAGGTGTCAATGATTGCCTGGAATGCGTTATTTCCCTTGCCCAATTTTGCGGGCCATTCTATTTTGGAGTCTTCGCTAGCATACATGTCCCACCATGCGGCGGAATGAAAATCGCCGTTTGAAAAGTTGAACTTGGCTCCGTCTTTGTAGGTCCACGAATGGTTTTGGCTAAGGAAGCCTTCTGATGCTTGCCAACTGTAGTTTCCGCTTTCTTCCTTTTTACAGGCGAATAAACGTCCGCTTTCAGAGTGCAGCGTGTCGCCTACTGTTTTGCTGTTGCAGGGGAATACCATGTCAATGAAATTCTTGATATGGGTTTCAAAGTCTGGGGCCTTGCCTGTGTTTAGTGATTCTACATTTTTGCGGATAGAGGCAAAATTGTCTGTCGCGATTTGGTCAAGAGCCCAGGAGGCCAGTTCTTCTTTGCGTTTCTTGTTGTCCCATGTGCCGTCTTTTTCGATGTCAGACGAGTATTCAGTAAAGAAGTCCGTCAGGTCTGCCTCGGACTGATTGTTTATCATTAGGATGGATATGGCGAGAAGTATGGCGCTTTCGTCCGCAGAACCGAAGAGATCTAGTTCTTCGAAAAATTTGCCGTTTTCTTTTGCTCCGAAGGATTTAAGTATTTCCGCTTCTGCCTGTGCTTTTGCGTCTGCAATACTGGAACCCTTCTTGATTAGATAGTTGACACGCTCGAACTCAAGGTGCGTGAGTATATTGATGTTCACCGATTCCCTGTCTTGTAGGTTTGAGACGGCATTCAGGGTTATGGTGCTAGTGGATTTTTTTCCAGTCACTTCATTCTTGAAATATCCTGTGGCTTCGAGCAGGGCAAACGAGGAATTGAGGTTGATGTTCTCTATGACAAAGTCTCCCTGGTCACTTTTGATTTTTCCAAGGAAGGAGTTCCCTGTTTGCGTAAGGGTTTCAAAGTCCAGTTCGTACAGATGTACAGAAGCTCCTTTCACAAAGGGCCCTTTCTGTGAAAAACCGCTTACGTTTTTCTTGGAAATGGAAACAACTTCGGAATCCTCTGATTTCGAACTGCTATCGCCACAGGCGGTGATTAAAGCAGAAGCCAGTAGGCAAGGGAAAAGGATTTTCGGGAATTTATTCATAATTCATTCCTTTAGTCTTCTTTCCCGAAAATATAGATAAATTCTCCTCGTTACTTGCGGTCCATGACCCACTTGACGGCGTCGGCGATGGTACTGACTTTCACGATTTCAACTCCCTGAATGCTTTCGGGGAGTTTTCCGTTTCCGGGAATCAGGGCCTGGTTCATCCCTAGTCGTTTGGCCTCTTTCAGCCGCTGTTCCAGAAGGTGAACGCTGCGGATTTCGCCGGAAAGCCCCAGTTCTCCCATGGCGATGGTCTGCCTTGGCACGGGAATCCCCAGATGGTTACTCACGATGGCGAGGGCGAGGGCCAAGTCCGAAGAAGTGTCGTTCACCTTCATGCCGCCCGCGATGCTGGCAAACACGTCGGATGCTCCGATGGAAATACCGCCGAATTTTTCTAGCAGGGCGAGGATGATGGTGAGCCGCTTGGGATCGATGCCCGCTGCCACCCGCTGGGGTACGGCAAAACTGGTCTGGCTAACAAGGGCCTGAGTCTCGAAAAGCATGGCCCGAGTGCCTTCCATGGTACAGCACACCACGTTACCTGGGGTAGGGGGTGTCCCTTGCTGCAGGAACACGAGGCTCGGGTTCAGCACGGGAGTGAGGCCGTGGCCCGTCATTTCCAGCACGCCGATTTCGTCGGTAGCGCCGAAGCGGTTCTTGATGGAGCGAATAATACGATACTGGTGATTCCGGTCGCCCTCGAAGTAGATGACCGTATCTACCATATGTTCCAAGATGCGTGGGCCTGCAATCTGGCCGTCTTTGGTCACGTGCCCGATGAGCACGGTAATGCAGCCCGTGTTCTTGGCAAAAACCATCAGGTCCAGGGTGCATTCCCGGAGTTGGGACATGGAACCCGGCGTGCCGGAAAGGTCCTGCTTATAGACCGTCTGGATGGAGTCGATGACCAGAATCTGGGGTTTGACCTTTTGGGCCTCGTCCAGGATTTTTTCCAGGCTGGTTTCGCACAGTAGAAGCATGTCGCTACCGGCCACGTTCAGCCGTTCGCTCCGGAGTTTCACCTGGACGGCGCTCTCTTCGCCGCTCACATACAGGCTCTTGACTCCGGCGGCGTTCATTACCGCCAGGGTGGAAAGCACCAGGGTGGACTTTCCGATGCCTGGGTCGCCGCCGATAAGCACCAGGGAGCCGGGCGCAAAGCCGCCCCCCAGGACTCGGTCCAGCTCGCTATTGGCGGTACTGAGCCGCTTGGTGTCCTCGGCGGCAACGTCTTTCAGGGCCACCACCTGATGCACGGGCCCGCCCAAACCTCGACCGGAACGGACGCCTTCCGGCGTGATTTCGACGGAATGTTCTTTCAGGGTGCTCCAGGCTCCGCAGAACGGGCACTTGCCTGCCCACTTGGGGGTGGTGTTTCCGCATTCGGTGCAAAGATACACCAGCTCTTTTTTAGACTTGTTTTTGACTACTGCTACCATGTGCACTAATATAACTAAAATGCTATGACAAAACATGACATTTTGAAAAATAGTGTACAAAAATGCAGTATTTGTGTGGCTAGACGAACTGTGGTGAATGCTGAAAAAGCAAAAACGCAGGCTCTTTTGAGTCTGCGTTTTAATTTTACCGTATGTCACCCTGGAGGAAGCCCGCAGGGCGACGATAGGGTCCAGGACCGCGATGATTACCGCACAACCTTGCGGTCGTCTTCCGTCATCTTGAGGAAGTCGGCAATTTCGCATATTGGTCTTTTGGGCGTTCCCGCACATATATGTGCGGTCGGGCTATATTCTGGGGGCAATCGGCTGCGCATACGCTTGCCGCTCACCTCCCAGAACCAAGCCTCGCTTCGCGAGTCTTGTCCCCAAGGGGTCACTATCCCTAACGCAAAAAAGCTAAGTCTCGGCCTCGTTTGCAAGCTTGATAAATCCATCTTGTCTCTTTACTGACAAAATGTTAGATTGTATTTTATGCCCCTTACCAAAAAACTGAAGTAACAGAGTATAATCAAGCGAAACGGTGGAGATTTCGGTGGGCATTGGGAAATCTTAGAGAAAAAATAAGCATCAGAAAAATACTCCTTTGACACCCGCCCCAAATAAAAGGGGCATATTCCTTTAATCCATGACAACACCATCGGGGTCATACTTGGCACCCGCCATGCCCGTGCAACGGCACTGCCAATAGTATCGTGCGGTCTTGGGGCCGCCGCCTAACCCCTCGAATAATTTGCCGTAATTACCCTTTCCAACCACGCAGATTTCAAGGAATGCGTCAAGATAGTCCATCGCCGCGTTGATGTCGACGTCAATCTCGAATGCTGTCACGAAATTATTTTCATTCCGCCCGTCAACTTTGTTGAATTTCCCAGCAAAACCCTTGGCCCACATTTCACAGACAACTTCGCTATCTTTTTCTCGACGGATAAAGACAAACGATTGCAGTCCATAAAAATCTGCAATATGTTTCACGGAACTTAAACAGATTCCCCCGATGACTACGGAACACTCTTTTACTCTGCGAAACGGGTATTTACCGCCTTGGAGAGTGCTTGTGAAACCATCTATGGAGTTGTTTTCAGCCGTGAGGATTGCATAACTCGGAAACCGGGCGCTTCTGTTTTTCTCGCTCATAAAGGGTCATCTCCCATTTGTTTGTAATACGGCTTTAGGAATGTTGAGAGCGTACTTTTTCGTGTCTATCCCTCCGTATCCAGTTCGGGCTCGTACTTGTTTTCCATCATCATGGCGAGTTCCAGTTCCTCGTTGAACTGTTCCAGCTGGCTAAGCGATGCGTTGTCCAAGTCAAAACTGACAAAGGCGGGAATTCCGTCTTCGCTCATGTTGGCGAGCAGGTTCAAGATGCGCTTGCGGCGCCAGCGGGGCATGTCGGTAATGGGGTATTCGTGAAGTCTGTCCAAAAAAGATCCTGGGCAGTAGTCCATCGCATCCGAGAGTTTTTTCTTGAGCGTCCTGCGGTACTTTTCGACAACCTCTTTTTTGCCTACCCGCGGAAGTTTGCGCACGCCGGGTTCAATGCCTTCGAGCGTAAAATTATCCACCGCATGGTCCACCGAGTCGAAGGATATTTCACCCTTGTATAGGAACAACCAGTTCATTGTAGAATTTCCTTCGGCATCGGTGTAAGTGACAGTTCCTTTTTTGATGTTGCGCTCATCGCCCACAACCTGGTCCATCGGTATATCCTTACCGTTTATCTCGAAGGTCACCTTGAAGTGCTTCGTTGGGAATTTCTTCAAGATGTATTCCCGGATGTAGTCCGGAAGCCACTGGTGTTTGAACAGGTTCAGCATTTTTCCTCAGACGACTATCCCTAAAACAATAAATCCCACAACGACAAGCAGAAAAGACAAAACTGCAAAGAAGACCTTTATGGTCGCCACCACAAGGAGCACTAGAAGACATAGGGTCACGACGGCAGCTATCGCCACTAAAATGAGAGTTTCCATAGTCTAGCGTTTAGGCATTTTTATTTACCCATCCGTTTTCCATAGACGCTTCCCGGTCTCTCCCATTGGTCCCATCCGTAGCCGGGCTTCAGCTGTATCCAGTCGTATGTGTCGCGATACCTAATCTGGTTCTCGTATTTCTTATCGAACCTGTCCAAGGTTTCCCGCGTGTTTGACAAAGTCTGCTTAATAGGCTTGCCGTCCTCGTAATAGATGGTCTGGTTTTCCATGGGCTTGAACCAGTATTCGCCAATCACATCGAACCCACCATTCACCGCAGCCAAGATATCCGGGCAATTCTCGCGATACACGTCATTGGTCAGAAAATTGCCGCCCATATCGGGAAAAGACCAGTCGTAGGCGCAGTACAACCCGATAATCTTACCATTCTCCTCCATCGCCTGTGCTTTCGCCAGGTGGAGAATGAGGATGTCGTCACATCTGCCGTCACGGTTTGCCGGGAAGTTAATCTGGCCGACATAATGGCAGACTTGCCTATCGCCAAGGTCAATAAGTTCGCCTGGATGGTTCCAAGCTGTAGATTGCATGGAATTGGTGCGGGCGAACCGCCACACGCCGGATGGCTTATCGGCAAAAGCCAAGGCAGAAATAGCGAGTAAAAGCAAAAAGATTCTTTTCATAGAGCGTCTCCTTTCATAATCGCATTGGTCTACAGATTTGTCAAATTTCATCGTCATTGCGAGGGGCAAATGCCCCGAAGCAATCTACTCGCATTTTCCCACGAAATTTTCTTCCAGTTTTTACAAAAAACTATTCATCAAAATTATCATAAATGATATACTCTATTTTCTTAAAAGATTCTTGTAATAAAATTTTTTGATGTTCGACTATAGATTTTTGTTTTTTGATTGCCAAACAAAGTTTTTTTACTTTTTCTATATCAAAAGCAATATCAAAATCATCATCGATATCATATTCCTTTTTCATAAAATCTAGTTTATCAATCGATGCAAGCAAATCAAGCCACATATCCATTACGAGTTCATAATTGCCAACATTGGAAATACTTTCTGTATAACATTTTATCTGATAGTATTTCTTTACTGCATCTATTTTTTCCATTTCAAAATGGTCTTCTTTAACACAATCTTCAAAGAAAGACTGCTTTTGAACAAAATCATTTTCTATAGGAATTCTCAGAGTAATTTTCTTATGCAGCCGCCAATCTTTCCTTAAGCAGCCATATCCATCTTTTCTGATGTAATCTTGTAGCCACAAAAAATGTGCAGTCGAATTTAACAAAGAATCCCTGTTTACTGAAACAACAATTAAAATGAATGGTATTTTAAATTGCATTGCATAATTAAGCGTTCTAACAGGAAAATTCGAAAATTTATAATACCCATCTCGCTTTTCTAGTGGAATGGTTGTTCCTTTGACCTGAATTAGAGACAATAAGCCCGTAGATGTTTCAGAATCCACACTATTGTTTTTCTGATTAAATATTTCTATAGCAAGGTCAATGCCATAATCACGTTCGCTTAAGTCTCTATCAATCCAATAACTGGGAAACTTTGCGCGGACAAAGCGCATAGCGAGAGAATCTATTCTGTGAGATTCTATTCTTTTGGGGTATGTTGTTTCATTTCTCACTTTACCCATATTTCCCTATTACACGCTTGCGCCACACTCTTCGCAAAAGGATGTTCCTTCTTCTAAAGAGGCTCCACAATTCGGACACTTCTGTTCCAAGACAACTGTGTCTGTGCTATCTTCGACATCCTTACGGCGATTATTCTGTTGATTTTGAGAATTTTTCATCCCGGCAACGGCACGAACGGTCGTTTCCATTCCATGAAGAATTCGGTCATTTTCCTTCTGGGCATCGGAATGAGCCTTTTGTGCCTGATCCTTGTAAATGTTTGTTATTTCTGCCTGGGATTGCATTTTGGCCTGTGTCGCACCTGCCGCAGTCTGCATTCCCATTGCACTCATTTGTGCAAACATCTGCATCATCTGTTGCATATTGGCATTGTTTGCGTTATTGGCTTGTTGCATTCTTTCTATTTCTGCAGCACGATCTTCACGGTTTGTTTGCAGAATGTCCTTCATCAATCCTTCGATTTTCCCATTTTGGGCCACTGCGGTTTCGGCTTCAAATTTTGCCTTCATCGCTTCGGCTGCTGCGGGAGTCAAGTCCGGATTGGCAACCATAATCTGTTCAACAGTCATATTCTGGAACAGGCGGCGCATTTCTTCTTCATGGGCTCGGTCTGCAGCACGGGTTTCTTCGGCACGGCGGTGTTCGGCATCTTCGCGTTCATTTCGAATTGTCTCTGCTTGGCGAAGCAGATCCATCTGGTTCTGCATTTCTTCTTTTTCAAGTTCCATAGATGTCTTACGACTACGAGCCGAAAATTCCAAATCCTTTTCGCGACGATTGTCTTCGTAAACATCCTGCGTTCTGCGCAGTTGCAACTCATTTTCAAGGCGTTTTTGACCGATTTCAAATTCCCATAACGTTTTTTGACGTTCAAGAACCTGTTCGTTGTTCATTGTTGCCAACGCAAGAATCTGAGCGTCGTTCAAGTTGCGCAAATCGGTCCGCTGACGCTTATTGTGCTCAAGATTGTCAAGTTCTTCATCTCGAAGCAACTGGCTTTTCTTTAGCTCCAATAGTGCCGTTTGAATTTCATCTTCAGACTTGGCATTATGCAGTCGGCGTTGTCCGGCAAGCATTGTTGCAAATTTTTCTCGTTCGAATTGATTCAGCTCATTTTGCTGGTCAATTTTTGCTATTGCATCAACAAATTCAACTTGCGTTTGCGCTTCGTGCAGAGTCTGCGCATTCGTCTCGTCTTTTAAACGATTCAAAAAATCATTACGCTTTGTAAGCTGTTCGAGTTCAAGTTCTGAAACGTAGAGTTCTTCCTTAAGCTTACGAATTTTATCCAAGTCTTCGCGAGAAGCGCTCATGTCCAAGACATCCGTCACGGTTACAAACGGATACACCTGAGCCATGATATCCTGCAATTTCTGCAACACCTCACCATAAAGAGCCAAATCACCCACCACTTGATCGGGAGTTACTTTGGCCAACACATTGCGAAGTGCATTCTGAACAAGCGGATTTACTTTCTTAGAAAATTCGTCATAGCAAACGAACTTCTTATCCAAAAGCAGTGTTCTATAAAACTCATTTACATTAGAAATCTTGCACAAAGCATGCAATACTACATCGCTCTGCAAATTCGCCGTAGGCATATCCTTCAAATCAAATAACAACGGGAACTTTGTATCGCGAATCAAGACGATCGACACTCGGGGAACATTTGCATTTACCTGAGCAGAAAGCCCTGCGGCCTCGGCACGTTCACGACTGCGGCCAGAAAAGAATCCAACAATATTATTGAAGAAGCGTCTAACTATACCCGGATTATCCACATGGGGAGAATTGTCATTCGCTCCCAGTTCTTTAAAGGAATAGCTACCAGCTTCAAGTTCGACCACAAATTTTCCTTCAACAAAGAAGAGCGCCTTGGCACCATCCTGCACCTGCAAACCCTTTACCTTACCATAGGCTGCAATATCTTTTTCATCAATCTTTACTGCGATTTGGCCATCCAAGATATTCCAACGAATATAGGAGCCAAGCAAGGTAAAATTATCCTGCGAAGCATTTTCCGTTTTAGGAGCCTGCTGCGAATCAGCCCCCTCAATTTTTGCACCACAAGCGCCACAGAATTTTTTACCGGGTTTAATCGGAGTCCCGCATTGGGGACAGATTTCACTAGAAGCAAAAGCCTTGGCGTCTTCGACCGTTATGATTTCACTAACAAAAGTCGGCCCACAATTGGAGCAAAATTTTGCCGTGTCTTTGAGAATTTTTCCACAATGGTTGCACTTTTTCATATTTTACTCCTTTTAAATGGCTATTTCTTTATGCAGAAAATTCTATACTTTCTATCTTCATTGTTGCAATTATTTCTCAGATTTTTGACGTTATGATTATAATCGCGACAATATGTGAATATGTAATCTGGAGAAAGTGGTATGTAATCAGCCAACCAGAAATTCCTAAAATTCGCAAGTTCAGAAGATAAAGCCTTAACAAGACCGACATGTTTGCCATGTATAGATTCATCAATTTCGTTTTTGCGCATAAATTCATATAGTTTATCTACATCGGCTTTTGACGGAATCCGCCATCCTTCTGGAGCAATTGTCATTTTGCTTTGATTGAATAATTTAGAGGATTTTACATTGGAGTCAAAAGATGAGAGAATGGCCAATAATATGGAACCAATAATCCATATTAGCCAAAAATTCCCGCTAAAAATAAAAGCAACTAAAACAATTGGGATTGGACTGACAAAGTATGAGAATTTTAAGACACCTTCAACTTTAGACAGCTCAATTTCAACATTCTCATCATCTTTTCCCAAAACAGCATTTGCATCAGCTTCTTTTAATAAATATAAAAACAAAGCAACGAAAGCAGCCGATATCAGAAAATAGAATACAAAATCCCATACGGAATCAAAATCCGAAAAATATGACAAGATTAAACCGAGTATAATAAAGGGAATGGTTGACAATAATCCATTTATAATTCGAGCGGGTAAAGGGAATGTTACTTTATTCGATTTTTGTTTCATCGCTGCAGCCCATGTATAAGTATTTTGGGCGAAGAATTCTGAATTCATGTTCCGATTGTCGTCTACGCCTTGACCAATTGAACATAACCCAGACTTTTCCACATAACGCAGAGGCTCTAGCATCCATGTTTGAGTTCCAATTTTGATGGTTTTATATTCATTCGAATCTCTCTTGTCGGTGAATGAGTTAAACTCAATATTGGCCTTTTGCAAAAGATACGATTTCTTTTCAGCGGTATATTCCGCATACGCAGTCTCTTCATCCTCTCTTTTTTGAGACTCAAACATATCACTATGATCAACAAGCCACAACTTTCCCCAATAGGAATCAAAAAGATGTTCATCAGCATCGATATAAAATTCTTCTGGATTCAAAAAGCGGTCAACGGAATCATCATCTTCGCCATCTTTCCATTTTACAATCCAATTATACAGGTATTTTGTGAACTCGCCACAAGATTCTTCAAAAATATTAGTGGGCTTACCAAGATTGTTTAATACGTCGTGAATTTTAGTTAAATACTCAAATTTTTGTTTTTTATTGACAAAAAGACAATACAAGATAATTTCGTAACACGTCACCAAATAGTCAAAAGGCCATTTTTTCTTAGCATCATCAATTAGTTTGTTAGCCTTTGACAAATCTCCTTTTATCAAGGCAAATT
The DNA here is from genome assembly GCA_902768715.1 of Fibrobacter succinogenes. GTDB lineage: Bacteria > Fibrobacterota > Fibrobacteria > Fibrobacterales > Fibrobacteraceae > Fibrobacter > Fibrobacter succinogenes_L. The sequence goes on along the minus strand of CACXMH010000038.1, from coordinate 5,228 downwards.
CGACAAGCGTCATCTGCGCAACAGGATTGTCATAATCCAATTGTTTAATCCATTTTTCAACTTCTTCATTATCATAATCATCTGATCTGGCAATCATTCTTACATAACACGCAAGGACATCGGGATTATTGGGATGTTCTTCATAAACGCTAGTTATTTTCTCAGTTTCTCCATATTCACCGTTTTCCAAAAGATTCTTTTGACATTCTTCAAGTGCTATTTTATCAGCATCAGTCAAATCAGAATATTCGTTCCTGAAATTATTTTCAACAGACTCCTTTTCCGCACTTGACAAGTCCAATGATTCTGCTTCTTTTTCTAGAATATCACGATCTTCTGCAGATATTGCGCCCTTTGCATAAATTTTGGAAGCAAAATTTTGATATTTGTCCAATGCAACTTTGTGTTTTTCTTTTACGCAAGAATCACACATTTTTTTATTATTGTCAAAACACTCGTTACAAGTAAATTGTCCACATTCAGGACAAGTATGTCCCTGATCATTGGTAACATGTTTGCCACATACATGACATTCATTCACAAGCTTTGTTTCATCCTGTGCATTGACATTTGTTATAGAAACATCACCCGCAATAACATTCTTATCACCGATAGAAACTCCGGCCCCATTGGTTTTCCTTTGAACAGGAATTTTCGCCCCACATTCGGAGCAAAATTTGGCATTATCATCTAATTCAGCATTACAGTTAGGGCAATTCATTGTCTTTCTCCTTGTTAATAATCCTTATGCTAAGCACTTTTAATTTGTTCCCGTGAACGAGTTCGCCTTGAACTTCAACATGCTTTCCGTCATAATCGTTAAAACTGCTGTTTTCGAAGGGATTGTCCCCCCTTTTATAAAGTCGTATCTTTTTATCCCTGTTTAAATACAGGATTGGCGCTAGTGTTTCACTCTTGCTGCCCGCATCAACAGGCATAAATACAACTATTCCTTGCAGACAGACTTGATTGGCTTCAACATTCTTTTCCACGGCGTCACCTACTTGGAAAAAAGTTCTTTTGTCACATTCCCATATTCATCGAAATAAACTTTGATCGTTGCCTTATGCAACCCGACAACTTTGTTATAAACAGCTTGGTAGAGATTGTCTTGTCCTACCTTGTAATATTTAGGTTCAACATCTTTCAAAAAGTCATCAATGTTGAAATTGGCATTTGCTTTGAATTTTGAAGAATTATTGCGAAACGCTGCAACGGCTTTGTTACTTGCATCCACTAATTTTGTTGTGACAGCGCAGCGGATATCTGGCATAGGAACATAAATTTCCTTAGATGTCTCAGCCAAACTCTTAGCCAAGACGGATTTTGTAATACATTTCTTTGTTCTTGCCGATGGATCGCCATAAAGGGAAAATTCTGCTAACGTTTTTATGGTTGAATCATCAGGCGTTTCAGAGTTCATTAGGCGGTTCATTCCCTCGCAGTAGGCGTCGCCAGCACTTTCACCATCACACAAAGCTTTTAAAAATGTTCCGATAATAACATCTGCACATGTTCCTGGAGGAGTACACGGACCATAAGCTATTTTACTTGAACCGAGTAGCGCCAAACATCCGTTTTCCATTGCCGAGAGAACGATACTATCCTCAGGGGCTAAGCCACCAACATAGCGGGCTCCGTAGCAAGCTTCAACACCAAGAAAAAAGGGACCGGTCAATGATTTTATAATTTCAGGAGAAAAGGCTTCTGGATAACTCGTATCTTTTTGCCCATACCAGAACTCAGTTTGATCGCTTCCATGCAAATTAAAGAAAAGTATATTCGCATTTTGAGGAATTGTCACTGAAACATTGTTTAGTGTAACATTCGGCGATGTGTTAATCTTTCCGTCACCAATCTTGTTGTATTGCGAGGCGGATGCCGGTTCCCAGACAAGCGCGGAGAGACCATAGGAAACAATTTTATTTATGGAATTAATACCTACTTGAGCATTTCTGAAATATGCCGCAAACTGTGATAAACTCTCGCCGCTATAGCTAGGAATTCGCCCGACACGCAATACTTGTGAAAAAACAAAGCGTTGCCCTTCCCAAGGGGAAGTTGTGTCTAAAGTAGCATAAGGCAGATCCGCAGAGACATTTTCATCGCTATCGCGACATTGATTCTCCCAATATGTCACATTGACAATATCTTCATTACCAAGGATAAGTAAATATTTAGGTCGCGCAACCGAGGCAATTGTTTTTATTAGTCTGATTGTTGTCGATACATCTTTCCCATTGATATTGGATATGCCGTTATTGTCTAAATCAAGGGGATGGTAATACACTCCTCTCTCTGCTGCGGATCTTGCATAGTCGTCAATTGTCTCGCACAAATCTGTCGCGGAACAGGATAACTGCGTAGCAAGGGCACCAACATCCGTCATAATGATGCCGAGCTCTCCGCTTTTTGCATCTTGTGCCGCGTTAGCCCACTTTTCTTTCCAGTCACCGATGAATGTAGAACAGATAGTTTGATTGTCATTACTGTTTTTGGATAGCCAAGAACTCATCGACTCCTTATAAGAATCGACTTCGGCACCGCATTCTTCGCAGAATCGCGCCCCTGCAGATAATTCAGCACCACAGTTCTCGCAATAGGACATAATTGCTTGATAATATTCAGGGATTTCAATGCCTTAAAGAATGACTGCAAGAATAACAATAATGATAAAACCGACAACAACGCATCCAGCACAACTCTGAGCTTTGTTGTTGATATTAACCGTTCTTTTAAAATCAGCAGAGCCCTTGTTGTTGTCTATTTTGTCTGTACAACGAGGACAATAGTGACTTGAACCAAGGAACCCTTGTTTCGTCCATCCATCAGGAAGTTCATCTTCTTCCCAAGATTTTCCGTTTGTTCCGCAGCCATCGCATTTATAAAGACAGTAGCCGTTTTTTTTCACCATTGACATATTAAGGAATCTCCTTTGTATTGTGAAAGAACGGTTGCTTTCCATTCTTTCTGTTAAACTTCTGGAGTTCCGCCCCTGCTCGACAAGGAACTTCGCCAGTTTTTGTAAGGAAACAAAAAAGGCGCAGATCGTTGCATTTACCACCTTGAGGCTCAGCATGCCTAATGAACGATAAATACAAACGACCCACGCCCCAAACGGGCTGTTGCCCTTGGTCATACGACCAAAGACCGACTAAAAAGTCGGTATGACAAACTGAAGCATGCCGCAAAACGGCATACCTGCGTGAGCGTTCGTCTTGTTCCCGTTCATTCGAAATTTGCTGATTTCAAGGTGAGAACAAGAGCAAAAACTCTTTTACTCTTTAAAAATAACATAAAATTATGCGGAATGACCAAAAAGTTTACAAAACAAGCGATTTTTTATGTCGAAAATGGCGAATTTGTGCTATTTTGTAAAGCCAAACCGATATTCCAGCTTGGAATGAACCTTCCTAAAACTTGCCTTTATGGGGCGAAAAAGGTATATTTAGAATGATAAGGATAATGCAACCCTATGGAAATTGACATCCAAATAGATTCCCTAACGAATTGCCTAGTGTGCCGAGAAACAGGAGAACAACTCGATACCGAATTTCGACTTGTCCTAAAAACTATTTCAAAAAAGGATGCAGCAGCACTACAACGAAAAGGATGGAAATTCGATTGGAGCATTCCCCATCAACATGATTATGAGGTTTACGAGCTACTGTTAAAAGGCGACCCACTAGTGCAGGGGATGATCGCCCTAAAGCACATCCGCGATCAATTCTATACACATGTAGATATCGTAGAAGCAGCTCCAGAGAATATCGGACATTTAGGGAAATACAAAGGTGTAGGAGCGCACCTCTTTGCAATAGCCTGCAAACTAAGCTGGGATGTCGGTAACGAGGGCTATGTTCAGTTTACTGCGAAAACGAACCTTGTAGAACATTATCGTGAAACTTTAGGAGCGCGAAACATCGATTCTCAAAAAATGTTCATCGACAGTTATGGAGCATTGAAACTAATCCGGACCTATTTTCCTGAGGAGGCATAATATGATTGTAGCAGAAATCGAACCAGTTGTTGCATCACGCAAGAGCGATATGCTGCGAGAAAAATTCGACCGCTTCGGTGAAGATTTTTCTGATGGTCGTTTAACCGAACAGTCTCCAACCGAGCGTCATTTCCGTTTGCATGAAGCGATCGCCTATTCAAACAGTTTGGGGCGTCCGCTCACAGAGCAGGAAATGAAGCTGTTCGAAATTTAAACGTTGGACATATTTTTCAGAAGGCCATTGCTGATAAAGCAATGGCCTTCTGTTTTGGGCGGGTGGGCGGGTAAGCCCGGGCGTTGCGGGCGCGGCGACTGAGCACCCGCTAGAAAGGGTGGTGAGCAACGGCGTGCGAACCAGGGGAAGGCTTTCCCCTTCATAAAAAACATCCGCCTCGTTAAAGACGGATGTTTGAATTTTTATAGATGGCCTGATTAGCGGACGACTTTTCTGTCATCTGCGGTCATTTCGAGGAACTGGGCAACGGTCATTTGACCCTTATCGCCTTCCTTTCTCTTGTTGACAGCGATAACACCTTCAGCCTGTTCCTTTTCGCCTACAATAATCTTGTACGGCACCTTCTGGAGTTCGCACTGGCGGATCTTGTAGCCGAGCTTCTCATTGGATTCGTCGACTTCCACACGGACGCCGGCGTTCACGAGCTCGCGTTCCACGGACTTGGCGTAGTCCACGAACTTCTCGGAAATCGGGAGCACGCGGGCCTGCACCGGAGCGAGCCACAGCGGGAAATCGCCCATGAATTCTTCAATCAAAATGCCGAGGAAGCGTTCGATGGAACCCACGGCCGCACGGTGCAGCATCACCGGAATGTGCTTCTGGTTGTCCTTGCCGACATACTCGGCGCCGAGACGCTGCGGCAAGTTGAAGTCCACCTGGATCGTACCGCACTGCCAGTCACGTCCGAGGGAATCCTTCAACGTGAATTCAAGTTTCGGGCCATAGAAGGCGCCTTCACCCGGGTTCAGGATGTAGTCGAGGCCAGCGAGCTTGGTGGCTTCGGCGAGGGCGGCTTCAGCCTTGTCCCAAATTTCGTCAGAACCCACGCGCTTTTCCGGGCGGGTAGAGAACTTCACCACGATGTCGTCGAAACCGAAGTCGTGGTAGATTTCCTTGACGAGGGCGCAGAAGTCGGCCACTTCGCTTGCAATCTGGTCTTCGGTACAGAAGATGTGGGCGTCGTCCTGCACAAAGCCGCGCACGCGCATCAGG
>CACXMH010000037.1 GCA_902768715.1 Fibrobacter succinogenes | reverse complement strand
GCCAATCGTTCGAGAGATAATAAAGACTGCTATTGAGAATGAGCAGAACCTTATTGTTGAAGGCTGCTATATACCTTTTGATTGGAGGAATAGTTTTGGGGAGCAGTATCTTCAGTCGATAAGATTCATCTGCCTTGCTATGTCAGATGAATATATAGATTCGCATTTTGAAGAAATAAAATCACATGGCTCTGATATCGAAACAAGGCTTGATGATTCTAATTGTTCAGCTGAGCAACTGAAACAAGATAACCACCAAATCATAGAGGGGTACCAATCTAACGGAGAACAGATCACTCTAATCACAGAAAGCTTCGATGATTCGATAAGGGGAGTATTGGATTAGCAAATTTGAAATAAACCATTTATCTACCACTTATGACATATTTTACTGTAAAAACAAACAAAACTATTACAATATTGTATAGGTGTATATTACTGTTTTGTAGATTTTATTTAAAATGAACAAAACCTTACAGAGCCAGTAATAGCAGGGGGTTATGGGTCAAAATAATTTTCTTTAAAAATTTTTGGTTTTACCAAATAAAATTTTTTGACGAAAAATCCAAAAAATGAACAAAACCCTATCTTGTTCAAATAACATTGCAATATGGGAAAAGGTCTCTAATCAATCGAAATGATTAGGGACCTGTCGTTTTTATGTGGTTATGTCAAACAAACGGTTTGCTGTTGTATAATGGAAGTAAAGGAAACAAATAGCCATAAATCTTAACCGAACGTAAATCAACATGGCTTTTACTTTACTTGAAGGACAATGGTGTACTTGTGCTGACCTTGGTCGATACGGGAACGCACAGCGATATCTTCAAGAAATAATCACCGAAGATTTTTCCGACAGCAAACCATAAAGCGTTTGTTTCCACTATGCGTCTCGCGCATACTGAGCATGAAAATTAAGCATTTTGCGCATGCTCCGAAAATATTTATATTATATATGAAACATTTCGGAGTGGCAAAATGAAACTCAAATTTTTAACACTATTTTCAATCCTTGCGCTCGCTGCGAGCGTGTTTGCGGAGAGTGCCATGAGCAACATTACGGTAAACCTGCGCTATACGGGTAAGAACGGGGCGGCAAAGAAGTTCGCCGAAGAGATGGTTTCTAGCGGGACGGTGGCGAAAATCCGTGCCGAGAAGGGAAACATCCGTTACGAATATTTCCAGTCGCTGGACGATCCCGAGACCATCTTGCTGATTGACGCGTGGGAAAGCCAGGCGGCCATCGACGTGCACCACGCTTCGCCCATGATGAAGACGATTGCGAAGCTCCGCGACAAGTACGACTTGAAAATGACTGTCGAACGCTACACGCCCGACAACACCATGCCCAAGACTGACGAAAAGTTCATCAGGAAATAAGTCGCGACAATGCAATGCCCACGCGCTATTTCATTAACTTAACCTTGAAAAATTCCACGTTCATTTCGCGGTCGGCGAGCGGCACAACCTTGCGGTCCTTGGGAATTTCGTAATCGAACTGGTGGTTCGAAACGAACGTCAACAGCGAAGACTGCTCGATAAGCTTTGAAATGCCCTTCACGCTGTCGTGCTTGATGAAGGTGGCGTCGGGAATCTTCTTGCGCTTGACCTGCTCCCAGAACCCCACGTTGTTGCGCTGGATGATGGTTTCGCCCTTGAGTTCCCGGAGCCGGATGGACTTTCGCTTGGCAAGCGGGTGCTTTTTCGGGAGCGCAATCGAAAGCCGCTCCTGCATGTATTTTTCGGCACGGTATTTCTTTGCACGGGGGGCCTTAAGCGTGATGCCGATATCCGCCGTGCCTTCGTTCAGCGCCTTCAGCACGCCCGCCTCGTTGTCGATAATCTCGTAAGTGACCTGCGCACCGGGGTATTTCTCCTGCAGCTCCTGCACCATCCGCATGGCGGGGAGGATGGCCACCGACGCGATGGAGAACGTGCGCGTACCCGCTCCCTGCGGGCTTACCTTTTCCATCATCTCGCTCTGCAAATCCATGATGCGCTTTGCGTATTCGGCGACCGTGCGTCCCTTCTCGTTCAGCTCGATGCGGTTCTTTTTGCGCTCGAAGAGCGGAGCACCGATTTCGTCTTCCAGCTTCTTGAACGCGCGGCTCACCGCCGGCTGCGAAGTGTAGAGCTTGTCCGCAACGGCAGAAAGCGTCCCATATTCCAGGAATCCGGCCAGCAATCGCAAAATGTAGGTCTCGACAAACATAAAAAGCCCCTTTTAGGGGAGAATATAATAAATCCGCTATGCGTCAAGTGAATAGTGGGGGAGGTTTACGGGGCTTACGCCTCTTTTTAAAGCGGCTAGTCCAAATAACTTCGTAAATCATTTATCCAAGTCCGCCCACATTTCATCCATGTCCGTGTAGCGCTTGGTCTTTGGGTCGGCTTCAAGTCGCTTTGCCTCTTTTTCGCTCTCACTTCACCATTGCAAGTACTTGTTCCTTGGTAACAAAATTCAGTATCGAGAACGCCGTCATTTGGCTCCCGAGGTCCTTGAACGACGCCCCCACATGATAAACCACGTCGTCGACGATGACGAAACGGTCGTGGACCTCGCGCATATTTTCTAGATGTACTGTCGGAAATTGCCTGTTCAGACGGGCTTCTTCCTCCCTCATGGCATGGGTAATTCTGGCGGAATAGATGGTTGCGTTTACCCCCTCGGCGCGTTTTGCCATAAGGGATAGAACCACGTCGTTGGCATACGGATCGATGATGACGAGTTCTTTTTTAGCGGAACGCACTAGTTGAACGGCAAACTCGTAACCGCTCCACTGTGCATGGGCGGGCAGCAATCCTTCGCTTGGCGGAAGGCTTGCCTTCACGAAGAAGTCTACCTGCTTTTCGAGATAAATGACTCGGGAATCTAGATTTTCCAGCCTATTTTCGTGCGAAATGAGCCTTTGATTGACGCTGCAACCTCGGAGCAGGTGCTCTTTCAAAACTTGATTAGCCCAACGGCGAAATTTTGTCGCTACGGCTGATTTGACCCGATAGCCGAGTGACAGAATCATGTCTAGATTGTAGAATGGAATCTGACGTTTAACCCTACGTGACCCTTCTATTTGAACCTGTCGGAATTTCCGACAGGTTGACTCCAGGTCTAACTCGTTTTCTTCGTAGATATGGCCAATGTGCTCGACGATGTTTGTTCTTGAAGTGCCAAACAACTCCGCCATCTGCGCCTGCGTGAGCCAGACGGTCTCGTTTTCAACTCGGACCTCGATGTGGAATTCCCCGCCTTCCGGCTGGTAAACGATAATCTCGTTCTTCTCGGCAACCGGCAACGACTCTTTTTCGCTCATTTTTCGACTCCTTTCCGCCTACAAGCCTGAAAAAGCGGAACTTGACTTGTTGTGCCTGCACTCTTGTGCACTACAAAATATACAAACCTGGGATGGAAAAGTCAAGAGATTTTGTGAAAAAATCAACGATTTCGTTATTTTGTCTTGACGCCTTGGGGTGGGGGTGGACGCACATTAACTAGATTTGTTCTATATGTACGCCCGCTTCCTCAAGCGACCCCTGGACTTCTGCTGCGGCCCGGCGCTCCCGCGCCGTCACGCTCTATTTTACGGGCTCGCGTCGCGGCTTTGCCACCCCGCGCACCTCGTAAAACGGAGCCAGGCATCGCTCGCATTGCTCGCGGCCCCCGTCTCCGCCCCTACGGGTCACGATCGTTGCCGCGAAACTTTGGGGGAGGCCGCCTGAGATTGTTTTTGTTCGATTGCGGCAACGCGTAGCTTGCTTCGGTGAGCTTTTCTCTTACGCCTTGTATTCTGCGATAGACTCCATCAACTTGTCAAAATCGCTCTTGTAATTGGCGTCGCGGATTACCCTGAACTTGTCATATTCGCCTTCTGCGAAGGCCTTCGCTATTTCGTGTGTGACCTTTCCCTTGTCTTCAAGGATATCGCGCTCGTTGAATTGGAGGAATGCGTTTAGCTTTTCCACCCAGTCCTTCATGTACATGACCTGGCCGCGTTTCGCCTGCAACTCAGCGTAGTCCAGATACATGGTGACAATCCTGTTTAGGGTGTCGATTTCATCCTGCGACAGGTAGTTCTTGGCGATGGAAACGTCTGGCTTGCGGATGTCGCCGTTGGGGGCATTTTTCCATGTCGTGAGCCCCATATTCACCTTTTTGCTGTCTGCGCGGGAGTATATGATTTCGGCTGCGGTCTGGTGCGTTACGGCATAGTGCATTTTGTTCTGCACCGTTGCGAAGAAATCTTGCGTAATCTGGCTGTCTGGACTGTAGTCGGCGCTGCATCTGGCGTAGATGTCCGTGATTTTCTGGTAAAAACGGCGCTCGCTCGCCCTGATTTCGCGAATACGTTCGAGTTGCTCCTCGAAGTAGTCCTTGCCGAAGAAATTCTGCGGCTCTTTCAGGCGTTCGTCGTTCATGGCGAAGCCCTTAATTATGTATTCCTTTAGGACTTGTGTAGCCCATATGCGGAACATGGTCGCCTTTTTGGAGTTGATGCGGTAGCCCACTGCGATAATGGCGTCGAGATTGTAGATGTTGGTTTGATAGTTCTTGCCGTCAGAAGCAGTTGTTTCCATTTTGGAAACAACTGATGACTCCTGCAATTCGCCATCGGCAAAGATGTTCTTCAGATGCTTTGAAATGGCCGCCTTCTGCACATCGAAAAGCTCGGCCATCTTGGCCTGGGTTAGCCAGAGATTCTCATTTTGCAGCAGGATCTCAACCTTGACTTCTGCATTGTCGGTTTTGTACAGTAAAATCTCGTTCATACTGCACAAATATACACTAATCAGTTGCAGGAGTCAAGGGGTCTCGCTTAAAAACTCCGAATTCACGGCGGCAGAGTGGGAGTTCGTAAGGAATCCTTACATACTGAAAAAAAAATCGGAATTTCCGATTTTTTGCGAATGTTTCTCATGCGAACCTGTGCAATTTTTGCACAGGTTGACTTAGTTGTTCTAAACAGCAATTTGCAAAAAATGCAAATTGCTTCTTCAACAACGCCGCCTAGCAAGATTTACTTAGTATCCACAGGATACCATTGAGGTCTCTGGTCCTCCGGCGGTGGTGGCTCAATTCCAAGCTTCTTAGCCAACTGCTGAAGGAGGCACGGGTCTAGAGGAGTGGGGTTGGACTTGTTAACATCTACAGGTCGATACGGCTGCGACGGATCCGGTGTCGGGCATTCATACAGGGGCGGAAATTCCTGGGCAAAGCCAAAAGTAGCTGCGGCCAAAGCCAGTGTAATGATTAAGTGCTTCATGATGGACTCCTTTTTTCAGGGTTTATCGTTTTTTACTCCAACAATATATCCTCAAAAATCCATCAAGTCAAATACATAATTTCTATATAATTAATCAATTAAATTTATATTATGCGGCTTTACAAACCAAAATATACTCCACCTCGGTTTAGCCGGTGAATCTCGTCGAGGAACAGCACGTTGTTCTCTTGAAGGCCCTACACGGCTACCTTGAAGATGATTCCACCGGTCACGTAGCGGTGGATGACGGAGTTGATGAGCGTCTGGTAGGGCATGCCGGCGGCCTTCGCCATCTTCTTGATGCCGTCCAGGTCGTCCAGCTGCATACGGATGGTGATGTTCTTCGCCGAGGCGGACATGATGTCCGCCCGGATACGCTCTTCTTCCCCTTTTGGGAGCGGAACTAACTCATCGTTCTCGACGGCTTCCATCAAGGCGCGTTCCTCGTCGTCGATAGGCTCATCTATGAATTTTGAATTCGTTTTTTTCATGCCATATCCTCATTTATATACATAAAATATACATAATATAACAATATTTGTCAAAAAGGGCCGAATCCACCCCCCGTTCCACCCCCATAGGTTGTCCGTAATTCCCCCGAAAACTATATTGTAGGGAATATGTACGCCCGCTTCCTCAAACGACCCCTGGACTTCTGCTGCGCGCTGGCCGCGATTCTCGCCCTGAGCCCGCTGCTGCTCGTGCTCACCGTCCTCGGCGCCGTCAAGATGCATGGCAATCCCTTCTTCACGCAGCCCCGCCCGGGCAAGGGCGAGAGGATATTCAGGCTCGTCAAGTTCCGCACCATGACCAACGAGCGTGACGCCCAGGGGAACCTGCTCCCCGACGACGTGCGGCTGAACGCCTACGGCAAGTTCCTCCGCTCCACCAGCCTCGACGAGCTGCCCGAACTCTTCAACATCCTCAAGGGCGACATGGCCGTAATCGGGCCGAGGCCCCAGCTCGTGCGCGACATGGTATTCATGACGGCCGAACAGCGCAGGCGGCACACCGTGCGGCAGGGACTCAGCGGGCTTGCGCAGGTGAACGGGCGCAACGCCGTCACCTGGGAATCGAAAATCGCCTACGACCTGCAGTACATCGAGAAAATCACACTCCTCGGCGACATCAGGATAATCCTCACCACGCTCGGCAAGGTGTTCAAGCGCGACGGAATCACCGAAGAAGGTTCCGACACCGCCACCGACCTCGGCGACTACCTGCTCGCAAGCGGCAAGATCACCCGCGAACAGTACGACCGCGGGCAACAGGAGGCCAGGCGCCTCATCGCGGAGGCTATGGCGTAAAAATGCACGGTCTTGTCTCCATAATCATGCCGAGTTATAATACCGGCAAATACATTGCGGAATCCATCAATTCCGTATTGGCTCAGACCTACACGAACTGGGAACTGATTATCGTTGACTATTGTCATCCCCGCGAAGGCGGGGATCTCCTGTCATCAAAAATCCATTACCTCAAAAACGCCCAAAACAGCGGGGCTGCCGTCTCCCGCAACCGCGCCCTCGCACAGGCAAAAGGCAAATGGATAGCCTTCCTTGACAGCGACGACCTCTGGGCCCCCGAAAAACTCGAAAAACAACTCAAGTTCATGGCCGAAAACGGCTATGCCTTCAGTTACACCCGCTACGAAGAAATTGACGAAAACGGCAACCACCCGACAGGAACGCTCGTGGGTGGCCCAAGACGCATCACAAAGACGGGAATGTTCAACTACTGCTGGCCAGGTTGCCTAACCGTGATGTATAACCGCGAAATCGTGGGCGACATTCAGATTGCCGACATCCGCAAGAACAACGATTACGCCATCTGGCTCAAAGCATGCCGCAAGGCGGATTGCTACTTGCTCCCTGAAACGCTGGCAAGTTACCGCAAAAGGGGCGGCTCAATCAGCAATCACAGCTATGTAGCCCTTATCAAGTGGCACTACAAACTCTATCGCGAAGCAGAAGGCTTGAATCCGATAAGTTCACTCTGGATTACGGCGAGGAATCTGTGCTTTGGGATATGGAAAAAATTTAGATATGTGAAAAATTGAGGTTTTTATGGAAAGAGATTCCCTTGCATACAAAATTCGCAGAAAAATGCAGGTTATGGCTAGCAAAGTCATGCCTGATTCCGTTATGTCGAAATTTTATTTTAAGGTTGTTCTCGGAAAAAAATTGAATTTGAAAAATCCGCAGACATTTAACGAGAAACTTCAATGGCTTAAATTGAATTATCTGCCGAAGAATCTGCTTGCTATTCAGTGTGCCGACAAGTACAGAGTTCGTGAATTTATTAAGCAAAAAGGGTTCGAAGATAAATTAGTACCGCTATTGGGTGATTGGGATGATGCTCGCAAAATCGACTGGTCTAAACTTCCGAAAAAATTTGTTTTGAAGTGTAATCATGGCTGTGCCTACAATATTCTTTGCGCAGATAAAGAAACCTTTGACAAGAATAATGCTGTAAAGCAACTCAATGCTTGGATGAAAGAGGATTTCGGTGCGTTTAATATTGAACGTCATTATTCCAAGATTGAACCGCATATTACTTGCGAAGAATACCTTGGCGATAACATAACAGATTATAAGTATTTTTGCTTTAATGGGGAACCGAAGTTTATTTATGTATCGACCGATCTTGTCCATGACAGGCAGGCTCAAATAGGCTTCTTCTATCTAGATGGCTCTAAAATGCCTCTAAGGAGGGATGACTATACGGATATTCCGTCTGTGGAATTACCTTCCTTCTTTAATGAAATGACAGAAATGGCAAAGACGTTGTGTCAGAAATTCCCCTTTGTTCGTGTTGATTTCTTTATCGCAAATGGAAAGTACTATTTTGCTGAGCTTACATTTACGCCAAGTGCATGTATGATGCCCTTTAATCCTGATAAGTATGATTTGGAATGGGGACAGATGCTAGATATAGAATCGTTAAAGAATAAGTAGAAAATGAATATTCTGTATATATCAAATCTTTCAGGAAATTTGTGGGCAGGGCCGAACAATAGTGTTCCTGCTCAGATAAGGGCGCAGGCAAAAATTGACAATGTTTTTTGGTTTAACATTAACCATAACAAAAGAAAAGAATGGACTCAAAATGGATTAGATTGCAAAAATCTTGATGATTTCCCAAGTGGCAGACTAAAGGACTTGCCAGCTCCGTTCAATCGTCCGGATATTGTTGTTGTCGAAGAATTTTATTGTTTTCCGTTTTGTAAAATTCTTAAAGATGTAAAAAAAAGAAATATTCCCTATGTCATTATTCCGCGAAGTGAAATGACTTGTCTAGCACAAAAAAATAAATTTTTGAAAAAGAAAATAGGTAATCTTTTATATTTTAATTCTTTAGCGAAACATGCGGCTGCAATTGAGTATTTAACTGAGAACGAAAAAAAAGAATCGGAAAAACAGTGGAAAACAAAAGGCTTTGTTATACCAAATGGGATTAATCTTCCCAATGTCGAAATGAGAACATATTCTAATGATCAGATTGTTGCATCGTATATTGGTCGTATAGACATCTATCAAAAGGGTCTAGATATTCTAGTTGATGCCATTTCGGGTATGAAAGATGATTTGACGAATAACAATTTTCATTTGACCATTTATGGTCCTAATAGGGAAGGTTCGCAAGAATTGTTACAGGAAAAAATTAAAAAGCATTTGCTTGAAGACTTGATAAGTTTTGAAGAAGCTGTGTTTGGTTTAGAAAAAGCGAAGGTTTTGCTGCAAACAGATGTGTTTATAATGACATCCCGATTTGAAGGGATGCCAATGGGAATGATTGAGGCTCTAAGCTATGGTGTTCCTTGTTTGGCAACAACAGGCACAAACTTCACAAAAGAAATAAATGATTTTAATGCAGGCTGGATTGCCGAAAATAATGTTGAATCTGTGAAAAATGCTTTAAGGTCCGTTATTTTTAGACGAGATTTTACTTCAAAAGGCAAAAATGCACTACAATTGGCTGAAAATTTTTCTTGGGATACTATAGCGAAAGACACTAGTCAATGTTATGAAAGAATTCTAGGGTGATTTATGGAGCATATTTTCTTTAAATTACTACGTATTTTGCCAGACAAAGTATATTTACAGATGCTTTTCTTTAAGCATTTTCATCGTTTAATAAATTTTAAAAAACCTAGAACATTTAATGAAAAAATACAATGGTTGAAAATATACAATCGTAAACCCGAATATACAACTTTAGTTGACAAGCACCTTGTTAAGGAGTATGTTGCTTCTAAAATAGGTAAGGAATATGTTATTCCAACATTAGGTGTATGGAATCATGCCTCTGAAATTGACTTTAACGAATTGCCTAACCAGTTCGTGTTGAAATGGAACCATGATTCGGGCAGTGTTTTGATTTGTAAAGACAAATCAAAATTAAATTATGAAGATGCTAGGAGCAAGATTGATGGTTATGAAGATCATAATGCTTATTGGTATGGTCGTGAATGGCCGTATAAAAATGTTAAACCATGTATTATTGCAGAACCTTATTTAGTAGACTCTTCGACAAATGATTTGCCTGATTACAAATTTTTTTGTTTTAATGGTAAAGTTAAATTACTTTTTATTGCATCGAATAGACAAAAAAAAGATGAAGAAACGTATTTTGACTATTTTGACGAAAATTTCAAACGTTTAGAATTGAGTAATGGTCACCCTCATGCGCCTAAGTGCCCATCTAAGCCGAAGTCATTTGATTTAATGGTTGCTTTGGCTGAGACTTTATCTAAGGGTATACCGCATGTTAGAGTTGATTTTTATGAAGTAGATTGCAAAGTGTATTTTGGTGAGATGACTTTTTATAATAGAAGTGGCTTGACTCCGTTTCAGCCTCGTTTATGGGATGAAATTTTAGGTTCCTGGTTAAAATTAAACAAAGTTTGATAAATGTTTTTGGTTCTCTCTTTAATTTATGCGTTTGTAGGCTTTAATGAAATGTCATTAAAGACAAATCATCGTAAACTTTTGTGCTTTGTTTGTCTTTTTCCTGCTTTCTTTTTGACGGCTTTTAGAGATGTTAGTGTGGGTAATGACACTATTACATACTTTCGAGCATTTGATTATGTAGCTCATTTTGAAAATGTCTTAGATGCTATTAAATATTCAAGAATGGAAGCTGGATATGTTTTATTAAATTATGTTTTTTCTCATGCTAATCAAAGTTACTATTGCATGCAATTTTGGATATCTTTGTTTGTTTATGCTGCGCTTTTTTTCTTTTTGTGCCGATATTCAAAAAACATAAGCTTAAGTTGTTTTGTTTTTCTAACGTTGCGGTTTATGCTGGGGCCAATGGTGGTTGTTCGAATGTGGATTGCATTGTCTATTTTACTTTTCGCTTTGTTTTTGTTGGAAAAGAATAAAAAATTACTTTTTTCTATTTGCGTGATAATAGCTAGTCAATTTCATCTATCTGCTTTGATTTTTTTTCCGCTACTTTTTTTGTTGAATGTAAAATTGAATAAAAAAAGCATTTTTACTCTAATAATACTCTCGTTTATTATATTGGGGCTTGGTAAAACATTTTTCTCTTATTTGACACAATTTTTTTATTCTTATCAGGGATATTTAGATGGAAAATATTTTGATGTTCAAGACAATATTGCGATTTACATCCAATTTTTTATAGATTTAGTTTTGTCATTGTTTGTGTGGCTTGCAAACAATGCTGTAACATATAAAGTAAATAGACTGGATGAAAAAATGCTTTCTTTCTCCTCTCCCCACCATCTCTCGATGGATTTCATTTGTAATTGGTCTATTGTTTTAATTTTATGTTTAGATATTATAGGATTAAATAACGCTATTATGAATAGATTGTCTGGCTATTTTATGTTTGCATGGCTATATTTACTTCCGAAAGCTTTTTTAAAGATATCCAACAAATATGGGGCGTTTCTTCTTTTTTTGATTGTAATATTTTTCTTCATTCTTCAATTTCAGATTGTAATGGTATATAGACCTAATTGGAATGGCGTTGAACCATATTCTTTTTATTTTGAATAATACACTACATATACAGAGGTTGTATGAATTTAAAAAAAATACTCATGTCTTTTATGACTTCAAATTATTCGGTAAAGAAGTTAAGAAAAAAGGGAGCAATTATAGGTGAAGATGTAGAACTTTACAGTGTTACAATTACATCTACTGATGCTACATGCCTGGAAATAGGTAATCATGTCACTTTGACTGGTGTGAAAATACTTACACACGACGCTTCTACAAAACGTTTTTTAGGGAATGGAATTAATAGAATAGGACGTGTTGTAATTGGAAATAATGTGTTTGTTGGCACACAAACCCTAATATTACCAAATGTTCGTATTGGAAATAATGTAATAGTAGGAGCAGGAAGTGTTGTTACGAAAGATGTGCCTGATGGGATGGTTTATGCTGGAAATCCTGCTCGAAAAATATGCACAATTGAAGAATTTGTAACCAAGCATAGGGCGAAAATGCTTGATAAAACAATTGTTTATTGGAACGTTGATCGCTTAAGCCTTGATAATAAAGAACGAAAAAAGTTTAATGATGAAATTGATGGAAAAATAGTTTATCTTGGTAGAAAATAATTTTTATGTGTTTTCATAATTTTCTTGTGAAACTATTTGAATGTTAAGTCAAAAACAGAAATTACATTTTACATCGGTATCTGCAATTAGTTTGCAAATAGTTACAATTGTTTGTGGGTTTATTCTTCCTAAATTCTTGTTACAATATTACGGTTCTGCTGTAAATGGGCTTATTTCTTCTATAACTCAATTTTTAGGATTTATAACCCTTGCAGAATGTGGGATAGGTGCTGTTGTTCAATCTGCTTTGTATAAGCCTTTATCCTGTAATGATTATTTAGGCGTCTCTAGAATTATTGTTTCTGCAGAACATTTCTATAGAAATATAGCTAAAATTTTATTTGTATACACTATAATTTTATTTGCCATTTACCCTTTTATAATCATTGAAAAATTTGATTATTTCTATACATCTTCTCTTATTCTTATTATTTCTTTTAGTTCTTTTGCGCAATATTATTTTGGTATAACTTATAAGGTCTTGCTTGCGTCTGATCAATTTGGCTTTGTTCCTATTCTAATACAAATTTCTGCACTTCTTATGAATTTGGTGATGAGCGTTATACTTATTGTTAATGGTTGCACCATTCATATTGTCAAGTTTGTTTCGTCCTTGATTTTTGTTATACAACCATTAACAGTTTCTTTTATTGCACAAAGATGGTATCAAATTGACAAGAAGGTAAAAATTGGGAAGGATACAATTCCGCAAAAATGGAATGGCATTGCGCAACATGTAGCCTCGGTTGTTTTGCAAAGTTCAGGCATAACTGTTTTAACATTATTTTCAACATTAGAGAATGTTTCTATATATTCTATTTATTTTCTTGTTGTGAATGGTGTTCGTAGTATCACTATGTCTATAACGAATGGTGTTCAGGCGTATTTGGGAAATTTATTTGCCAAAGGGGATATGCCCGCATTTAAAAGTAATTTTGAATCATTCGAGTGGAAGTTGCACCTTGTCGTCTCGCTTGTTTTTACATCTACAGCTGTGCTGATTGTTCCGTTTGTTGGAGTCTATACGCATGGGATAACTGACGCAAACTACATTGTTCCAGTATTCGGAATCATGTTGACTGCGGCGTGGGGGATGTATTGCATTCGACTTCCCTACAATATCGTTGTTTTGGCTGTCGGGCATTACAAGCAGACCCAGGTGAGTGCGATTATCGAGGCGGTCCTTAACCTTGTGACCGCAGTCGCCCTCGTCCTGAAATTCGGCTTGGTCGGCGTCGCTGTTGGATCCTTGGTTGCGATGATTTACCGGACCTGTTACCTTGCGTGGTACATTTCCTGGAATGTGATTAACCGCAGCCTTTGGGCTTTTGTGAAACATCTCTGCTTTGATGCTGTCTCGATTGCTTTGTTTGTCGGCATGGTGTATTATGTCCTGGGACCAATCCAAGAATTGAAGGCGTCATCCTATCTTGAGTGGGGTTTTTTGGCGATAAAGACGACTGTGTTAGGCGTGTTGACAATAGGTGCTATGAACTTGCTGTTTTATTTCAAGAATTTCTCTCGTCTTGTGAAGAAACGATAGTTTTTAAGGCTGAAACGGCTAGATTCTCTTCCCGAGGACCTTCCGGAGAATCCTGTTGTCCAGGGCAAGTCCGGCGGACAACTCCTTGAGCCTGGAATGTTCGCCAACCTGTTCCCTTACCGGAAGGGCACGGACTATGCTTATTATTTTGCATTGACAAATGGGACTAATCTTATTATTGTTATTGATAATGGTCGTTTAAAATTCTTTAGGAAATATCATGGCAAAAAATCAGGTCTTAATACAATTTAATCTTTCTGCGAAGAATGATCCAAATAATACGCTTGTGTTTTGGTCTAGCGTGTTAGAGACAGATGTCGAAAAAGTTGATACAAAATTTTTGGGATCAAATTTTGATGATGTTTCTGTGAACAACGATATAGATCTGAAAACAGAATTTAAAAAGTTTGATGAAAAAATTGGTTCAAAATATCAAAGACGAAATCCTGTTTTTCTTTCGATAGATTGCGGCCATACAAAAGGATCTCCATATCAATCAGCTTGCTCTTTTTTAGAGAACTATTATGACGCTGATTTTCTAAAAAAATACGCGGTATTTCTCCAAAAGATTGAGAAAATATCAAATTCTTGTTATTCTGAGTATGATAAGTTGCAAATCCAGCGTGATGTGATTTCTGAAATAAAAAAAATAATTGGATTAGATATTTTAGAACATGGATCACTTCCCGGAAGTATTGCTATTTATAGGCGATTGCCTAGATTTTCTCTTAAATATAATTTTAATGTGGAAAAAGGTGGCCGCTATATAGCGTATTCTTTTGACAAAGAAAAGGATTGTTCATATTTGCTGGATCTTGAAATTCCTGATGATGACGGCAAGATTCTATACAAGGAAATTCATAATCTTGAGCCGGACCAGAATATCAATCTCCCAGGATTAGAAGAACTTGAAAATTTTGGCCGAACACATTTCTCTATATACAAAAAAGATCCTACAGGGAGAACAAGTATTGTTTTTGAGGAACGAGGCGCTTTAATCAGGTCTATTTCAATAGGGTTGAATGTCGGTGGCGGAAATCATAAAATCATTCAAAATAGATTTCTTAGCAAGAAAAAAGAAGAGATTGCATTAAATGACTATTCAAATTTTGTTATTGATGGAAAGAAGGATGTTTTTGATATAGAACTTGATTACAAGAAAGAATTTTTTAGATTGGACTAGAAATGTATTGCAAAGAGCAAAAGATGTATGTATCATAGATCCTTTTTTTGATTTCAATGGGTTAAACGATTTTAATTCATGTGTGACTACATATTTTAGCTTGACTATTTTAACAACCGACCCTTCAGAGTGCCCAAGAGACTCTGCTTCTAAATCTAAAACGGAATCAATTGATTTATTAAATGAAATTTATCATTCATTTTCAAACGCTCAAGTGTATTACCTCAAAAGAGATAAATTACATGATAGATATCTGATCATTGATGATGGTCATGATTCTATTTACTATTGTTTAAGCAATTCTTGGAATGGGACTGTTAATAATTATAGCCTTTTTATTCAAGAACTTGAACTTCCGATTGCGTTACAAGTTAAAGACGTTTACTCGAAATATCTTGTAGATGAATATTTGCAAAAAAAATATCCCTATTAGAAAGGTTAAAACAGTTCCTACTATTTCTAAAGATGAAATTCAAAAATCTAAAGATAATATACAAGAAGATCTTCTTTGGCTTAAAGAATTAAATGAAAAAGTTGATAATGAAATTTTTGAAAAACGAATTTGTAATTTGATTCAAGCAGAATATGAAGAATGCGATTTACTTGAAAATGAATCATTTTTCTCTTTATTATTTTCAAAAATAAAATATGTTGATGGATTAAATGAGTTTGCTAATTTAATTGTTGTAAAAATTCTAGAATCGCAAAAGGCTGTTTTTTCTTCTGAACAAAAAATACTACAAGGGTTATCGCTGGAGAATGTCGGCGAAATTAATGAGTGTATAAGGCTTGTTTCTGAAAAGTATTATTATGGAGATATTTCTGTTCGCGATTTGAAAATTGATTACCGTCTTTACATAATTTTAAAGGCTGTTTTTGCAGTGGCCCCTGCTGTGGTAATCAATACTCTTGTTGAAAAAGAGAAAGAAATATGTACTATAGAAAACCATAAATATTATGTTTCTTTGCATCTTGTTTCTTGTATGGTTTCAGGACTTCTATATGAATTCCCTGATTGGACTTTGCAAGAATGGGTTGCGTTTGCTAACAAAACTCAAGATTGTTATTGTAAGGTGCTTATTGCACAATGGATTTTGCACAAAAAAGATGAAATGTCGTTAAAAGACCGTTTGAATCTTTTATGTGATTTAGAGATTGAGGCTGAAAATTTTGTAGTGATTCTTGCAAATTTATATACTGAACAAATATTTGCTCAGAAAACTTCGTTGCAGAATCATAAAGATATTATTGATGAATTTATATTCACTCGTTATGTCAATAATAAGAAATGCTTGATTATTTTTGCAATGAAAGCATTTTTGACTTCATATGAAATCGATTTTCCTCAATATGAAAAGTTTGTTAATCGGATTCCAGAGCTTAAAGATGATCTCCAAATGCTTTTTTTACTTAATGCGTTAAATTCATTGCCTAGTAGAAAGTTGTTTGAATTGCTAGAAAAAAATGTTGATAAAGATTTGTTTGGTTATTTGCCTTCTCAAAGGATTTCGAAAAGTATTGTTGATGTCAGAAAGTATATTTCCCATATACCGTATCTGGGAAGCATTTTGTGTAATCAAATAAAAAAATGTCCACATATGCTTAATAAAATTGTTTTCAGATATGATATCCATCCTGACTACATTTTTGAGTTGAGCAATTATCCCACAGATGAATTTGATAGCTATATTCTTTTAATTGTCTTGCATGCGTTAAAGCATCTAAAAAAAGATGGCGTAGACGTTTCAAAAGAGATAAGTTCTATTCAATGGTATATGCCATGCTTGTTAAATAAGCGTCAGAATGATTTCTATGGCTTGTCGCAGAAAATAATAGAGATATATGTCTCTTTCTTATTGGAAAATGAAAAAAAACAATTTGCGTCTATGCTGAATCCTGGGGAAAATCGTAAATATCTTAATTCATTAATATTGAAAGAAGATTCCGATAACCAGCATGCCTCTGATGAACTTGTGGAGGAACATAGCAATGACTGATGTTTTTACCTTCATAGAAAAAGGAATTACCGCGTATAATTTATTGGATGTTCCTGATTTTACGTCTGATGTTTTTCAAATTTGTAATGAACTGAATAATTTATTGAATAAAAATGTCAACGATGATTATGAAAAACATATTGAGGATAATTCATATGCTATTAATGCGTTGATAACGAGTTTGTTTAATTGTTTTTCTGATAAATTATATTTGAATTTAGCTGAGGCTTTTGATCTTTTGAAACAATATCAGGATAACAGGCGAATTGCTAAAGTAAAGTATAGAGATCATTATTATCATTCAATTCAATGTTTTTTATTGGGGCTTTCTTTATATGCTCAATTACCAGCATTTTTGAATCACGAAAAAAATGCTAAAAAAGACTTGTTAACGACAACTTTCTTTTCTTTGTTTATTTATCATGATTTGGGCTATTTGTATTTTAGCGAGGATAGTGATCGAATAAACAATACAATAAGATCGTGGCTGATTGGTGTTGAAATGGAAGAGAATTCAGTTTTTGATTATAAGATTATTCGAATATGTAAAATTTTGAATATTCAACAAGAGAAGGAAATTGTCTGTGAATTGTCAAAGGGAGAAGAACTTTCTGAAATTTGGAAGGGACCAATCAATTATACTGATGGGTGGATTATACGAGAAAAATTTGGAATTTCAAATAGTCCAAAAATTTTAAGAAAACATCATTCTTATGAAAGTGCTGTTCTTCTGTATAGATTTGTAAGGAGCGTGGAATTTTTTTCTAATACATTGACATTGCAAGATGCTATTGCTTCGCAAAATACTGAGAAAACTGATTTTATTGAAATTATCAAAGCTGTTTTACTCCATGACTTTAATGTAAAAGATAAAATCAATGTTGAAAAGGATTTCTTGGCTTGCTTATTAATGGTTGTTGATGAAATACAAACCTACGGAAGATTATATCAAGATGACTCATATAATGCTTACGTCATTTTACCGACTAAGGTTGGTGTTGAACTCTCTCAAACAGGTAAAATTCAGATTGTTAAAGACGAAACCTTTGTTAAATCTTTAGGCGAGGACGATAAAAAGAAATATGATGGTTTTACGACCGAAGGAATTTACGGTATTTTGCAGGAAAAAATTCAAAAAGAATCTTTAGATGCGCTGTTTGATTGTTTGAATATGTCTGAGCAAACAACACCTTGAATTCGGCGTGGGGTGACGCCACAGCTTCGTGCCGCGAGAGCCCGCCCTGCGTAGCAGGGAACGCCCTTACCCCTTCATGGCCTCGATCAAGTCGAAACCGTCGCTGACCTCCGGCAGGGCTCCGTACCGAAAAGTGGACGGATTACTACAACAACGAAAGACCCCACGACTCCTTAAACAACCTCGCTCCAATGGAGTATCGGTTGATGAGAACTGGGTAATTTTGTATACTTTAAACCAGTCCTAAAAATGGGTAGCTGACAATTATGGGGAAGCTTACAGTGTACATATTAAAATTTTTAATACATTAAATAATTGTGCATACTTTTTTCGCATGTTTAGATTGAATATAGAACAAAATGAAAAGTACAGCTAGATATTCCAAGATTGTACAAACTTTTTTATTTCTTCGTAAATATTATCTTCTAGATTTGGATATTTTTCTAGTACGGCATTAACCCAAGTAGGACCATGGCCCTGACAACCAATTATGAGACTTTCTAATTCGCCGGCGGGAACAATAAATGCTCCTTTTTCGTTAAGTTTTTTATTAATGGTAATAAATGCGTCTTGGGCTTTAGCATTACCGAGCATTTTAAAGCCGCCTTTTTTTATTTGGCTCCATCCACATTCCGTATCAAGTAATTTTTTTAAATCGGAAATTTCGTTTTGTGACAAATCTGGTTCCCCACATTTCACCATTTCTTTAATGGTTAATCGCTTAACAGATTTGTATATATTTGATATACTATCAGAAATTGTTAACCAATCCTCCTTTAAATCGCTCCATTCGATTCCAATAGACTGAGCAAAACTTGCAAAGTTTTTTCTGTCATCTAAAATGTCTATATCTGTAATAATTCTTAAATTGACTTTTAAGGCTTTGAAAATAGGGATGACTTTTGAAAGACGCGATTTACCTCCACAATGGATAAACATTGTCTCTGGTAAGATACCATTCTTTTCTTTTAAAAATTTGTCTATAATTGAATACATTTTGCAATCGGAATCGCTTTCACAAAGAATGACGGTTTTGTAGAAAAGTCCCTGTAATATATTAGAATGCCTCAATAAAGAATCATTCCAAACTGTTTTTAAGTCTTCGTTATTTAGTATCGCAAAATCGTTCTTATCATCAATACGTGATATTCGAACAATCTTTACTCGATTTGGACATGTATCTAGCAAGCCTTTTAGAAAATTTTCGCTATGTGTTGAGATAAATGCTTGTTGGTCATTTTTTATGGATTCACCTATAATGTTTCCCATTATTTGTGCTTGAGGAGGATGTAAAAAGGCTTCAGGTTCATCAATTAGGAATATTCTATAAAAATCAAGAGCTAGAAAAAGTAAAATACCTGCAAAACTCTTTATTCCATCACCTTGTTCGCTGATGAGTTTGTAATTATCTAGTTTCTTTGCAAATGAGTCAATTGTTTGCTCGCAAACATCTCCTTCAATTACGATGTCGTCTCCCATGCAAAGTTTAATCTTTTTGGAGTTGTAATAATTCAAAAATATCCTTTTCTTAAAAGCTCTAAAAAATTTATTTGATAAGGTCTCTTTTCTGTTATTATCTGTTGTAAGCAGTTGTTGTGGCGCGGTAGCAATCTCGTGATCATCAAGGATGTCAATGGGTTTGCATATAGATAATCGAGATTCTGTGTTTATATTTGCAACAAATGCCTCTCTACAGAGACCGTAAGATGAATTTTTGTTATATATTTCTATTTCATTATCTGAAATTCCATTGGACATTGGAACGTTATAAACGAGTCTTTGGTGCCTGTCTCGTATAGTTTTAAAATTTTTGTCAAAAAATTCTTTGATTTTTTCCTTGTTGATTTTTATGGAGTTGAGGATGATTCCTTTCTCGTATGTATAAAGATTTCTATATAGGTCGTTTAATGCTTGGCTTTTACCAACATTATTGGCTCCAACGAAAACAACTATGTCGCCGTCATTTAGTACAAGTTTACTGTTGTTGTTGAAAATAATTTCGGAAACAAAGTGATTTTGATTAGGTCCCTTTTCTTCCGTTTTTTCCTTCCTAGAAAAGAAGCTTTTTATGCACATAAATATTCCTATTGGATTAAGTTTTTATAATTGTAGTATTTTTTAGTACTAAAATTTTATTATTATCCGTAGATGCTTATATGATTGGCCCTCCTTTGGAAGGAGAGGACGAGCTTTATTAGAATGAATTAATTGAAAATACCTGAGATTAATCAATTTTTTAGGATGGATGCACTTGTAATGGCTACACTGAAATATTAGGATCGGCTGTCAAAAGATGGGATAAACTGTTCGGAATAAACATCCATCTTTGGTTCAAGTACATTATGTTTGTTATTTGACAGAATCTTATCTATTTGCTAGAATGTTTCATATGATAAAGTGTATTGAATTATCAGATCACTACGCAGCCTACTTCGATGTCCTTGGCTACAAGGAAAACTTTAACAAAGGCAGGGAAGTTGCGCAAAAATTTATTGATGATTTGTGCTCCGCAATAGATGATTCAATTGCGGTTGTCAACAATATGCAATCATCCAAAATACTGAAATTGGCACAAATTGATTTTCATCAACGGATTTTTTCTGATAATGTTCTCGTTTGCCTTAAGAAGGGCGATACATCTCTTGAACCTATTCGCATATTGACATTTTTGCAGACTATCATCGACATTCAAAGAAAATTTGTTCTAGAGCATGGAATCTTGCTACGGGGCGGAATTTCTGTGGGACCCCTTTATATCGATGAATCGCATCTTGTGGGCGAGGTCTTGATCAAGGTTGTTGCAATGGAACATGCTGTCAAGTATCCATTCATTGCGATAGACGATGCCGTAATGGATATTCTGACCTCGTTAACTGCTAAATATGCTGATGACCAGTCTTTGCAGTATTTTATAACATGGATTAAAAGCGTCTTCATCCGTTTTGAAGGGATTGCCTACAAAACCCTGGATTATTTGAACTATATTACTGTTCAGGACATTTGGCCTTTTATCAGGGGTAACGAGGAACAGCTGATTAATGCTTTATCTGACCAATACAATGGGGATGCCGCGCAAATCCAGCGGCATTTGAATCAAGATAGGGACGATGCTCAATGCAGGGTGCTGAACTTGCATAAGGCGGTCCTTAAAAAGCAGATAGCGGTGTACTGTAATTACGACGATATTGATTTCCGTGATGAAAAGAAGATTCTTGAACGAGAGAAGATTATCATGAAGTACAAATGGGCATGGGTGTATCACAATACCAAGTGCGCTCAAGTGAATAGGAAAGACCTCGTCTTGAATTTGAATGTAACATACGATGAACGAATAATGAAGGACGTACTCCGAATACCAGCAGATACTTCAGTTGATGCGGAAAATAGTTAAAAGCCGAAAAAAGGAGGAAATAAAACAATGAAATGGGCGGACTATAGAGAACGATTGGGCTTGGGTTTTGATGATAAGTCAAAGTTTGAGGCTTTGAAAAACAGGTTTTGTAATTTTACTTCTAATTTAGATTGCGTGCAATACTCTGATAATGATTGTTGTGAGTATTTTATTACCATTGGTAAACCATGGAATACAAGTTATGACTCGTCTTATCAGGTATCTAATTCTTTTCAAGAATGCGCTTCGTTGAAAGAGGTGGTTGTTAATGCCGTTGCATTGTATAATTCTTATACGCCTGGAAACTCTAATCGTGGTCGAATAAATTATAAAAAAGCAATTTGGTCTTTTATTGAAAAAAGTTTAGGGGAATTAAATATTCCATATGAACTAATTTCTGACAAAGATGGGATTTTTATTTTCCCGAAAGGAGTCCCTGAATTTGACGATAATCTAGTTTCCGCACCTTTGTCGTGGCTTAAAGAATATCCTGATGCTGAAAAGGCGTGGTCTGAAGCGTTGCGGGATTATTCAGAAAAATCGGATAATCCTAGTAAGGTTGCGGATGGTTTCCGCAAAGCTTTGGAGAGATTCTTCCAGGAAGTATTTAGATCCGATAAAGCACTAGAGAATTTAATAAATGAGTATTGCTCTTTTTTGAAGGAGCATGGTATACCATCTGAAATCTCTGATGATTTTAGAAAACTTTTAGAAGCATATACACATTTCAATAACGATTTTGCAAAACATCATGATAGAGCGACATCAAATGTTCTTGAATACATTATGTACGCTACAGGAAATATCATAAGGCTTGTAATTACATTGAAGAATTCGGATGCGAGTACGCCATAAGATAGGCGTTTGGGAATCTTGCTTTCCGCTTTCTGCGTTAGTGATCGAAGCCCGAAGGGCCGGGAGGGCCGCCCGTATATTGTGCTCGGCCCTTAGGCGGGTATAAGGGGCTGCGCAGCGGGGATTGCTCTTTTTTAAATAAAGAAGTTATTATATTACCATGTATGGATTATTGTGAGCTCGCTACCGACCAATTTCTCAACTCTACATTCCTTAACACCTGCGTGTTAGGTTTGTTCTCCCTTTTGTTAGTTGTGGCGACAATCTTGATTGCCTGGTATCAATATCGTTTCCAAAAAAACAGCCATGAGCAGAAACTTCTGCTGGATCGAGAAAACAGAATCCTTGATATCTACAAGGTTTTTGCTGATTGCGGGCGAGTTTTTATTACGAAATACCCGAGTGTAAATCTCAAGTTGGGAATTTTGCAGAATGAATCAAACGTGAAAAAACAGCAGGAACATAGAAGTCTAGTCTGCAATACGTTTGGCATGGCGAAACTGATTTTTAAGTCTGATCCGGTGATTATAGGCCAATTAGAAAAGATTATGAAAAGATTCCTTGAACTGAATTCAAGGGAACTCCAGGTTATCCTTACGCAAAGGGAAGTGTTCATGAAGGCTTTTGAGCAGGTGAGGGCAGCTTTCGCAGATAAGGGCGTTGCCACCTTGCAAGATGTCTGGCTGAATCAGGAAGCGCTCGATATGCTGAACAAGTTGGCCAACACCCAAGACGTTATTGAGCTAGAACGAGATATAGAGGCCTTCTGGAACAACGAACTCTCCGATGAGAATTTCGATAAGTATTTCGAACCGTATATAAGCAAAATTCCGAAGAACGGCAAAAAATCCGCCAAAATCTCATGATTTGTCACTTTGTGACAAGATGAATTTGTATTTTTGTGGTATGAAGCTGTCAATTAAGAATTTTGGACCTGTCAAACAGGCTGTGGTGGATTTCAAGAGGATTAATGTCCTTGTCGGGCCGCAGAGCTCGGGCAAGAGCACTATCCTTAAAATTGCCAGTTTCTGCAATTGGATTGAAAAACATATTCAATTGACTCAGTCCCCGGGCGATTGGGTAAATCCAGACGTGGTAAAGTACCATTTGGTTTTATTCCATAAACTGGATGGTTATGCCTATCCGGGTTCTGAAATTTCCTATAAGTCGGAGACTTTACAGTTCAAGATAAACTTTGATAAGAATCTGCTCATTGGAACGCATTTTGAATGGACAAATAAGCGTTGGAATTATAGGCGTACAAAAAACACCTATATCCCTGCAGAGCGTAACATTGTTGCGTCTATCCCAAATTGGCTCGATGTAAACTTTGACAAGTTCAACAACATTCGCAACTATATGGCGGAATGGGATGTGGCACGCCGAAATTTTGACAACCGGCACAAGTTGGATATTCTGAATATGGGCGTGTCGTATTTCTATGATGATGCGGACAAGTCGGACCATGTAGCATTGAACGGGAAACAGTTGAAGTTCTCTAATGCTTCAAGCGGCCTGCAGTCTTTGATTCCGCAGTATGCCCTTTTGTCATATCTGTTCGATATCTCGCTTGTGTCCGAGCCGGCGAGTCTCCGGAAAATGCAGACAGACCTGATGCTTAAGGATATTATTGAGCAAGACCCAAAACTGAAAAATATGGGGATTGCCGATAACTACCTGAAAAATTGCGGTGTCAAGGTTTTCCTTGAAGAACCTGAACAGAATCTATTCCCGAAGGCACAGTACGGGCTTGTTAAGTGGTTCGCCCAGAAGCTGAACGGGAATTCGAACAATTCCTTGTTTGTAAGTACCCATAGCCCATATATACTGTCTTCGTTGAATAATTTGATTCAGGCGCACGATTCTGCAGCGAAGAGAGATGCTGCTAGGCAGAGTGCTGAGAAGATTGTGGGTCAAAAGGATTTTGTTGATTTTGACGATGTTCGCGTTTATGGTGTAAGCAACGGGCGCGTAAAGAACTTGATGGACAAGGAAAACCGGCTGATTGCGCAGTCGTTCCTGGATTCTGCATCACTGGATATTTCGAACGAATTTAGCCGGCTGCTTGATCTATGAAAAAGTTTGAATCGGCATTGAAGGAATGGGCGGGTTTGTTGCCCAAAGGCTCTTGTTGTTCGACTAGGGATTCTAACATCAAGTTCGAAGAACAGAAAAGCAGCATTACTTTTGTTAATAAGTCAAAGAAGTCTTGCCTGAAGGTAAATGTCGATGGGAGTGTTATCCCGTCTGCAGAGAGCAGCTTGCGCTGTGATAAGCTGCTTGTAGAAAGATCGAGTCCGCTATTTTGTTTTGTAGAATTGAAGGGTGGTAATATTGGACACGCTATCAAACAACTTGAGACTTCTCTTGCGGATCCTCGACTGAATCCTGATTGTGATCAACAAAAACTTGCGTTTGTTGTAGGTAAGAACCATTTCCCTGTATCTTCGCCACTGATTCAAAAGGGCATGAAGAAAATCAGTGCACTGAATGCGAAATTGATTGTTGTAAATACTCCTGCATCATATTCGCTGTAGATTACTGTTGTTTGAACGGCGTAGGATTCACAAAGAAGTTCTTTTGATGATGTATATCGCTTAGAACGGTTTGTAAGGACTGCTGTGTGAATTTTGCGTTAGGGATCGAAGCCCGAAGGGCCGGGAGGGCCGCTGGTGTCCCGCGCTCGGCCCTCTAGGTGGAAATATAAGAAAAGCCCTCTCTTTTGAGAGGGCTTTCGCGGGATAGACGAGGCTTGAACTCGCAACCTCCGGCGTGACAGGCCGGTGCTCTAACCAAAATTGAGCTACCACCCCATTGTGGTTTGCCCGGTTTCCCAAGCAACGGAGCAAATATATAAATGTAGATTCACTCTGTCAAGGGAAAAAGGGGCTATTTTTGACAAAATAGGCTATTTTTTCTTTTTTTTGGACTCCAGCCATTCGTCGAAGGTGATGCTGCGGTCAAGCACACCGTTCGGCGTGAGTTCCAAGACGCGGTTTGCCACCGTCTGCACGAATTCGTGGTCCTGAGAGCAGAAGATGATTGGGCCCTGGAAGGCGGTGAGGCCGTTGTTGAGGGCGGTGATGGCTTCCAGGTCGAGGTGGGCGGTCGGTTCGTCGAGCAGGAGGCAGTTCGCGTTGCTGAGCATCATGCGGCTGAGCATGCAGCGCACCTTCTCGCCACCGCTGAGCACGTTTGCGCTCTTCAATGCTTCTTCGCCGGTAAAGAGCATGCGGCCGAGGAACCCGCGGATGAAGGTTTCGTCCTGTTCCTTGCTGTACTGGCGCAGCCAATCCACCAGGGAGAGGTCCGTACCGAAGTAGGCGTCGTTGTTTTTCGGGAAATAGCTGTAGCTGATGGTGTTGCCCCACTTGAGCACGCCTTCGGGAGCCTTGGTTTCTTCGGCGATGAGCTGGAAGAATGCGGTCTTCAGGGTGTCGTATTCACCGACGAGGGCAACTTTGTCGCCGCTGTTCAGACTAAAGTCAAAGTTCTTGCAGATAATGCCGTCGCCGCCATCGATGGTGGCGTTCTTGACTTCGAGCACGATCTTGCCCGGTTCGCGGTCCATCTTGAAGTTGACCCACGGGAACTTACGGCTCGATGCCGGCATTTCTTCAACGGTCATCTTGTCGAGGAGCTTCTTACGGGAGGTTGCCTGCTTGGCCTTGGCGGCGTTAGAGGCGAAACGGCGGATGAACGCCTTGAGTTCTTCGATCTTTTCTTCGGCGCGGCGGTTCTGGTCCTTGCGCTGCTTCTGGGCGAGCTGGCTAGCTGCATACCAGAATTCGTAGTTACCGCCGTAAATGTTGATCTTGCCGTAGTCAATGTCGCAGGTGTGGGTGCAGACCGCATTGAGGAAGTGACGGTCGTGGCTCACCACGATCACGATGTTCTCGAAGCGTTCGAGGTAGTCTTCGAGCCAGCCGACGGTTTCCAAATCCAAGTGGTTCGTCGGTTCGTCCAAGAGCAAAATGTCCGGGTTGCCAAACAGAGCCTGGGCGAGGAGCACGCGCACCTTGAGGCCGGCGTCCAAGTCTGCCATGAGGCTGTAGTGGAATTCTTCGGGAATGCCGAGGCCCTTCAGAAGCACGGCCGCGTTGGAGTCGGCTTCGTAACCGCCGATTTCACCGAAGCGGGTCTCGATTTCCATGGCCTGCATGCCCTGTTCTTCGGTCATTTCGGGGAGCGCATAGAGTTCGTCGCGCTTCTTGCCCAGCTCGTAGAGTTCGGGGAAGCCCATCATGACGGTTTCGAGAACGGTGTTCTGTTCGTAGGCGAAGTGGTCCTGCTTGAGGACTGCGATGCGTTCGCCCGGGTCCTTGGTGACCTCGCCGGTGTTGGGTTCGAGTTCGCCCGAAAGGATTTTCAGGAAGGTAGATTTTCCGGCGCCGTTCGCGCCGATGACTCCGTAGCAGTTGCCGCGCTTAAAAGAAAGGTTCACCTCTTTGAAGAGGACGCGGCTACCGTATTGAAGACTGACATTAGAAACGTTAAGCATGGGCCAAAGATAGAATATTTTTCATATTATATCAATGACGGTAAGGGATTCGCCTTGCACGCGGAACTTGATTTCGTGCCCGGCGAATTTCAATCCATAGATTCGTGAGGGGTCGTCCTGGTAATGGGGGCGCGGGTCCTGCCGCAACAGTTCTATCAGGGCGATGCGTTTTTCCGCCGGAATTTTCTGGAGTTCGGCATCAGGGATTTCCACCTGCAGCCTGGATTCCGGAGCGGTTGCCGCAAAGCCCCCGACGGCGTCGGGGATGCTGTCGGCGTAGGGGAGGTAGGGCTTGATATCCACGATGGGCGTGCCGTCCATCAGGTCTGCCCCGCTTACTACGATGACAGGGCCGTTTTCCTTGTCGTTACGGATTTCTTCGATCTTTACGCAGGACATGGCCAACGGGTTTGGCCGAAAGCTAGACCGTGTGGCGAACACTCCCAGACGGGTGTTGCCGCCCAGGCGGGGCGGCCGGACCGTAGGTTTCCAGGTGTCCCGGACATTTTCGGAAAAAATCCACAGGAGCCACAGGTGGCTGAATCCTTCTAGACCGCGTATGGCGTCAGGATTGCGGAACTCCTTTTCGAAGACGATTTGCGACCGGAGCTCCTTCAGGATTCCGCTCTGCCTTGGAATCCCGAACTTTTCGGGGAAATCGCTCCTGATTCGGGCGACGGTCTTGAAATTGAATTCATCCATGGTGCCGTACCCAATGCCGGTAGGCCCTATCCGCCTTGGCGTTTTTCAGTTTCAACCGCTTGTTCAAGGGCCAGTAAATGAAGGCGAAAAGGATATACCCGCACAAAAGGACAATCCAGTGGTTCAGCCCTAGCCGTGTTTCCAGAAGCCGCATCTCGATAAACATGATTGGGCCTGCAATCAGGAACAACGGCAGCTGCCGGCACTGGTCACCCAGGGAATAGCGGGATTCGTAACTCACGATGGAGTTCATCATGGGAAAACTGGTGCAGAACCCTCCCATGAGCCGCTTGATGACCATGAGCCCCGCTACCACGAAGGCGATGGCCGGAGCCTTGATATAGACCGGCAGGGGAGTCTTGTAGGGCACTCCCGACTTGTAGGGCTGCTTGATGAAAATGAGAATCCCTAGCAGGAAATCGAAGAGGCAGACCCCGTAAAATACTGGTTCGCTGTCGGGAACGATTGGCTGGAGCGTTGTGCCGATAAGTACAAAAATGGCAAGCCCGATAATGATGGCGGGAACGATAGGGATATGCAGCTTGTTGTGCCCGATGCGTACCACATGAACATACATGAGG
The DNA here is from genome assembly GCA_902768715.1 of Fibrobacter succinogenes. GTDB lineage: Bacteria > Fibrobacterota > Fibrobacteria > Fibrobacterales > Fibrobacteraceae > Fibrobacter > Fibrobacter succinogenes_L. The sequence continues at coordinate 27,999 of CACXMH010000037.1, read as the reverse complement.
CAGAGCAGGGCCGAAATGGCGTTGGCCGCTCCCATGGGGAGGCCAACCGCAATGTAGGCAAATCCGCAAGGAATCGGGATGGTGGCCGCCACCGCCTTGAGCTGCGGGTCCTTCATGTAGGCACTGGCTGTACCCAGGGCCGTCACCATAAAGATGAGCAACCAGTCGTAGGGTTCAAAGTTGAAATTGAGATTCTGCCACATGGTAGTCCAGGGCGATTTGCGGCCGGGCTAGACGAATTTTTTCAATATATGCTTGCTGGACACGAAATAGTCGATACCGCTGATGATGGTGATGGCGGTAATGACTCCCATGACAGCCTGAGGGAAAACATTCCAGATGGATTCGAAATTCGGAATCAGCTTCTGCACGGGGTCGATTGCCCCAAGAAGTATAGCCACGATGCCGATTCCCTGGAGGGCGGTTTTCCACTTACCGCTACGGCGGGCGGGCATGATCATGCCTTCGCTGGCGGCAAGTGTCCGGAGGGTCTCGACGCTGGATTCCCTGAAGTAGATAAGTGCAACCATCCAAACAGGAGCGTAGCCTGTGGCGATAAAGCACATGAAGATGGTCATGTTGGAAATCTTGTCGCTGAATGGGTCCAGGTATTTGCCCAGGGTGCTGACTTCGCCCATGGCACGGGCGAGCTTTCCGTCCAGGAAATCCGTGAGCATAAAACCGAGAACCATGACCAGGGCGAGCACCTTGAACACCAGGCTGTTGTTGCTGTAGTCCAAATCGTTGTCGTAGAAGAACACCCACAAGAAGAATGGCGTGAGCACGATACGGCTCATGGTAAGCTGGCTTGCGATAGAAAGGGGCTTTCGGTGGGCGGGATCGCGGTAGTACCAGTAGGCGTAGGCGACTGTAGAGGCGAGAATCAAGAGGATGGTGGCCACCATGCATATCTGCTGGTATTCTTCAAGGTTCAGCAGGTAAACGCCCATGGTGATGGTGGTGGCAAGGTTTGCCAGTTTGCTCCAGCGCCTCTTGTGGGGGAGTTTCTTGCCTTCGCGGAGAACGCCCAGGGAGAACAGGGTGTGGGCGATAAGGCGGGCGAGGAGCAGGGCGCAGCCCACGCCGAGAATTTTTTCGACGCTTTCGGTATAGACCAGTTCCCGCAAAAAGATGCTGGTCATGACCGCAAAGGAGAGAAAACCGTCAATAAAGTTGAGCCACAGCCTGTAATAGGGCTTTTCGATGTCCTGCCCGCGGAGCTGGTACAGCTTGAACCAGCCCATAATCAGGGCGATGGCCACAAAGGCGGTGGCTGTCTTGGCCATGCCTTGCCAAATGAAGACGATGACACAGACAAAGACGATTGCCCTGAGTGCGCTCCAGAGGCGGTTGCGGAAACGAACCCCTGATTTTGTGGTCTCGTTCATCGGTTGTTCTCCAAAAGTTGTCTGGCGTGCTCACGGGTGATGTCGGAATTTTCGCCCAGCATGCGGACCAATTCTTCAATGCGACCTTCGTAATCCAGGTCCTTAACGCTAGTAAATGTACGACCGTCTGTTTCGGCCTTGCTGACAGAAATCTGGTGATTGGCTCGGCTTGCCACCTGGTGCAGGTGGGTGATGGTCAATACCTGGTGGTGCTTGCCCAAGTTCCGTAGGGATTCGCCGATGCGATTTCCTACCTCTCCGCTGATGCCGGAATCCACTTCGTCGAAAATCAGGAGCGGTACGGCGTCCAGTTCGGCCATGACAGTCTTGATGGCTAGCAGTACGCGGGAAAGTTCACCGCCGGAGACCGCCTTCTGCAGGCTCTTTTCGCCTTCGCCCGGGTTCGGGGCCAGCAGGAACTCGATACGGTCCTTTCCGTTAGACGAAAGGGCCTGTTCGGCAATCTGGGTCTTGAATACGGCCTTGGGCATGCCGAGGCTCTGAAGGTTGCTTTCTACCGTCTTGTCAAAGATTGCCGCCGCCTTCTTGCGGCTTTCGGAAAGATCCGTCGCGGCTTTTTCCAGCTTGTCAGAGCAGGCCCTGAGCAGCCTGTTCAGTTCTTCCAGGTCGCTGTCCAGGTTCTCGATGCAGCCCAGCTCTTCTTTGCGTTTTTCGGTGAGCTCCAGAAGGCCTGCGACATCGGTGCGGTACTTGCGTTTGAGCTTCTGGATTTCGGCGATGCGCCCGTTGGCCCGGTCCAGCTCGGCGGCGCTGAGGGACTTTTCCGGTGTCCGGCGCATCAGGTCTTTGCAGATGCTTTCGAAGGGGTCCGAAACTTCTATAAGGGCCTGCAGCTCCTCTTCGTAGTGGGGGATTTTCTGTGCAAGCCCTTTCAGCTTAGAGAGAAGATTTTGGGTCTGGTCCAGAATGCCGTTTTCGTTACCCAAAAGAGCCTGGATTTCCATCAGGTAATTCTGCTCGACTTCGCCCTTGCTTCCGCGGCTGACCTTTTCTTCCAGTTCTTCTTCTTCGCCCAGTTTCAGGTTTGCCTTGGAAAGTTCGTCGAACTGGAATTTCAGAAAGTCTTTCTGGGCGGCCAGTTCCTTGGCCCTGGATTCCGTTTCGGAAATCTTGTTGCGTATAGAATTCCATTCGCTCCAGAGCTTGGAGTAGTTCTTCAAAAGTTCGCCGTTGCCGGCGTAGTCGTCCAGCATCTGGGTGTGGGTTCGCACGTCCCGCAACAGCAGCTGTTCGCTCTGGCCGTGCATCTGGATGAGCAGGTCTCCAATCTTTTCCAGATCGGAAAGGCTTACTACGGCTCCGTTGACCCGGGCCCTGCCCTTGCCGTTTTCGAGAATCTCCCTGCGGATAATGAGTTCGTCGTCCCCGTCGATTTCGAGGGTGGCGAGCAGTTCCTTGACCTGGGGGAGGTTCTTGATGTCGAAGATTCCTTCGATGACGGCTTTTTCTTCGCCTGCACGGACCATAGAAGACTGCCCGCGGTCACCGCAAATGAGCCGCAGGGCCTTCATCAGCACGGACTTGCCAGCACCGGTTTCGCCGGTGATGGCGGTAAAGCCTTCGTGGAAAGGAACCTCTTGCTTGGCAATTAGCGTGAAACCGTTTATACTCAGGGACTTCAACATGGCGGATACAAATTAGAAAATTCTATTTCTCGAATTCAATGACGCTTCGGTAGATGGGACGGCCTTCTTTCTTGTACTTGCGTTCAAAGCCGGTAGAAATACCTTCGGTAGGTTCTGCAGTATTGCGTACAATCACCTTGCAGCCAGGGAATGCGTCAAAAGTTTCCAGGGCGATTTCGTTGTATTCCTTGTGGTCGGTACCCCAGTAGAAAATCCTCTTGCCGGGTTTTAAAACTCTGGCTACTTCTGCCAAGAAATCCGGTCGCAGAAGCCTGTTCTTGTGGTGGCGTTCCTTGGGCCATGGGTCTGGAAAGTACATGTGGAAGGCGTCAACGGTATTGTCCTTGACGGCATCCCGCAAAAAGTAGAACACGTCTCCCCGGAGCATGGCAGCATTGTTCAGAACCTTGCGGCTTTCCATTCGCGTATGGGCAAATGCCGCCCAGGTGTAGTCCCATTCGCTTCCCATGATAAAGTAATCCGGATGCTTCTGGGCGTATTCGATCATGAAGGTCCCCTTGCCGCTGCCGATTTCCACTTCGATGTGGCCGTTTTCGTTCGGGAACATGTCCTTCCACTGGAAGGGGAGCTTGTGGGGCTTGCCGTCGGGTGTGCGGATGGGCTTTCGTCCGTCGTCGCTCCGGAACACGTAGTGCCAGAGCCCCTTCTTTTCGGAGTCTTCGCTTAAGTCCCTGTAAAACTCAGGAACGACAATTTCTTTTTCTTCTTTTTCCATCTTAGATAAAGGGGATAATTCTTTCCTTGAACTTTTCAGGCATTTTCTTGTCCAGCATTTCGCGGATATGCCTTTCGGAATACTTCATGGAAAAGTGGGTGAGGATGATTTTTTCGCAGGCGATTTCGCCGTCGAATTTTTCCAGGGTATTGACGATGTGCTGCAGGTGGGTGTGGCCCTTCTTGCGGCTCATGGGTTCGTCCTCGTCGTCCAAAAAGGTGCATTCCGTCACGAGGATTTTGGACTTGAAAATTTCCGGATTCTCCTTGAGGCTCTCGCCCAGGCAGTCGCCCATGAAACTTATCAGGGGCTCATAGACTTCACGGGTAATCTCTACGCCGGACTTGCGGAGTTCGATGATTTCGCCTGGAGTTTTTCCCAGGTATTCGTCTTTTAGCTTACGCTTGTGCAGGAACAGGGTCGCTCCCATGGCAGGCACGGAATGCTTCACGTCAAAGGGTTTCAGCACCAGGTCCTTGCGGTACCGCAGCGGAATCATCGCTCCCGCTTCTACGGCACAAATTTCGGGTAGCCGGAACTTGGTTTCGGGGACTCCCTCGAACATGGCCTCGGCACGAATCCATTCCTTTGCCCCTTTGGCGATGGAGGCTGGCATATAGTAAATGCTGTCACGCTCGACGCCCATCATCTTGCGGAGGCTGTGATGCCGCATGAGGCAACGGGCGTGGTCTCCGTGGGCGTGGGTCAAAAAGACATGGTTTATGGATGTGGCCGAAAGAGGGCATTCGCCCATATCTACCACGAAGTCCAGTTCGGGAAACTGCAAATAGGTAGCAAGTCCAGAAATGGAAAATCCGTTGATGGAGGTACAGGATGTTTCCAGGTGGACTTGCTTGAGGGCGTTATGGATGTACTTGCTTTCGCCGGACACGCAATTTACTTCTTCGCTGCTTTTCTTTCGTTGTCTTGTGTTACAAGAAAATCAAAGTCGTCGCATGTCATGGCTTCGATATGGTTACCCATGGCCACACTGCGAGTTCTGGCGTTGCCTTTTTTCTCGGGAATCCGGAAGCAGAAATCGTAGGTATTACCCATGTCGGTAGGGATACCCATCTTGAAAATTCTAATGCGTTCTTTGCCGCTGTAGATTTCGTGGTAGTCGTAAGTGTTCTGGACCTTTTCCAGCCTCTTTTCCTGGTTGAACTGGAGTTCCCTGGTAATCGGGCCATCCAGGTACAGCGGTAGGGAGTTCTGGAAACGGAGTTCCAGCTGTCCGTCTGTTTTCACGATGGAAGTCCCGTTGGGGTTAATCAGGTAACGCTGCTGGGGTATGTTCTTGTAAGCCTTGTTGTGGACTCTGCGGACTCCGCACATTTCACGCATGTCGGGATTGGCTACAAAGTCGATGTCGCGACAGATGGGGGGGAGATTGGTTGGGACTTCAAGGTCATCGCCGTTGGAAGAACCGGCACATCCAGCCAGGATAATCGGGGCTACAAAAAGCGGGATAAACTTCAGAAAATTCATACTTCAAATATATATTTAATGGAACGGCGTTTTTTAAGGGTGACAAAAAAAATGCCCCCGAAGGGGCACTTTTATAAATTGACTTGATTGCCGGCCTAGATAATATCTACGATGGCTGTGAAGAGGGCGTCCGCCAGGGCGTTGGTTTCTAGGCCTTCGAAGATGTTGAACTGGTTGAACACGATCTTGCCCTTGCCGAAGGGAAGAGTCTGCAAATCCACGCCGCCCTTGATTTCGCCATCCTTGATGGAAAGGGACTGGGCATATACCTTTGCCCCTTCCAGCTTGCTCATAGAAAGGCTCGGCATCACGGAGGCTGCCGTATGGTCAAGGACGTTTGTGCCGAAGACTTTCAAGAGCTCAGAACCGTCGGGAATGTAGTGCAGGCTGATACCGTTGGCACCGGTGGTCCAGTGGGATTCCAGGGTGCAGTCGAATTGGTGGCTCTGGTTCAAGAAATCCACGTCGTCCTGGGTCATGTCCGAAAGCAGCAGGGTCTTGCCGCCATTCTTGGTGACATCGACTATTTTATCCAAAATTTCGTCGGGCCAAGAACTGAGGTTTGCCGTGAAGATAATCTTTTCAGGGCCGGAGAGTGCGGCAAGAGCGTCGCTGGACTCTTCGCTGTTGTCCAAGAAGCAGACCTTCTTCATGGCGGACTTTACGTCGGCCTGTTCGATGACGATTAGGTCTTCTGTAGAGGAATGGACCTCTTTTCCGCCATCCTTGAGGGTGAACTTGATCTGGTACTTGCCCACACTTCGAGGAGCCATGAGGGAGCAGATTCCAAGCTGGGTAAGGCTGGTCTTGCCCACAGGTTCTTCGGGAGATTGGGTCTTGGTACTTACGACCTTGCCCTTTTCGTCTAGCAGTGAAATTTCAATCCCCACATTTTCAAGACGGCTGTTGTTCAACAGGGTCAGCTGGAAGCTAACTTCGCTTTGCGGCGTGACCACATGTTCCAGCTCGCTTACCAGGATACGGCTCGGGGTGGAGATCTCTTTTGCAAAGTCTGTAAAACCCTTGCTCTTGCGGTTCTCGTCGTTGAGACCGCTGAAATCGATACCGTAGTCGGCCCACTGGTCCAGGAAAAATCCGGCGATTTGCGGGTTGCTCTGGAATGCGGTAATTTGGTCCAGCTTGCTCTTGATGGCGATGCTGTTGGCATCCTTGCAGAAGGTGTCGAATTTTTTCCAGTCGGTCATATCGGCGGTGGCGAGGAAATCCTCGATTGCCTTGTAGGCGTTCTTGATGGCCTTCTGGTTCTTGACGCTCCTGGGCCCGCGCAGGTTGGTGGGCTTGGCGGGGAGCAAGGTGTGGTTTTTCAGGGTGACCAACATCTTGTTGTTCAAGTCCAGGTCCACTCTTTCGTCTTCGTCCTGGAAAACGCTGTCGCCAAGACCTGCATCGGGGACTGAAAGCTCTTCGTCTTCGCGGTCAAAGCAGTGGGCGAGGTAGTGAGAATAATTGGCACTGGGGCAAAGACGCGGGTTGATGCGCAGGCTTGCGTACTGGGAGATATGATCTACAGAGACGGGAAGGAGCTTGCCGGTGTCCTTGTGGAACACGCCTTCGTTGTCCAAATAAATACTGTCAAAGTTGCTGATGGCGGGCCTAAGCATATCGATAGGGCCGATGGCGTTCAGCAGCTTGTTTCCGTTCTGCAGCATGAATGTCCCGTTTTCCGCACCGAGAATCCACACGGCGATGGAGGGGTGGTTGTGCTGGTCGCGAACGAGGTCCGTAATCAGTTTTTTTGCAATTTCTAGGCCCTGGGGCGTAGAACGCATGGTGTGGATGGGAAATTCCTGGAACACCAAAAGGCCAATCTCGTCACAGATGTCCAGAGCTTCGTTGGTCAGCGGCGCTCCGCAGCTGCGGATGGCGTTGAATCCTGCGTCCTTGACGGCCTGTAGGTCTTTCTTGAGGGCGGGGTTCTTGTCGGTCCAGAGGCCGCCTTCGCTCCACTGCTGGTTGTAGCTTACGCCCTGAATCTTGAGGATGGAGTCGTTCAGGTAGTAGTCGCCCTTGATGCAGTCGAACTTGCGGAATCCGAATGTCTTGACCACAGGGAAGCTGTACTCAGGCGGTTTGTTCTTGCCGGTCTTGATTTCCAGCTGCACTTCCAGGGCGAACAGGTTGGGCTTGTCCAAGCTCCAGACGCATTTGTCTTTTTTCCAGTCCTTGATCTGGAAGGCAAACCGTTGGGTCATGTTCTCCTTGTCCAGCTTGACTTCCTTATACCATTCATACACGTCGCCCACGGCGTTTCTCATGAGGAAACGGATACGGGTCTGGAACCCGCGGGGGTTGTTGAAGGTGATTTCTGCGGCCACGCGTTCCTGGTCCATGTCGGGCTCTACATGCAGGTCTGCAATGTAGGCAGAACTGCCGAGAATCAAATCTACATGCCCGAAGATACCGCCGAAGGGGTACTGGTTCCAGGGGAGGCCCACAGGCATTTCTCCGGGGTGGGCGTAGCGGTCGTCTGCACCGTCGGCGCTTTCACGGCCGAAGTCGATACGGCTGTTAGATGCCCCCATGTTGGCCACACGGACGCACAGGACGTTTTCTTCGCCAATCTTGATAGCTTTTTGCGTTTCGATGGTAAAAGGCGTATAAGCCCCGAAGTGGGTTCCCAGGCGGATGCCGTTGAGCCAGACCGTGGCGTGGGTGGCGATCCGTTCAAACCGAAGGAATATGCGCTTGGCCACCAGCTTGTCGTCGTCCAGGGTAAAACGCTTGAAATAGAAGGCGCAGTCCTGGGACATGAGCAGCTTGTCGAAGCTACGTTCCCAGACGTGGGGAACATTCACGGTTTCGGTATCGGAGGGGTTGGTTGCGTACCAGCGGTTGGAAATTCCGGAATCTTCCGTATCCCACTTCATCTGCCAGTCGCCGTCAAGGCTCATGATTTTGTTCATTCGGGCTTTCCTTTTATACGGCAAACCCCCTGATGGGGGCTTTTTTGTATCGGGGTAGCCAGATTCGAACTGACGACATTCTGCTCCCAAAGCAGACGCTCTACCAGGCTGAGCTACACCCCGTCGGTGCCCAAATATAGCAAAAACCTAAAATATATTTTTGTTTTTTTACCCATTTTTTCGGTTTTTTGGCCAAAATTTGGATATATTTCTGCTTATGCTGAAGAGGGTTACTTTACACGGGATAGGTCCTATTGTTTTGACGGCGCTAGGACTGTCCGTTGTTCTGTTGACCGGGTGCAAGACCGAAACCCAAAGTCGGCCCGTTCCTTCCTCTTCTAGCGAGGCGGTAGCTGTTGTCGATTCGGCAGCCGTAGATTCTGTCGTTTCTGACACGGCAATTGCCGACACCGCTGTTGTCGATACGGTTGTGGTTGATACGGCTATAAACGATACGGCGGTAGCGGACACCCTCGTCCAGTCCAGTTCCTCCGAAAGCTCCAGTTCTTCTGCAGAGGCGGAGCTGTCCAGTTCTTCTGTAACGCCTGTAGATTCAGTTCCGCAGGCAACCGTGGATTCCTCCGTTCAGGAGGTTGCCCTGGAAGAACCCCAGCCTGAAACGACTCCCGATACCGCTATGGCAGATACGGTTATGCCCGAAGCTCCCAAGGATACATCCCTTTGTGCAGACGCTCCGGCCGCAGTACTTTGCGACAAGAGGGACGGCCAGATGTACAGGACCGTCCGTATCGGCAGCCAGGTCTGGATGGCCCAAAACTTGAATCATGCCGTAGAGAACAGCTGGTGCTATATGAACAGCCTTGAGAACTGCTCCAACTATGGTAGGCTCTACCAGTGGACTGCCGCCATGGCGCTGGACAATGCCTACGGTCATTCTGCGGCAGGAGACCTGCTAGGCGAAAAACACCAGGGAATATGTCCGGATGGATGGTATATCCCGACCGATAAGGATATGGAAACGCTGGCCCATTATGTGGTAGAATCCAACAAGGCCGCAGGGCTAGCCACCGAAGATGTGGGAACGAGCCTGCGTAAAGAGAGCGGCTGGGAAGAAAATGACGAGGAAATTTTGGGTACCAACCGCTACGGCTTTGGGGCCGTTCCTGCGGGTTACCGCGATGCCAACGGTTCATTTGCCTTCCTTGGCGAAGAGGCCGATTTCTGGGTTGCTGAAGAAACCTCTAACGGGACCCAGGCTCCCCATTGGAATTTGTATTACGCCAACCAGACCTTTAGCGGTGAGTTCAAGAACCTTAAAACATTTGCTTTCTCGGTACGCTGTATCAAGAAGTAGGGGGCGTGTATGGGAAAAACTTTCAAAATTACGTTATCCATTTTTGTGATTCTTGCAACAGCTTTATTTGCCGTAGAAGTATTTTCCTTGCCCAAGGTGACTCCGGAACTCAAGGCGGGTGCCCAGGAATACTACAACAACGAATGCAAGGCCTGCCACCGCTGGGGTCGCAAGTTTGCCGCCCCTCCCATGAAGGAGAATGTGGCCCAGTACACCGAAAAGCCCGAAGAGATGGTCAAGTACCTGATGCACCCTACGCCGAAACACCCGGACATTTGGCCTGCGATGGAAATAACGCCCCTTACCGAAGACCAGGCGAAGATGATGACGGCTTGGCTTTTGTACATTTTGGATAATCCGGAGGATCCGGGCAGGCCTAAGTAACTGGGAGCGGGAATGAAATACCTGATGGCGGGATTGTTGGCACTTTTGTGCGGGTTCTTCCTGGCCGATTTCCTGTTCCGTCAGCAGGCTTCCGAAGTCAAGACTCCGGGAAATATTCCCTTTGACCACGCTCTTCACGGGGATTCCATCGGGCTGGATTGTTCCCATTGTCATACAGGTGTGACTTACCAGGCTCACGCCTACCTGCCTTCCAAGACGGACTGCATGGACTGCCATAGGCTGCCCTTGACCGAAAATCCGGGAATCGAGAAACTGGATTCCGCCCTGAGCCGTGCCGAGGAATTCCCCTGGTTGCACAAGAGAGTCTTGCCCGAACACGTGGTGTTCCACCACGGGCTTCATTTTGCGGCAGGCGTGCAATGCAGCGACTGTCATGGTTCTACGGAAAAGATTCAAAAGAACCGCTACGGAGGGGAGCGCTTTACCATGCAGAGCTGCCTGGACTGCCATAGCGGAAAGTCCTTCGAAGGTCGGGGTTTCAAGAAGGCCGCCATCCATTGCGGGGCGTGCCATCGTTAGGGTTTTGTTTTATGGATAGGCGAGAATTTATCAAGGCGTGTTCGGTGGTGGCTTTAATGCAGGTCCTGTGGGGCTGCCGTCGCTTGCCTTACCTTTCCGGGGCGAAAGTTCCAGAAATCGCCGAGTTCGAAAAAGAAGTCCGTCTGGCCCTGTCACGCGCCAAGGGGGCTTTTGACCTGGTGCAGGTCCCCATGCCAGGCCCTCTTGAGGTCCACGGGGCTTCACCGCTGAACCGTTTCGGCATGGCTATCGATTTGGACGCCTGCGACGGTTGCGGCAAGTGCATTCTGGCCTGCATGCAAGAAAATAACATTCCCCTGAGTTCCAAGGGAGAGCGTGATGCCGGGCGGTTCATGCACTGGATCGAGATGCACGGCGGCGCTCCTGCCATGTGTTTCCACTGCGGGAACGCCCCTTGCGAAAAGGTTTGCCCCACAGGCGCGGCAAGCCACACTCCCGACGGACTCAGCACCATGATGTACAAGCGCTGCACCGGTTCCAGGTTCTGCGGGGCGAACTGTCCTGTGGGTGCCCGCAAGTTCAACTATGTGGATAGCGTCAAGGAAGGTCTTGCCCGCAAGTTTAATCCCGAAGTTCCCCTGCGCTCCAAGGGCGTCATGGAAAAATGCTCCCTGTGCCTGCAGCGCTTGCAAGACCACAAGCACACCCAGATGGCTACAAGGCCCGGTGTGGAATGGCGGGGGAGTGGTCTCAGGACCGCCTGTAGCGAGGCCTGCCCCAAGAATGCCATTATCTTCGGGAACTGGCTGGACCAGGAATCCCCCCTGGTTCAAGAAGCCAAGCACAGGAATCTTTACGTGCCTCGGGAAATAGCGAGTCTCGATCCTTCTGTGGTGTACATGCGGGGGAGGCGTTAGTGTACAAGATTCTCGTGTACATAGGCGCTGCACTTTTGCTTCTGGGGGCTTTCGCCTTCGGGGTTTCCCTGTGGGAAGGCCCGACCGCGTGGCATACGGATGCGCGCACCTTCTGGGGCATTCCCATTTCCCTCTTTGTGCTGTGGATTGGACTTGCCCATGCAGGAACGCTGATCTCGGCCATATTCCTTGCGCTGGGTTACCCTCTCGGTCGCCGCACGTCTATGGTGGCGGAACTTTCCACCCTGTGTTCCCTGGCGGTGGCGGCCTTGTTCCCATTGATTCATCTGGGAATTATCGAAAACTTCTACATGGTTGTCCCGTTTCTCGATGCCCGCGGTAACTTTTCGAACCTGCGGTCGCCCCTGGTCTGGGATTTCTGCTGTATTTCTGTATATGGGCTTGTGTCCCTGCTGTTTTTCGGGACACACCTCTTTAGCGAAAAGTTCCCCGACCTGAAAAAGCTGATTCGCCCCATGGCCTGGCTGCTCTTTCCGCTGGTGCTGTGGGTGCACACCGTCGTGAGCCTTGACTTTGCGGTGACCTTCGTGCCCCAGTGGCGCGGGGCGTTTTTCCCGCTTTACTTTATCGCGGGGGCTATCTATTCTGGCCTTGCCCTGGTCATTATCCTCCTTACGGCGGAGCACTGCCGCGTACGGGTGCTGGAAAAGCTCATGCTTGGCCTTTCCTGGTTCATGGCGGTTTTCTGGCTGTGGGAATTCCTGCTGAAAGGCACTTTCTCTTTTGAGGTGGTGTTCCTCGGGGCGGTTGTGCCGCAGCTGATGTGGCTCCGGGTTATCCGGGAAAATGCCTTCGGGCGTCTCCTGGTGGCGTTTTCCGTCTTGGTTTCGCTGGGGCTTGAACGCTACATCCTGGTCACACCGTCGGAATACAATCCTGCGGACTATTTCAGCTGGACTGACCTTGGGCTGGTTTCGTTCTCCTTGGGCCTGTTCACTACCTTGTTCTTTGTTTTCCGCGCCAAGTTCAGCTCTTTGCTGGAGGGCGAAGACGTGGTGATGGGGGAGATTGTCCTGCAGCAGGACGAGTCGGACAAGGAGTCAGAAAAGGTTTCCCTCCCTGAGAAAAAAGACTTTTCCATTTTGCGACTGCCCCTTTTGCTGGGCGTCCTTGTTACCCTGCTGTACGTGGTCTGGGCCGTTTCTGTAGAGAATACGAACCTTGCGCCCCTTTCGGTGGTGAATGTAGCCCCCTTGTGCCTGCCCTTGCTTGTACTGGTGGCAAGCTTTATTTTGTGCGCAAGACCCCTGTGGGGTATTTCTGGAAAACGGGTAAAGGTTTTTTGCGCGGTGCTTGCTGGAATCCTGGGTTGCCTTGCAGGGGCGTTCTGGGCCGGGGGCAGTTCAGATGTTCCCTCGGGAGCCGTATCCGTGCAGGAAGTCGATTCGCCCAAGACGGTAGAATTCATCTGGTCGTCCAGGTGCGCCGGTTGCCACGGTCAAGACGGCAAGTTCAACGAAAAGTTTGTGCGGGAATTCTACCCGCTGCCCCAGAAGCTTACGCCCGTGCGGCTGGATACCTTGGGAGATGACTCTCTCGTGAAGGTCATTCTGGATGGCCGGGTGAACATGAACCCCTATCGGGGCCGGGTCTCCGAAGACGAAGCGCGGGGGCTGGTCCGCTACATGCGCCATTTGGCAGGGGAGGGTGAATAATGGATGCTATCCTGAACGCCCTGTGCTGCCTTATGGCTCTCGGAACCTCCATGTTCCTTTGGCGTCGTCCTGTCGGTATCTTCAAGGAGACGGGTATTCTTGCCCTTTCCTTGGTGGTTTTTGGCCTGTTCTCCTACCTCACGATGGACCTTGCTGAGCCTACTCTGGAATACATGCCTTTCCGGATGCTCGCCCTGTGTATCTGTTTTTCCACGACGTCCCTGACAAGCCACAAGACCCGCTACCTTGTGCTTTCCCAGGTCCTTTGGCTGTGGGTGGAATTTTTTGGCGGGCTTACCTTCGTGTATCACGGGCTTGACATGCCCTGGACCCGGATTGTCGCAATCGGTGCGGGCGCTTTTGGAGGGGCTTTCCTTTCCCACATCGGTCGGGAAATGGAATTTTTGCTTATGGTCTATTGGATTGCCGTGTGGATGTTTTTCTAAAAAATTACCTGGGAATTGGTCTTTTTTTATAAAAAAGCCGAAATTTTTATAAAAATCCCTTGACAAGGCAATCGTTTTATCTATATTTGGGTGCGTCATTCGACGGTGCTTCATAGCTCAGTTGGTAGAGCCCGCGACTGTTAATCGCGTTGTCCTTGGTTCGAGTCCAAGTGAAGCAGCTTAAACGTCCCGATCTTACGGTCGGGGCGTTTTTTTTGTTCATATTTTATATCTTTGTTGTATGCGGTTTATAAGAACCTTATTCTGCCTTTTGTTTTTTGCAGGCATTGCCTTGGCCGACGCTATCCCCGCGAGCGCTCTTGCGACAGGCGGTGCCGTGACCCGCGACCAGCAGTTGCGCGAAATCCGCGATATTATGCGTGGTGGCCGTGGCGGCTATATCGACCTGGGTTTCAACTATCTGCCCTTCAGGACCCAGACTCCGCTGGAAAGCCCCTATGGCGAACATGAAGGGTACGCTTTTAAGCACCATTTTGCTGGCTTTGGCAGTGGCGAAGTGACAAAGAACAACCATCTGGGTTTCTTGCTCTGGTTCGAACGTTCCGGTTGGGACGGCGAAGACTTTTTCTTCTGGCCCATGTACAATGATTTTTCTATCGCCCGTTCCGTGACTACCTGGGGCCTTACTTACACCCAGTCGGCCATGAATTTTACCATGGCGGGGGGTATGCAGCATCAGAACGTGGAATATGTGGGGGATGTTTATCCTCACGAGAACGATTCCCTGCTTTATTCCTGGGGACTTGTCCGTTGGGGCAAGACCAGCGTTCAGGCGAATTTTCACAAGGCACACTGGCAGTCCCTGAGAATTTCCATGGATCTGGAATCCAGGGCCATTTATGGCGGTAGGGGGCGTGGCCCTCTGACCTATTTGCCCAACCTGGAAATGGCTCTTTATAATGGCAAGGGCGACGACGATTCCGTCCGTGTTTTCTGGGAGCAGAACCTGTTTGCCCAGGTGCTCTACGGCGAGGTTGCCTTCGATTTCCCCCGCAAGGAATTCCATTCGGCGGCCCTGAAGTATTACCCGGACCCCTCCCGCATGGTGGCCATCGAAGCGACCTGCCTGCGCCGTAACGTGCGGCATGGCGCCAAGGACCTTCTCTGGGGCGGCGGTATCGAACTGCCCTTTGTGCGGTTTGCCTATAACTCCAGCTATGACTACGAGACCTTCTTCCATGCCAAGGGAACGTTCCTGGTGGAATTCCAGTTCAACTTGGCTACCATCGACGGGTTGTTGTTCGCCCGGGGCGGGACACGCTCTGCCCCCATGGAGACCCTGAACATCGAAAGGAAGAAAAATTTCGAGAGCAGGGACAGCAAGGGTCTTGACCTGATGAGTGGCGCAAAGAGCGAACCCAAGACGCTAGAAGCCACGGGTATCCGCTACGAAAAGTCCGGCAGCGAAGGAGGCAAGTGATGAAGTCTAAAACTTTGCGATTGTCGTTGATTGCTGCAGTTGTGGCTTGCTGTTTTGTTCTGTCCGGCTGTATCAGCCATTGGTTCGAGGATTCTACTACCCGCCTGCAAATTGAAAACCGGACCGGAGCAGACATAATCGAAATCGATATTGTCTCCGAAGATGAACGGACCGTCCGCCCCTGGATTCAGGATACCATCAAGGACAGTTCGGTGAGCCGAGTCTATGAAGAGGACTGGGTAGGGGATTTCAAGGGACGGATACTTTATACGAATTTCGTGTATCCGTGTTCATGTGGATTGACAAGGTCCGATGCTTCTAAATCGGGAGAATCTGCCGCTTCAGATTCGCTCACGACTTGGCCTGAGCCCACTGAGAAGAACTGCACCTGCACGGATTCCCGTGTCGAAAAGGGATGGCTCGACATAAGCCTTTCCGGTGGCAGCCTGTATCTTGTGTTCACGCGTAACCCCGACGGAACCCTCCATTTCGAATCGCGGTAGTTTTCCCGCTGTCACCCCGGCTCCCTCCCTCGTCATCCTCGCGCAGGCGAGGATCCGCTTTCATCTTGACTTTACGTCTCTTTTAACAAGTCTTTCCCTCGATGTATTCCTTCCCTCGAGAGCAGATTCACTTTGTTCGACTGCTCTCTCAGGAAGCACACATCTCGGTCAAAAAACTAACGGTGGTTCTGGATTACGAGTTTTATGCAGATGAGAACATTTACTACTGGCAAGACCTGTTACCGCATGCGGAAACTCTTGTGACTGTTAGTCCCTGCGAGTTTCCCCCGAGATGCCTCCCTCTCTTCGTCATCCTCGCGCAGGCGAGGATCCGCTTGCAGCTACCCCTGTCACCCCGACAAGGTCCCTGAGCCTGCCGAAGGGTGTCCCGGGGCCACACGAACCAACCATTGTCATCCCGGCCTCCGTGCCGGTACACTAACCACTATCCTCTGTCCACTTCCTACTTTTTTACTACATTAATCTATAGTGCAGATTACAAAGCTCAAAATATTCGGTTTCAAGTCCTTTGCCCAAAGGACCGAAATCAATTTCCCCACCAAGGGCCTTACGGCGGTGGTGGGCCCTAACGGCTGCGGCAAGTCCAACATTACCGACGCCATCCGTTGGGTCTTGGGCGAGCAGCGCGCCGCCACGCTCCGTATGAGCAAGATGCAAGACGTGATTTTCAGCGGTACCGAAGAGCGTGCCGCCATGAGTCTTGCCGAAGTATCCATCGTTATCGACAACAGCGACGGTGCCCTGAGTTCCGAATATTCCGAAATTATTGTCACCCGTCGCGTCCATAGGGACGGCACCGGCGAATACCTGATTAACAACCAGGAGTGCCGGTTGAGGGACGTCCACGCCCTGCTTTTTGATTCGGGCCTGGGTTCCAGCACCTATTCCCAGATGAACGCCGACATGATCAAGGCCGTACTTTCCGACAAGGCCGACGACCGTCGCGTGCTTTTTGAAGAAGCCGCCGGCGTGAGCAAGTACCGCCAGCAGCGCAAGGAGGCCACCCGCCAGCTGGAACGTGTCCAGATGGACATGGCCCGCGTAGAGGATAACCTCCGCTCCGTGCGCCGTTCCGTGCGCCTTTACGAGACCCAGGCCGAAAAGGTCAAGGAGTTCAAGTGGCTGAGTAACCGCCTGAAAAGCCTGGACCTTTCTGTAAGCCTGGACAAGTACGAAGATTTCAAGGAAAGCCTCACGACCCTGGATACCACCAGCCGCCGCATGAACCACGAGGTGGAATCGGCCAAGACCAAGGCCATGGAACTCCAGACCCGTATCGAAGAAAAGAAGCTTGCCATCAGCGAGGACGAGAACAACTACCGCGAGCTGGAACAGCAGGTGCAGCAGGCCACCTTGGCCCTGAACGACCTGAACAACCAGATTATACGCCTCCGGGATTCCGTTTCTTCGCTAGAAGCGGCAAACCAGAAGGCCGCTGCCGAAATTGAAATCAGCGAAGGCAAGACCCGGGAACTACAAGAAGAGCGGGCCCGTCTTGAAGAAGAAAACGAGGTCCTGAAAAGCGACAGCGGCATCGAGGAACTGAACGCCCGCTTGGAGCGGGAAAAGGAAATTCTGCAGGTGATGCGGGACAAGCTGGACGACCTGCGCGGCCAGTCCAGGGAACTGTCCAACGAACGCCTGACCGCCGCCAACCGCGTAGCCTCCCTCCAGGGGCGTTTCCAGCGTCTGGATGCCGAATCCGACATGCTCCGGGGAAGCGTTTCCCGCTGGAACGACGAAGCGGGCGAATTGCGAAACCGCAAGTCCGAAACGGAGTCCGCCATCCGCGACATGGAAGCGGGCATGGAAGCTACCGCCCGTGAACTGGAAATTTTGAACGAGCGCAAGGCCTCCCTGGAATCCACGCTAGAAGGCAAGAATGCCGACCTGGCCAATGCCCAGCAGGAACTGCAGGCTTTGCAGAACGAGTGTGCCGCCCTGGAATCCCGGATTGAGGTGCTGCAGAGCGTCAGTGACGAGGGAACGGATGCCGGCAAGTGGATTCGCGAAAACAAGGCGGGTCTTGTCCGCGGGTTCCTTTCGGAACACATCAGCGCCGCTCCGGAATACGCCTCCCAGGTAGAGGCAGCCCTGGGCGATTGTCTGGACAGTGCCGTGGTGGAAAGCCGCGATGGCCTCCGTGAAATTGTAGAAGGACTCCGTAGCGAGAACGCCGGCAAGGCGGTGCTCGCCCTGATGGATTCCCTGGAACTAGCTCCTGTGCCGGAACTGAATCACCCCGGAATCAGGGGTGCCTTGAGCAGCTTTGTCACTTGCGACGACACCACACGGACTTTTGTACAGAATCTTCTGAGCCGCTATTTCTTGGTGGATTCTCTGGATACGGCTCTGGACCTGGCCCGTGAGCACAGGAATTCCGATTTCTGCTTCGTGGCGGACAAGGTTATCGTAAAGACCAACGGCCTGGTGAGCCAGGGGGCCAATACCGCCGGCGCGCTCAGCCGCAAGAACGAGATTGCCCAGGCCACGGAGCGTCTGGCTGCTGTACAGGGGCAGCTCGCCCAGAAACAGGGCGCTCTGGAATCCCTCCAGGCAGAAATTGATGAAACCAGGCAGATTCTGGCTTCTGCCTCCGACGAGATTCTCGAAAAGAACAATGCACTCCGGGCAGGGGAGGCTGGCATTTCGATCCAGAAGAACACCCTGGAATCGGTGTCCTCCCGACTTGAAAAGCTGGAAGCGGACATTTCCGAAAGCGAAGGCCGGATAGCCACCGCCGAATCCCAGAAGTCTAGCGATGCGGACCTGAACGAGGCCAAGGCCGCCATGGAAAGCGCCGAGGCGGAATACGCCCGGGTGAATGACGAGCTTGTAGAACAGGAAACCCTGTTCCGCGAAAAGGACGAAGAAGTCCGCGACCTGGAAAGGACATCCCAGGACAAGTCCGCGAAGCTCTCCCAGAATACGGACCGCCTGAGAAACATCGCCGACCAGGTCCAGTTCCTCGGGGATTCCATC
The DNA here is from genome assembly GCA_902768715.1 of Fibrobacter succinogenes. GTDB lineage: Bacteria > Fibrobacterota > Fibrobacteria > Fibrobacterales > Fibrobacteraceae > Fibrobacter > Fibrobacter succinogenes_L. The sequence goes on along the minus strand of CACXMH010000037.1, from coordinate 9,631 downwards.
GAGTCCCGCAAGCGGGATATGGAGACCAACAAGATTTCTATGGAAAAGGCCGCCCGGGATATCGATGACCTGGGATCCTCCGTCCAGGAAAAGGATTCTGCCCTTCGCGAGTTGGAAGGTCGGCGTGACGCCGCCCGTGAACGCTACGAAGTGGTCAGCGGCGATCTGGACAGCTGGCGGAGCGAACTGGACACCATCCGCGACGACATGATTGACAAGATGAAGGAACTGAACGAGGTGGGCCGCAAGCAAGAGGCACTCCAGTCCAACCTGGATCGCCTTCAGGAACGCCTCCAGAACGAATGGTCCTTCGACCTGCAGGCTCCCGAAGAATTCGAGCGTGTGGAATACAGCCAGCCCGAGGCGGACAAGGAAATTCGCGAACTCCGCGGGAAAATCAAGGAACTTGGCCCCATCAACGTGAACGTGATGGAGGACTACGAAGACGAAAAGAAGCGTCTGGAAGAAGTGGAAATCCAGTTCAACGATTTGGACCGTGCCCGCGCCTCGCTGGACCGCACCATCACCAAGCTGGACGATATCGCCCGCAGCCGCTACCTGGAAACCTTCGAACGGATCCAGAAGAACTTTCAGTTCGTGTTCAGCAAGCTGTTCCTGAACGGCGAGACCAAGATGAGCCTGGTGGAAAAGCTGGACGAAAACGGCAAGCCCGGCGACATTCTGGACGCCGACATCGAAATCAACGTTCGACCCACCGGCAAGAAGATGCGCGGCATCAAGGCCCTCTCCGGCGGTGAACATGCCCTCATGCCCTGACGGCCACGGCCCTGCTCTTTGCCATCTACATGGAAAAGCCCTCGCCTTACTGCGTGCTGGACGAAGTGGACGGCCCGCTTGACGATGCCAACGTGGGCCGCTTCATGGCGCTGCTCCGCGAATTCAGCAAGCAGACCCTGTTCATCGTGGTGACCCATAACAAGCGCACCATGGCCGAAGCCGACATGCTCTACGGCGTAACCCAGGAAATCAAGGGCATTTCCCGCATCGCCAGCGTGCAGTTGGCCGACGCCACCAAGTTCGCGATATAATAGCTATGAGGTCGTGCCTGGGGCACTTTGAGGTATGAGGTCGGGCTTTGCCCTTTGAGGCAATATGTTTTTAATTAAAAAAACTCAAAGCGAGCAATGCGAGCGAACTCAAACCTCAAAGCGAAGCGACCTCACCGCTATAAAAGGCTTCGTCTTTGCGGCCCTTTCCGCCATCTGTTACGGCACGAACCCCCTTGGGGCCCTGCATTTGTACGCCCAGGGGTATTCTCCGGAAACGGTCCTCTTTTACCGATTCTTTACGGCGGCGCTCCTCCTTTTTGTTGTTGTCATTGCGAAGGGTTCGCACTTTAAAATTTCGTTTCGCGAATTCGGCGCGCTTGTTGCGTTCGGGTTCCTCTTTGCGGTGAGTTCCCTGACCTATTACGCCTCCTTCAAGTTCATGGACGCGGGGCTAGCCTCTACGCTCCTGTTCCTTTACCCGCTGGAAGTTTCTGTGCTGATGGCCGTATTCTTCAAGGAAAAAATCAAGGTCTGGACCATTGTTTCCATCGCCGTTTCCATGGCGGGAATTGCCCTCTTGTACCGCGGCGGAGATGGAGCGCCCCTGAGCACGGTAGGGCTTGTGCTGGTGTTTATCTCTTCTATATCCTATGCCATCTATATGGTGATGGCGAACCGCATCAAGCTGCAGATGGGCTCCGTAAAGATGACCTTTTACGCCATCAGTTTCTGCATGGTGTTTTTGTTGCTCTATTCGGTGACGCTGGGCTCCGGGCTTCCGCCGGTGTTTATGCAGGCCAGTTCCTGGGGCTGGGGCTTTATGCTGGGTGCTGTACCGACGGTTCTTTCGCTTATATTCATGGTGAAGGCCGTAAAGATTATAGGTTCTACGCCTACGGCAATTCTCGGGGCTCTCGAACCCGTAACCGCCGTGTCCATCGGTGTACTTGTCTTTGGAGAAATCCTCACTGTACGCCTTGGAATCGGAATTGCCCTGATTCTCGGTTCCGTGGTTCTTATCGCCGCAAAGCGTTCTTAATCGCGATTTCCGTGCCCCGCGCCTCAAAGGGCCCCTTCGATAAAACTCAGGGTAAACTCCGGCCCGACCTCACACCTCATACCCCCTAGCCCCTAGATTCTACCCACTATTTACTATATTCTCGCCATGCAGTGCAAATGTTCAAAATGCGGTAAGGATTTCAACGACAAGGTGGGCATGTCCCCCCTTCAGAGCAACCTTGCCATTCGAGTGCGGAACAGGGTGGGGAATATTTGCAAGGACTGTCAAAATGAAATTTGCAAGACAAAACGGGGATCGTGGCGCTTGTTCTTTTGGAACTTGAAGGTTTCCTTTTACTGTGTATTGTTTCTGTCGCTTTTTGCCGTCCCCTTTTTGGCATTGATTGTTTTCTTGGCTTTATTTGTTCTGTGATTGTTTTTTATGTCTGATAAACTTTTGCAAACTATTGATCTCCGGCGGGTGTTCTCCGAAACTGGTGAAGAACTTGAAATCCTCAAGGGCGTAAACTTTTCCATGGAAGCGGGAGAGCTGGTGGCTCTCACCGGCTCTTCGGGGTCGGGCAAGTCCACCTTCTTGAACCTGGTGGGCATGCTGGACACGCCCACTTCCGGCGAAATCCTTTTCAAGGGCAAGCCTCTTTCCAAGTTCAGCAGCCAGGAGCGTGACATGTACCATCGGGTGCAGGTAGGGTTCGTTTTCCAGTTCCACCACCTGCTCAGCGAATTTACGGCCATCGAGAACGTCTGCGTTCCGGGCCGCATCCTGGGAACCTCTGAGGCGGAATGCAAGGAACGAGCCGCCATGCTGTTGGAGACGGTGGGTCTCAAGGACCGCCTGAAACATTTGCCCAGGGAACTCAGTGGCGGCGAACGCCAGCGGGTGGCCATCGCCCGTGCCCTCATGAACCATCCGGATTTGGTGCTGGCCGACGAGCCCAGCGGCAACCTGGACGAGGCCAATTCCCAGATGCTCAACGAGCTGATTGGCGAGCTGAACGAAAAGTTCAACCAGGCCTTCCTCATCGTGACCCACGACGAAAAATTGGCGAGTTTCGCCAAACGTAGGGTCGTGATGCACGGCGGCATCATTCAATAGAGGTTTTAGGTTACAGGTCTTAGGAATTAGGGAAAAAATCTTGCGCGGATTGTTATATATATTTATTGTATGTGTGATTTTCCATTTTTCCTAAATCTGATGGATGTAACCTATAACCTACAACCTATTACCTAACACCTGTTTATGTCTGAGAATAACGGTATTTTTTCTGCAAAGGCAAAGGCAGTCCTCCAGGCGGCCCGTATGGCGGCCCGTAACCTGGGAAGCGACAGCATTACGGTGGAACATCTTCTTCTGGGCCTTGTCCGCGAAGATTCTGGCTATGCCTCCGAGACCCTGAAGGCCCTGAAGGTGAACCTTGCGGAACTGGGGGAGGTTGTCCAGCGGGCCCTCACCAACGACGGCGGCCTCATGACCATCGGCGGCGACAACCGCGGAGGCCTCCTGGCCTTTACCGCCCGCACCAAGGCGGTCATGTTCAACGCCGCAAAGATTGCAAAAGAAGAGGGTGACCAGTATATCGGTCCCGAGCACTTGATGCTTGCCATACTCCAGCAGAGCGATTCTCCGGCGGCGGCCACCCTTTCCACCTACAACGTGACCTTCGAAAGTTTCCAGCAGGCCCTGGACCAGCTCAAGCGGGGCAGTGCCGACGACCAGCCCGACGAACCCATTTCCAGCCCGAGACAGGGCGGCCCCCAGGGGCGTCCCGGCACCAAGTCCAAGACGCCTATCCTGGATCATTTCGGCCGCGACCTGACGGCCCTGGCCCGCCAAGGCAAGCTGGACCCCATCATCGGCCGCGAGCAGGAAATCGAACGGCTTATCCAGATTCTTTGCCGCCGCAAGAAGAACAATCCCGCCCTTATCGGCGAGCCCGGCGTAGGCAAGACCGCCATCGTGGAAGGCCTGGCCCAGAAGATTGTGCAGAAGAAGATTCCGGAACTCCTTATGAACAAGCGTGTGGTGACTCTGGATGTGGCCGCCATGGTGGCGGGCACCAAGTACCGCGGCCAGTTCGAGGAACGTGTGAAGGGGCTCATTATGGAGCTTCAGCGTGTGGACAGCTCCGTCATTTTGTTCATCGACGAACTCCACACTATCGTTGGCGCAGGTGGCTCCGAAGGCAGCCTGGACGCCTCCAACATTTTCAAGCCGGCGCTGGCCCGAGGCGAGCTCCAGTGCATAGGTGCTACCACCATCGATGAATACCGCAAGTACATCGAGAAGGATGCGGCCCTGGAACGCCGTTTTCAGACCATCGTGGTGAACCCGCCCAACGCCGAAGATTCCATTCTGATTTTGGACGGGCTCCGTGCCAAGTACGAAGCCCACCACAAGGTGCATTACACACCCGACGCTGTCCGTGCGGCGGTCCTGTTGGCGGAACGCTACATCAGCGAACGTTTCTTGCCGGACAAGGCCATCGACGTGCTGGACGAAACCGGCGCCCGCGTGCGCCTAGATTCCATCTGTATTCCTCAGGATCTGAAGGACCTGGAAGACGAACTGGCAGAAACCAAGCGGCAGCTGGACGACGCCGTGGCCAACCAGAATTTCGAGACGGCCGCCTCCCTCAGGGACAAGACCGAAGAACTGGAAAAGCAGGTGATGGAACGTCGCGACGCCCTGTCCGCCGACAAGGAATCCGAAACCATTCCCGTGGTAGATGAAAACGCCATTCGTGACTGCATCAGCAAGATGACGGGCATTCCCGTAAGCCGCCTCGCCGGCGAAGAAGCCAAGAAACTTTTGCACCTGGGCGACGAAATCAAGGAACGCGTCATCGGGCAGGACCAGGCGGTAGATGCCGTGGTCAAGGCAATACGTCGCACCCGCGCAGGCATCCGCGACACCAAGCGCCCCATGGGGAGTTTCCTGTTCCTGGGTCCCACCGGTGTGGGCAAGACGGAACTTGCGAAGGTGCTAAGCCTTTCCCTTTTCGGCAGCGAAGATTCCATGATCCGTATCGACATGAGCGAATACATGGAAAAGCACAGCATCAGCCGCCTCATCGGAGCGCCTCCGGGATACGTGGGCTTCGAGGAAAGCGGCGGCCAGCTCAGCGAGAAGGTCCGCAAGCGCCCCTACAGCGTGGTGCTTCTGGACGAAATCGAGAAGGCTCACCCCGACATCTACAACCTGCTTTTGCAGATTCTGGACGACGGTATTCTGACCGACAGCTACGGCCGAAAGATCAACTTCAAGAACACCATCATCATCATGACCAGCAACGCCGGCGCCCGCGAAGTCCGCCACAGCTCTGGCATGGGATTCACCAAGATGGGGGAGACCGACGACTACGAGCGCATGGAAACCGCCATCCGCGAAGAGGTGAAGCGCGTCTTCTCGCCGGAGTTCTTGAACCGTATTGACGAGCAGATCGTGTTCCGCCCACTGTCCAAGGCAGACCTAGTGTCTGTGGTGGATATCCAGCTTTCCTTCTTGCAGAAGAACCTCTCCGAAAGGGGAATCCTGCTGGAGGTGACCCAGGAAGCGAAGGAATTCATCGTGAACCACAACTACGATTCCGCCCTGGGGGCTCGCCCCATCCGCCGCACCATCCAGAACCTGGTAGAAGACGAAATTGCCGAAGGCCTCCTTCTCGAGACCATGACGGACTTTTCCACCATCACCATCGGAGTCAAGGACGGCAAGCTGTCCTTCGCCTGCGAAAAGATTCCCGAAGACGGCACGAATTCCGGCTAGAATTTGGTCCGGGTCTTGCACGTAACAGAAAATCCGTGGACTTTCCACGGAATTTTCTTTTTTGCCCTTTAGCAAGCGGAAAGTAATAAAATCAACATCTTGCAGGCACTGCCATTTTCTATCTTTTGGGCCGAAATTTAACAATCAACCCAAGAGGTTCAACAATGGCTAAAATTCCTGCAGTTCTCATCTTTGGCGCACCCGGTTCCGGCAAGGGCACCGTCGGCGCAAAGCTCGCTGCTACCACCGCCCTCAAGCACATCTCCACGGGCGACATCTTCCGCGGCATCGCTCCTTCCAGCGAATCCGGCAAGCTTCTCGCTTCTTACTCCAGCAAGGGCCTCCTGGTTCCCGACGAAGCCACTGTTGAAATCTTCGGCCGCTTCATCGAAGGCCTGGTGAACACCAACAAGGTGAATCCGGACAAGGACACCCTCCTCCTCGACGGCATTCCTCGCACTGTCGCCCAGGTCAAGCTCATCGAATCCGTGGTTGACGTGAAGCACATCTTTGTGCTGGACATCAAGGACGAGAAGACCATCGTTGCCCGCCTCCTGAACCGCGCAAAAATCGAAGGCCGCAAGGACGACGCCGACGAAGCCGTCATCAAGAACCGCCTCAAGGTCTATAAGGAATCCACCGCCAAGGTGCTGGGCAAGTACAGCAAGTCCATCATCAGCCGCATCAACGGCGACAACACCCCCGACGAAGTCTTCTGCGACACCCTCGCCGCCTACGTGAAGTTCTGCAAGAGCGCTTGCAAGTGCTCCAAGGCTTGCAAGAAGGCTCCTGCTAAGAAGGCCAAGAAGAAGTAATCCAAGGGTGGGGGAGGACTCCCCCTCGCTCCTGCGACTTGTCATCCCCGCGAAGGCGGGGATCTCCTAGCCGCATCCGCTACCCCCTCTGCGGGGGACACCCCCGCAACGCCCCCGTTTCACGGTTGTGAGAAGAATGAGGGATGTGGAATGTGTAGTGAATTCGTCATGTTCGCGAATGCGAACATCCGCTTACTGCAATCTAGCGGATCCTCACTTTCGTGAGGATGACAAGTCCTAAAACTCGCAAACACGAACCCCGAACCTCGAGCCCCGAACCTAGATTTTTAAACAAAAGGAACAAAACATGTGGGACCAAAAGTATATCAAGGAACTGGAAAACCGTAACGCTGTCCGCGACGCTGCCGGCGGCGAAGCCCGTGTGGCCCGTCAGCACGAACAGGGCAAGATGACCGCCCGCGAGCGTGTCGAATACCTGTTCGACAAGGGCACCTTCGTAGAGATCGGTGCTTTCCAGCAGTCCGAAGCCGCCTACCTGCCCGAAAAGAAACGCCTTCCGGGCGACGGCGTGGTGACCGGCTACGGCAAGATCAATGGCCGTCTGGTCTATGCCAGTTCCCAGGATTTCACCGTGAACGGCGGAACCCTCGGTGCAGTTCATGCCCAGAAGATTTGCCACGCCATGGACCTGGCGGTCAAGTCCCGCGCTCCTTTTATTTGCATCAATGACGGCGGTGGAGCCCGTATCGAAGAAGGCGTCCACGCTCTTGACGGCTATGCCGAAATTTTCAAGCGCAACACCCACGCCTCCGGCCTCATTCCCCAGATTTCCGTGGTGCTCGGCCCCTGCGCAGGCGGTGCCTGCTATTCTCCGGCCATTACCGACTTCATCTTCATGGTGGAAAACACCGCCCAGATGTTCATTACGGGCCCGGGTGTGGTGAAGGCTGTTACCGGTGAGCAGATTTCTGCCATGGACTTGGGCGGAGCCCAGGTTCACAAGGCCACCTCCGGCGTGGTTCATTTTGCCTACAGCGACGACAAGTCCTGCCTGGACGGTGTCCGCAAGCTCCTGGGATACTTGCCCCAGAGCGCTTTCGAAAGAAGCCCGGTCACCAAGTTCAACTACAAGGACCGTTCCTCCCAGATTCAGGACCTGGTTCCCGAAAACGCAAAGCGGGTCTTTGACGTGCGCCAGCCCATCTCTATCCTGGTAGATGAAGACAGCTTCTTCGAAGTCCAGCCCGATTTCGCGAAGAACGTGGTGGTGGGCTTTGCCCGCATCGAAGGCAAGGCCGTGGGTATCGTGGCCAGCCAGCCCCAGTACCTGGCAGGCACTTTGGATATCGACGCCAGCGACAAGGCCGCCCGCTTTATCCGCTTCTGCGACTGCTTCAACATTCCGCTCCTCACCATGGCCGACGTTCCGGGGTACATGCCCGGCAAGAAACAGGAATACAACGGCATCATCCGTCACGGTGCCAAGTTGCTCTACGCCTATGCCGAAGCCACCGTCCCGAAGATTACGCTCATCATGCGCAAGGCCTTCGGCGGCGCCTACATCGCCATGGACTCCAAGCATCTGGGCTCCGATTACGTGCTGGCCTGGCCTATCGCCCAGATTGCGGTGATGGGAGCCGAAGGTGCGGTAGATATTATCCACAAGAAGGAAATCGCCGCCGCCGCCGACCCCAAGCAGGCCCGTGCGGACTTTATCGCCAAGTACGAAAACGAGCACCTGAACCCCTATATTGCGGCAAGCACGGGCTCTATCGACGAGGTGGTGTCCCCGACGGAAACCCGTGCTCGTATTATCGCGGCTTTCAACAGCCTCGAGGCCAACAATCCCATTCCTACGGAATGCAAGAAACACGGCAACGTACCGCTATAATGGCTGCTCGGCTCATTCTTGTAGCAGAGTCTCCGGAATCGCCTCGCGCCCACCTAAAGGTGGCCATGTACACTAAGCGCTAAAGCGCAAGTGTCCAAAGCTCGCCTTCGACGACTCGTCAATACGAGTCGCCTGCGGTTCACGGGTAATGGCTGCTCGGCTTGACCGAATCCGCTAAAAATAGGAGTAAATCCTTTTATGCCCCGCTTGACGGGGCATTTTTCTTTCCATGTTATAGATAAATTTGTATTTTTTACATGAGCGTAGTATATAATCGGTTTTTAATCATTGATAAAAATTTTTGATTAAAATAATGAAAATTATATATTTGACATTATTGAATTTTTGATGTATATTATGGATGTAAACGAGAAAACACTTTAACCAAGGAGTTTATCATGTCGTACGCCCACAAGTTCGTTATGGCTATTGTTTGTGCCCTGTTCCTGTCGGTTGCCGCCTATGCCGACGACACTCCTATTGCCGTGGACCAGTTGCCCGCCGCCGTCAAGACCTTCGTGGCACAAAAGTTCCCCGCCCAGAAGATTCTCTTTGCCGAAAAGGATTCCGGATTCTTCGAAAAGACCAAGTACGAAGTCCGCCTGGATGACGGCACCAAGATTGAGCTTTTCAAGGACGGCACCTGGAACAAGGTGGAGAATAAGCAGAAGGGCGTGCCCGCAAGCTTTGTTCCCAAGGGAATCGCCGACTATGTAAAGGCGAACTACGCCACGACTCCTGTCATCAAGGTGGACAAGGAACGCTACGGTTACGACGTAGAACTCGCCAATGACCTGGAACTGAAATTCAACGAACAGTTCCAGCTCGTTGGAATGGACGACTAGCTTCAATTTTTTCTTGACAAAAAAAGACGAGAGCCGAAGTTTCTTCGACTCTCGTCTTACTAATAATCTCAAAGGCCGTAAGGCCGACCTCATCGCTCAAAGCGACGAAGTCGCGTCCTCAAACCTCTTACAGGCTGATCAGCCCTTCCGTATCCTTGGACATGGCATCATAGAATGCGTAGCGGGCGTCCACTTCCTTCTGGAGGTCGTCGGCGAGCTTCTTTGCCACTTCCGGATTGTTACGGGTGAGCTGCTTGTAGCGGTTTTCGGTGTAGATGTATTCTGCAACCGGGATCGTCGGCTTCTTGGAGTCGAGGATAAGC